>JANLWG010000230.1:0-10935 GCA_031364405.1 Hyphomicrobiales bacterium
CTCGGCGAAATATCGCCCTTGAGGCCCAGGGACATTTCCGCGATCAGGCGGCGGATGCCGTCATCCTTGCAGGCGATCCTCAACCGCTGGCCGGCACCAGCACCGAAGGCTTAGTCGAAATACTTGCGGATTTGGGCGCCCGCAACGCTCTTGCCGATATTGGCGGCGAAGAACGTCTGCACCGCCGAGGTGTTGATCGCAACCTCCTACAGGCTGGCAATGCTAAGGTGAATATCAGTACGTCTCGCCAGCACGGGAGACCGGACTGCCATCTCGACCCCGCTCCAATAGACCTCGACAAGCTCGATCACATAACGAATATCGAGCAGCAGGGTCACTCAGGATTAAGTGGCGTCATAAGGAAGTTCCGGGGAAGTGGATCGTCAAAATCTTCAGGGATATAGTCGACCACCCATGTGATCCCGTGCTTCTTCGTGTATGCCGCCATTATTCAGCCTGTGCGGCACCACATCGGCCACCGGCTTGCCATGGCGGGTCAGAACCACTGTCTCGCCCTTTTCAGCAAGATGCAGGAGTTCAGACAGCCGGTTCTTGGCTTCCTTGACGGAGATGTTCATGGCCGCAAAGTAGCTACCGGTAGCTACTTTGTAAAATCACTCATCCCGGCGATAGCTGATCACCGACAGATAGCGGATCGGCAGCTGGCGCAGTTCTTCCGGGCCATGGGAGGCATCGGCGTCGAAGAAAAGCGAGTCGCCGGGGTGCATGTCGTAGGTCTTGTCGCCATGGCGATAAACTACATTGCCTTCGATCATATAGAGAAATTCCAGGCCTGAATGCTGGAAGGTCGGGAACACATCTGACTCTTGCGTTAAAGTAATCATATAGGGCTCCACCATCACCGGCCCATGCGGGCTGTGGCCCAAAAGCTCGTATTGATGGCCAGCCCTGGTACCGCGCCGTTCGATGGTCAATCCCTTGCCCGCCTTCACGAAGGTGGCGTCACGGATTTCCTCAAAACCCCGGAACAGCGAGGTGACCGGCACCTGCAGGGCCCGGCTCAAAGCCTGCAGCGATGCCAGCGAAGGCGAGGTGGCGCCGTTTTCGATCTTCGACAACATGCCCGCCGACATGCCCGCCGCCTTCGAGAGTTCGGAAATGGTGATCCCCAGTTTTTCCCGAAAGCGCTTGACCTCGCGGCCAATGGCCACTTCAAGAAATTTGCCATGTACAGCATCAACCCGATGGGGCTCCTGATAGGCCATGGCATCGGCGTTTCCCGGCTTGGCTGACGATTTTTTGTCCAAATTATTCCTCCTGTGAAACTTCTATACCCAAGAATCCGGCGGCTCAACTGTCTTGAAAAAACTTTCAAGATTATACTCACTGTCAAAAATAGGTTTTGACCTTTTATCAACCGTCATTTCCTCTATAATAGGATATTCCCGCTCGACAACGCACGAGGTTATAGGTATGAACCTATCATGGATAATATAGCACAGGCCTTTCTGGCCGAGATCGAGACATTCCTGAGTGCCGCAAGCCTTGATCCCACCACTTTGGGAAAGCAGGCTCTGGGTGACCCGTCCTTCGTCTTCGACCTCAAGAAGGGCCGCTCGCCCTCTACCCGCACCATCGACCGGGTACGCGCATGGATGTGCAAGCAAAAGCCATCGCCTACTCCAGCAACCCAGCCACTCAGCATGGACACAAAAAAAGTGATGGACACAGAGCCCCGCCGTCTAACCCATCTTGAACGGCTCGAAGCGGAATCGATCCACATCATCCGCGAAGTGGCGGCCGAATGTGAAAAACCGGTGATGCTCTATTCCATCGGCAAGGATTCAGCCGTCATGCTGCATCTCGCCATGAAGGCGTTCTATCCGGCCAAACCACCCTTCCCGCTGATGCATGTGGATACCCGCTGGAAGTTCCGCGAGATGGTCAAGATGCGCGATGAAACGGCGGCCCGGCTTGGCCTCGAATTGATCGTCCACATCAATCCCGAAGGCATCGCCAAGAACGTCAATCCCTTCGACCATGGTTCGGCCCTCCACACCCAGATCATGAAGACCGACGGCTTGAAGCAGGCCCTCGACAAATATGGTTTCGACGCGGCCTTCGGTGGCGCCAGGCGCGATGAAGAAAAATCCCGTGCCAAGGAGCGCATCTTCTCGTTCCGCGATACCCGCCACCGCTGGGACCCCAAGAGCCAGCGTCCGGAACTGTGGAATCTTTACAATGCCCGCAAGAACAAGGGTGAATCGATCAGGGTTTTCCCGCTGTCGAATTGGACCGAACTCGACATCTGGCAATATATCCACCGCGAGAACATCCCCATCGTGCCCTTGTATTTCGCCGCCGAGCGCCCGGTTGTCTGGCGCGACGGTCAGATGATCATGGTCGACGATGACCGCATGCGATTGAACCCGGGTGAAAAGCCGGAGATGAGGAATATCCGTTTCCGTACCCTGGGCTGTTACCCCCTGACCGGCGCCATTGAATCCAACGCCACATCTCTCCTCGACATCGTCGAGGAGATGCTGGTGGCCACTTCTTCCGAACGCCAGGGCCGCGTCATCGACAAGGACCAGGCCGCGTCGATGGAGAAGAAAAAGCAGGAAGGATATTTCTGATGGCGCGCTTCATCGAATTCACCGGCGGCGACGTCGAAGCCTATCTCAAGTCGCAGGAAAAGAAGGACCTGCTGCGCTTCATTACCTGCGGCTCGGTAGACGACGGCAAGTCGACTTTGATTGGCCGCCTTCTCTATGAAGCCAAGATGCTGTTCGAGGATCAGCTCTCGGCCCTTGAAGCCGACTCCAAGAAGATGGGCACGCAAGGCGGCAATCTGGATTTCGCACTTCTCGTTGATGGCCTCGCCGCCGAGCGCGAGCAGGGCATCACCATCGATGTGGCCTACCGGGCGTTTACCACCGACAAGCGCAAATATATCGTGGCCGACACGCCGGGCCACGAACAATACACCCGCAACATGGCAACTGGCGCATCGACAGCCGACCTCGCCATCATTCTGATTGATGCGCGCAAGGGCGTGCTGACCCAAACCCGCCGCCACACCTTCATCGCCACCCTGCTCGGCATCAAGCATCTGGTCGTCGCCATCAACAAGATGGACCTGATGGATTACCGCCAGGATGTGTTCGAAAAAATCGAGAAGGACTATCGCGAATTTGCCCACGGTCTCGGCGCCAACGAAATTACCGTGATCCCGCTCTCGGCCCTTGCCGGTGACAATGTCATCGACCGCTCGACCAACATGCCATGGTACCATGGATCAACCCTGATGGCCCATCTCGAGACCGTGCCGGTGGGCGATGATCTCGATACCAAGCCATTCCGCATGCCGGTGCAATGGGTCAACCGCCCCGACCAGAATTTCCGCGGCTTCTCCGGCACCATCGCCAGCGGCACCGTGCGCCCCGGCGATCCCGTCAAAGTCATGCCATCGGCCAGAACCTCGATCGTCGACCGTGTCGTCACCCATGATGGCGATCTCGCCGTGGGTGTTGCCGGCCAATCACTGACTGTCACACTGAAGGACGAGATCGATGTGAGCCGCGGCGATGTTCTGTGCATCGCCAACGACCCCGCCGAAACCTCCGACCAGTTCGAAGTGGAAGTCCTGTGGATGGGCGATGAGCCCATGCTGCCGGGCCGCCCCTATGTGATCAAGGCCTCAACCTCGCAGGTGCCGGGAACCCTTGAAGAGCTGAAATACAAGGTCAACGTCAACACCATGGAGCATGTGGCGGCCAAGAGCCTCACCCTCAACGAAATCGGCGTATGCAACCTCGAACTAGACCGGCCCATTGCTTTTGCTCCGTATACGGAGAACCGCCATTTGGGTTCCTTTATCATCATCGACCGTTTTTCCAATACCACCGTTGGCATGGGACTGATCCGCTTTGCCCTCCGCCGGGCCGCCAATATTCACTGGCAGGCGGTCGATGTGCACAAGGATTCGCGCGCCGCCATGGCGGGGCAGAAACCCGCCATGCTGTGGTTCACCGGGCTGTCGGGTGCGGGCAAGTCGACCATCGCCAATTTGGTGGAAAAGAAACTCCACGCGTTGGGCCACATGACATATCTGCTGGACGGCGACAACATCCGCCACGGCCTCAACCGCGACCTGGGCTTCACCGATGCCGACCGCGTCGAGAATATCCGCCGGGTTGCCGAGGTAGCAAGACTGATGGTCGATGCCGGACTGATCGTGCTGGTGTCCTTCATCTCGCCGTTCCGCTCCGAGCGCCTGATGGCGCGCGAAATGGTGGAGCCGGGCGAGTTTGTCGAAGTCTTTGTCGATACGACACTGGCTGAAGCCGAGAAACGCGATGTCAAAGGCCTCTACGCCAAGGCGAGGCGCGGCGAAATCAAACATTTCACCGGCATCTCGTCAGCCTATGAAAATCCCGAGAACCCCGAAATCCGCATCGATACGACGCAGATCGCCGCCGAGACGGCTGCCAATGCGATTGTCGACTATCTCGGGACAAGCGGCCGGTTGTCAAAGACGTGAATTTCGCCCTTGGCTGCGCAAACCGGCGAGATAGTTGCGGACCAGTGATCTTACCAGCGCTTCGGGCGATTCATCGGCGGTGAGTTTTTGCGCCGTCGCCAATGCGGCGATGCCATAGAGTGCCGCCCACAGGACGTGGGCCTCATGGCGCAGCGCCTGTTCTTCACCTGCTGCAAATAGGGGTTCGATGGCTTTCTCGGCAAATCCCAGGAGTTGCCGCGTCCGCTCAACATACCAGTCCGGTGCAGCACGGCCATCAGGCAGGCTGTGTTCGAAGATCGCGTTCCAAAGCCCGGGATTGCGGCCGACATATTCGATGTACCTGCCAGCGAGGTTCTGCAGCGTGACTTCGGGTTCCATCGAGAAATCAACTTCGCGGCAGGACTTCAGAAGTCCGTCGAGGGTTCTCGCGTTCATCCGCAGAATGAGATCATCGAGATCATCGAACAACTGATAGAGGGTACCCGCCGAGTAGCCGATCCGGCTCGCGATACGGCGCGTGGATAAACCCCGAAGGCCTTGTTTTAAAACAATTTTACGAGCTGCATCGAGTGCCAGTTCGAGCAATTGTGGACGGCTGTGATCTGATCTTCTTGCCATCGCAAAAATTTATATTGACCAGCGTTTAATTTCAAGCTATATAATTAAACACTGATTAATTAATATCCGGAAACACCGCCCATGCGAACCGCGTATTCTCTCCTGATCGGCCTCTTCGTTTTGACGATGGTGAGCTTCGTGCCAATGGCAGTTTCCAGCTACAGCTTGGAATGGAGCCAGGACCAGGCCAAAGCGCAATTTGCCCGCGGCGCGCTTGCCGAGAACATGTCAGCTTTCAAGTAACAATCCGGCATTGGACGCAATCAGGCTGTGGTTTTGCTCAGATGCCGGTCGAGCAGATCGAGCCGGTCATTGCCGAAATAGAGTTTTGATCCGGTATCAACCGTGGGCACGCCGAACACGCCGCGTCCGATTGCCTCTTCGGTATTGGTTTCAATGCGCTGTTTCATCCAGCCGCTGAGTGCCGCGGTACGGACCCCGTCGCCATTCAATCCGCACTCTTCGCCCCATGCCGCCAGAAGATCAAGGCCGGTGATGTCGGCAGCTTCTGCCCAATAGGCCCGCAAGATACGGGTGGCAAAAGCTTCGGCCTTGCCCTCATCGCTGGCAAAAAGACAAGCCCGCAGTGCCCGCGAATTGCGCAGGGGATAATCCGGATGATATTTAAGCGGCAAACCGAGTTGTTCGGCCCAATCCACAATATCCTGCTTGAACCAGTCGACGAATACCGGAATGCCTTCGAGGGGCCGCCGCCCGCCGATCCGGTCGAGCAGACGCGGTAGATGCAATGGCCGCCACTGCAATTCCAGCCCATGCTTGCGCGCAATGCCGCCGATGCGGTATGCCGCCAGATAGCACCATGGCGAATGGACATCGAACCAGAAGGTCAGCGTCATGCCAGTACCTCCATGCCGTTATCCTCCGCCCACTGACGAAGCTCGATTTTGCGAATTTTTCCCGATGGCGTGAGCGGATACTGCTCAACGCGAAAAAAACTTGCCGGAACTTTGAACTTGGCGATGCGTGTTGCACAATATTCACCGAGTTCCCTGGCCGTCACCGGCGCTGAGAGTTTTACCGCGGCGGCAACCGATTCTCCGTAGTAGTCATCCTTGCGGGCGAACACCGCGGCCGCCGCCACGGCGGGGTGTTGCTGCAGCACGTTTTCGATTTCGGCGGGATAGATATTCTCGCCACCCCGAATGATCAAATCGCGCAAACGCCCTCCCGCAATCACCAGCCGATTGTCGCCGGTCAGAGAACCCAGATCGCCGGTGCGCAGCCAGCCTCCATCGATAATTGTTTCCGCAGTGGCTTCCGGCAGATCGTAGTAGCCTTCCATTACCATTGGACCACGCGCCTGGATTTCGCCAATAGTTCCGGCCGGCAAGGGTTGCAGCGTCAAGGGATCGGCGATGCGGATAGCATAACCGGGAAGGATTTCGCCCGCCGTCTCCCAACGCTTTGGGTCGCCGAAGTGCGGACACGAAAACAGCGTAGCGCCCTCGGTCTGGCCATAGACCTGCGCCAATCCCGGCATCGGAAATTCCTCGGCACAGCGGCGCAGCACAGCGGGGTTGCAATCAGCGCCGCCACAGGTTCCCGCCCGCAGGCTCGAGAGATCATAGTTCTTGCGAGCGGGATGATCGAGCATCGCGAGATAGGATGTGGGAACGCCCGACAGAAATGTGCAGCGCTCGTTCTCGATCACCCTGAACATGGCTTCGGGATCAAAACGCGGCACCCCCACATAGGCGGCACCTCTTTGCAAGGAACCAAGCAGATTGAGAATGCAGCCAGCACAATGGAACAGTGGAATGATCGACGTCCAACGATCTCCAGCCACAAGTCCCAGACGGTCAGTGGCTTCACGAGCATCCATCATCATGGCGCGGTGGCTGAGCAGGGCGCCCTTTGGAAAGCCGGTGGTGCCAGAGGTATAGAGTAAAGCCGCGACATCGGCTGGCTCGGCCGCCACCGATTCAAAGCTCCGGCACTCCGAGATGAGTTTGGGGTAATCTGTTTCCAGACTGATCACCTGAGCCAATTTCGGCAATTGCGGGCGCACCGCCGCAACATTTTCCAGATAGTTGTTGGAACGATAACTTGTTGAGCAGATCAACGCCTTGGCTTGAGACTGTTTGAGTGCATAGGCCAGATCATCCCTGCGGTAGTGGGTGTTAAGGGGTACGAACACCGCGCCCAACGCCGCACAGGCCATTTGCACCACCGCCCATTCGGCGCGGTTTTCCGCCAGCAGCGCGATGTGATCGCCGCGACCCAATTCCCGGGCCGCCAATGCTCCGGCAAGATGCAGCGCATCTTCATGCCACTGGCGAAAGCCGAGCCGCGCATTCTGATGCGGGAACACCAAGGCTTCCGCATCGGGCCGGGTCTTGACCGCGTGTTCAAGCGCTGGCCATGGATGGTTGAAAATCAAAGAGCGCACCAGCCGCCGTCGGCAAGCAATATGGTTCCGGTCACGAAGGATGCAGCATCGGAGGCGAGGAAAACGGCGGGCCCCACCATCTCCTTCATCTCCGCCATGCGCCGCAGTGGCGTACGGGCGATGATGTGTTTCGTAGCCTCCGCCAGATAGGTCTGGCCCTTTTCAGTCATCGAGTGGTTGGTGTAACCGGGATTGAAAGCGTTGACGCGGATGCCGTGGGGACCCCACTCGGCGGCGAGCGAACGTACCAGCATGTCGATGCCGCCTTTCGCCGCGCAATAGGGGGTCAACCCGTCGAAAGCCGCAACCGAGGCGTTCGATGAGTTCATCACGATGGCGCCGCCCTTGCCCTGCTTGATGAATTGCCGGGCGGCGGCCTGGGCTGTTAGAAAATAGGCTTTGAGATTGCCGCTGATCACCGTGTCGAATTCCGCCGCGCTGAAATCAATTGCCGGCTTGGTGATGTTGACACCGGCATTGCAGACGAGAATGTCGAGCTTGCCATGGCGCCGGACGGCGGTCTGGATCAGCGCCTCGCAATCCTCTGGGCGGGTCACATCGGCCAGCACGCCGAGCGCATCATGACCCAATTTGCGCAGTTCATCCGCGGTCTTGTCGGCCCGCTCGAAACTTCTGGCGCACCCCACGACCGTAGCGCCCGCTTCGGCAAAGCCGTGGGCCAGTTCACGGCCAATGCCGCGGCTGATGCCGGTGATGACGGTTACCCGGTCCTTGAGATCGAATAGTTTCATGCCCCAAGACTAGCGGCAGCCGAGATCGTTGAGAAGGCCCGGCACGAATGGGGTGAAAGCCTGTGCCTCGATGAGGCCCGCCACGGCTTCCGTATCGGTGGAAAACTCGCGGTCCTCATCGCGCCGTTGAGCCCTGCCGCGGATGACTGCGTGGGCCGCCTCCAGCGCTTGCGATGATACCAGCGGGCGGCGGAACTCGATGCCCTCGGCAGCCGCCATCAGCTCGATGGCAATGATGCGCGCCAGATTGGCGTTCATCGGAATCAGACGCCGGGCCCCGTGAGTGGCCATCGAGACATGATCTTCCTGATTGGCGGAAGTGGGTGCTGAATCAACCGAGGCCGGATGCGACATCTGCTTGTTCTCGCTCATCAGTGCGGCAGCCGTGCATTGCGGAATCATGAAGCCCGAGTTGAGCCCGGGATTGCGGATCAGGAACGGCGGCAGCAGCGAGATCGTTGTATCGATCAACGCCGCGATGCGCCGTTCCGAAAGCGAGCCCATTTCGGCAATGGCCATGGCAATCATGTCGGCGGCGAAGGCCACCGGTTCGGCATGAAAGTTTCCGCCCGACAACACCGCACCATCCTCGGCAAACACCAGCGGATTGTCGGAGACACCATTGGCCTCGATCATCAGGGTGCGCCCGGCGTTGGCCAGCATATCGAGACAGGCCCCCATGACCTGCGGCTGGCAGCGAAACGAGTAAGGATCCTGCACCCGGTCGTCACCTTCGAGATGGGAGGCGCGGATGGCGCTGTGCTTGAGCAGGCGGCGATAGTGGCTGGCCGCAAGCATTTGGCCGGGGTGCGGGCGCAGCGCATGAATGCGCGGATCGAATGGCGTATCGGACCCCATCACCGCATCAATCGACAGGGCGCCCGCCAGCATGGCGGCGGCGGCATTGCGTTCAGCCCCGATCAGGCCCGACAACGCCAGTGCGGTTGAGACTTGCGTGCCATTGAGAAGGGCGAGCCCCTCCTTGGGTCCGAGCGGAACCGGAACCACCATGGCGGCCGCCAGTGCTTCCGCACCTGATATGCGCGCGCCCCTGTGATAAGCCTCACCCTCGCCAATCAACACCAGGCTCATGTGAGCCAGTGGTGCGAGATCACCCGAGGCGCCGACCGAACCTTGACCGGGAATGACCGGCAGCACATCGGCATTGATCAGGGCGGCCAGCGTCTCCATGGCAATCAGCGAAATGCCCGAGGCACCCTGCGCCAGGGAGTTGATCTTGAGCAGCATGATGAGCCGCACGATGCTGGGATCAAGCGGGGCACCCACACCTGCCGCATGCGAGCGCACGATGTTGATCTGCAGCGCGCTCAAATCCTTGGCGGCGATGCGGGTTTTCGCAAGCTTGCCAAAGCCGGTATTGACGCCATAAATCGCCTCACCGGTGGCGAGCAGGCGGGTGACGGTGGCCGCACTGCGCTCGATGAGGGCGCGGGCCTTGGGAGAGAGTTGGACGCTGATCGGACCGCCGAGGGCGGCTCGCGCGTCATCGAGAGAGATGGGCCGTTCGCCGATGTGGATCATGGGTTAAGCCTTTTTACTGCTGTGCGGAAATTATCGGCGATCCGGTCTTCATGGCGGTGATGGCGGTCGTTAATCACATGGGCGCCACCCACAAACACATCCTTCACCACGGCATTGCCTGTCGAAAAAATCCAAGCGTCGAGTAGCCCGTCGCCACTGCGCCCGATGAGGGAAGGGTGATCGTCATCGAGCACGGTGATATCGGCGCGGTAGCCCGGTGCAATGGCGCCCACCGGCTGGGCCATGGCGGCGGCACCGCCTTTGAGTGCTGCATCGTAAAGTGTGCGTCCGGTGGAAAGGCCCGGCCCACCGGCCAGCGCATTGCGGGTGAGGTCGCGCAGCCGCTGGGAGTATTCCAGCATGCGCAGGTCTTCGGCGGGAGAGATGGTGATGTGGCTGTCGGAGCCGATGGCAATGGCGCCACCGGCTGCAAGAAACGTAACAGCCGGGAAAATGCCATCGCCGAGATTGGCCTCTGTAGTTGGACACAGGCCGGCAATGACGCCCGATTTTGCCAGTCGCCGGGTTTCGGTATCGGTCATGTGCGTGGCGTGGATCGCCGTCCAGCGCGAAGACAGATCGAAACTGTCGAGCAGCAATTCAACCGGGCGCTGGTCGCACCAAGCAAGGCAATCTTCCACTTCCCTAATCTGCTCGGCCAGATGGATATGGATCGGCGATTTTGGGTCGATATTTTCAATGACCGTCTTGAGAAGGTCGACAGTAACCGCCCGGAAACTATGGGGTGAGATGCCAATGTGGCGCAGTGGATGGTTAACGCAGACCGAATGCAGCGTCTGATAGATGGCGAGATAGCGCTCGGCGTCATTGATGAAGCGCCGCTGCCCCGCGGCCGGCGCTTGGCCGCCAAAGCCACCATAGGTATAGAGTGCCGGCAGCATGGTGATGGCAATCCCGGCCTGTTCTGCCGCCGAGATGCAGCGCAGCGACATTTCGGCTGGCTCAGCATAAGGACTGCCGTCGGGCTGATGATGCAGATACTGGAACTCGCCCACCACCGAAAAACCGCTCTTCAGCATCTCGACATAGAGCTGGGCCGCCACGGCTTCCATATCCTCCGGCGAAAGCCTGAGCGCAAAGCCATACATCACATCGCGCCAGGTCCA
>JANLWG010000245.1:0-8114 GCA_031364405.1 Hyphomicrobiales bacterium
GCCGATGCCATCAAGGATGTCTCCCAGCGCAACGGCATTGTCCTCGACCTCTTCGGCGGCTCGGGCTCGACCCTCATTGCCGCCCACAAGACCGGGCGCAGGGGTTACCTCTGCGAACTCGATCCGCTCTACTGCGATCGCATCATCCGCCGCTGGCAGGTGTTCGCCAAGGATGATGCGGTCCTCGAGAGAACCGGTCAGCGGTTTGAGGAGGTGGAGCGTGAGAAGAGCACGGAATCGCCGGAAGCGCCGCTTCATGTCACGCCGTCCGCCCCAGATCCCTACCCCACGTCGCGCTCGTCTGTCTCGGGAGCGCCTGCACCCGGTTTGATTGGCTCACTCAGTGACTCGATCGAGGTTGCGGGGGAACAACAGGCGTTGACCGCCCATGCGAATGCAGGCCATCAACAGCCAGCATCCGGCGCTGCCGGTGGGTCTCCGCTGTCACTCCACTGGGTCTGACCGTCATGACCAGTACACGTGATGGAGACGATCCGCCCAAACGACACCTGGGGCTTGCGAGCCCTACCGCCTACGAGGTGGGGTATGGCAAGCCTCCCATCGGCAGCCAGTTCAAGCCGGGCCGTTCCGGCAATCCGAAAGGCCGCGCCCGAGGGGCGAAGAACAGGCTCCCCAGTCTCAGTGAAGAGCGCCTGAAGTCCATCGTCCTCGAAGAGGCCTATCGGTTGGTCAAAGTGCGCGATGGCGGGAAGAATGTCTCGCTCCCCATGGCCACGGCGATCGTTCGCGCCCTTGCCGTCAACGCCGCCAAGGGCAACAACAGGGCGGCCCAGCACTTCACCCAGATGGTTAAGGTCGTCGAGGACGAGAATATGACCAGCCATCGTGAATATGTGCGGACGATGATCGACTACAAGTATGACTGGGAGCAGGAAATCGAGCACTGCCGGAAGCTCGGGTTATCTCTCCCCCAGCCCATTCCACACCCCGATAATATCCGCATCAACTTTAATACTGGCGAGGTCCAAATCGTAGGGCCGTTCTGCAAGGAGGATATCCCGAAGTGGGAGACAATCCGCGAGCGCAAGGCTGAATGCGACCGCGAAATAAGCCGGATCAAACATGACCTAAAGTTGCGCAAAATGCAGAAATACCGCGAGATCCTTCTCAGGGACCTCGCCCATGAGCAAAAGATCCGTGAGATTGTCCACAGACTCCTACCGGATGAGATGTTCAGTCCCGGCGCAATAGACGACGGGTCCTATTAACACCAGCAGGATCCGATTTGATGAGCGTTTGATAGGATCGAATCCTATGCGGCGCGCCGTTTCCGGTAAGCATCAGCGGAAACGTAGGTTGGCGCGGGTGAGCTGACTGATCGCGGTGCAGCCCATCAGGCGCATGTTGCGTTCCAGTTCAACCTTCATCTGTCCGAGCGCGCGTTCAACCCCGGCCTGGCCTGCGGCAGCGAGCGGGTATAGGTAATAGCGCCCGAGCCCGACCGCCTTGGCCCCGAGCGACAGCGCCTTGAGCACATGGGTGGCCCGCTGGACGCCGCCGTCCATCAGCACCTCGATCCGGTCGCCCACGGCGTCCACCACCTCGGCCAGTTGATCGAAGCCCGCGCGCGAGCCATCCAGCTGTCGACCGCCATGGTTTGGTCAGGAGCTCCTGCACCAGCACCGCAAGCCGCTATCAGGACGTAAGCCGACCTTACGCAGGCTCGGTCAAACCGGCGTGGATGACACTAACCGGAAATATCGCCCCGCTCATTCTATTGGCAACTAGCGACCCATACGTGGACGAGAACCAATTGGACACCTAGTGATCATTCATTGCTCATTTTACGAACTTTTCCAGACAAGATCGCCCGCGCATTTTCACCGGTAAACAGTTTCTGATCGCGAGCGATAACGGTTAACGAGCATGCCGGTGAGCCTTTTTGCCGCCATGACAGTGACAAGCGTGAGGCCCCATAGGGCAAGTGTCAGGTGTTGGCTAAATCCAAGGAGGTTGAATCCGCTGGAAATCGTCTGGAGGATAAGCAGTGCCGCGACGAGGCCGGTGACCCGGCCGAATCCGCCGTACGGATCAATTCCACCGAGGATCGCAGCCAGTATGGTAATGAGCAGATATGACTGAGCGATATCGGCACCAGCGGAATTGAAGCGGGCCATCATCACAATCGCCGCCAACCAGCAGAGCAGGCTCGACAGCACATAGACCCAGATCTGAACCCGCCGCGTATCGATACCGGAAAAATGCGTTGACTCCAGGTTTGAGCCAATCATGTGGATGCGAATGCCGAGTACGGTGCGGGTCAGAAAGATGTGCACTCCCAAGGCGACAACAGCGAAGATGCCAAATGAAATCGGGATACCGACGATGGTTTCATTCGAGACCCGGATAAGAGCGTCGGGAAAACCTGAAAGTGTCTGGCCGCGCGTCAGCCAAATGCTGATGCCAGTAATCAACGTTTGAGTACCGAGCGTCACCAGGATTGGATGGACGCCAACTATCGCAACGATGAAACCCGTAACAAGTCCGATGATCAGGCAAAGCAGAAAGCCAGCAAAGAGAGCGAAAACGATCCACAGCCAGACTTCACTTCCCGCCGCATCTGGCGGCATCTGTGTCGTCAGTATCCATGCCATCAGGAGCGCTGCCTGATTGGCGGTGGCGATGATTGCAAGGTTGAGGCCGCCGGAGACCAGGGGTATTGCCATCGCCAGTGATAGGAGCCCCAATTCCGGCAATTGGAACATCATCGACTGCATGGTCACAGGCTGCAGGAAAATGCCCGGCAGGAGAAAGCTAAAGACAGCGAACAACCCCAAAAGCAGCAGCAACAGGCCGGCGAGATTAGTCCCGGTGCTCTCCCGGATGGCCGCAACCATGCGGTCAAGTGGTACCGTGATAGTACCGGCCCGCGACGGCAATGGCTGCTTGGAACTATTCATGTAGCGGCACCGACAATGTAGCGTCTACTTCGCGTACGCCGTTCAGTAAGCGCGGTCACACTGATTGAGATGAGGATCGCAAGACCTATGACGACGTCAAAGAAATATGGCGAGACGCCAAGTAGGTTCAGTCCATTTTGCAATATTGCAAGGAGGAGTACGCCGAGGACGACGCCGCTCATCGAGCCAAGCCCGCCGACAAGACTTGCGCCACCGAGAATTGCGACTGCCAGAACGTTGAGTTCGGTGCCGAACATCGCAGTCGGGACGACCTGGTGAACGCGGTGCGCCTGCACAAATCCCGCGAGCCCGGCGAGGAAACCGAGATATCCGTAGACGAGAAGCTGGAGGCGCAGAATGCGGATCCCAACCCGGCTCGCTGCTTCCGGGTTACCGCCCAACGCATAGATCTGACGACCGGCGTAGGTTCGCGACATCAAAAAATGTGTGATCAAAACGACCACGACCATGATCACCATGGGAAGAGTGATGCGTGCGAAGTCACCGCTTGCCGTCTCGAATCGAAAAAACACGACACGGTCTGTCCACCAGCCAGGAAGATTGTAGATTTCACTGCCCCCGGTGAAATAGATCAATAGGGCATAGAAAATACTTGAGGTCGCGATTGTCACGATGATCGATACAACATTGAGATAGTAGGTCAGGAGCGCATTTACGCAGCCAAGAAGTGCGCCCATGGCGCAGGCCAATGCAATGGCAGGAACCGCCGGTACGCCGTATTTGGCAGCAACTATCGCGGAGATGTACTGCGTCACCGAGGCAACCGCAGCAAATGAGATATCAATACCCCCGGATACCAGCACTACGAAAACCCCGGCCGCAAGGATCGTGGTGACTGAGTAGGCTTCGATCAGGTCAGTAGTGTTGGAAAGAGTGAAAAAGTAGGGTGAAGAAAAGGAAAAGACAGTGGCTACGATGACGATCACCACGGCTAGCGACGTTTCAGTGCGGCTGAATATCGTGACGAGTATCTTATGCAAAGATTGCCTCCGCTAGTAACGTCTCGCTGGTCACTCCGGGCACGTATTCCTTGACAATCCGGCCCTCGCGCATATGCAGGATGCGATCAGCATTGAAGTAGACCTCCGGTATCTCGTCGGAAATCAGGACAATGGCAACGCCTTCGTCGGCGAGCTTGCGGATAATGTCATAGATACCCTGCTTGTTGCGAATGTCGACGCCTGCTGTAGGGGTGTCGAGAACGAGAATCTTTGGATTGGTGGCAAGCCACTTGGCCAGAACGACACGCTGCTGATTGCCGCCCGACAAGGTCTGAACGGCGGCACTGTTGTTTGAGGCCTTGATGCCAAGCCGCGTTATCCACTCGGCAGCGAGTCCACTTCGCCGATGCTGCGGGACAAGTCCAAAGCCGTTCGCAAGCCGGTCGAGCATGGTGATCGCAGTGTTGTCGGCGATCGACTGCCGAAGGTTCAGACCGAGAAGCAGTCGGTCCTCCGAAACATAGGCGATGCCTGCCCGGATGGCATCCTGGTTTGAACGAAGCTGAAGCGGTTTGCCATCTGCCAGTATCTCTCCATGGTGTAGTTGCGTCATTCCAAAGAGCGCGAGGGCAAGCTCGGTTCGCCCGGAACCCATCAGCCCAATGATGCCGAGCACCTCACCGGCATGCAATGCGAAAGAAATATCGGTGAATTCGCCACTGCGGCCACCGCCCCTGATCTCCAGGACCTGGTCACGGCGCGGGAGATTTCGTGCTTTCACGGTGTGCGTGATGCGGCTTCCAGTCATCAGCTCGGCGAGCCGGTGATCATCGACGTCGGTTGCCGGAACTGTGGCAACCTTTTGTCCATCGCGAAGGACTGTAACGCGCTCGGCGAGTGCCACCACCTCTTCCAACCGGTGACTGACAAAGACGATGGCTAATCCCATGTCCTTCAAGCGGCGAACAGTCGCGAGCAGGCGCACGACCTCATGGTGTGTAAGTGACGATGTTGGCTCGTCCATAATTAGTAGTTTCGCGTTGGCGGCAAGACCACGGCAAATTGCCACAATTTGCCGTTCTGCAACGGAGAGCTGGCCGACGATGGCTTCGAGAGGCAAGTGCGCGCCGAGGCTCGCCAAGACTTCCGAAGCGGTAATGCGCATGGCTTTGCGATGTATCACCATAAATGGTGCGCCGAGTTCCTGGTCGATGGCGATGTTTTCCCACACACTGAGGTTCGGAAACAGTGAGAGGTCCTGATAAATGACCTGAATGCCCAACTTCTTTGCCGCATGAGGCGTCAGGTGATCGATGGTCATGCCATCGATAGCTATGCTACCACCAGCGTCGGGTCGATGGACGCCTGCAACGATCTTGATGAGCGTGGACTTGCCGGAACCATTCTCTCCAACAAGGCAATGGGCTTCACCGGGATTCACCGACCAGTCGACTCCGTCCAGGGCGACTGTCCCGCCAAACCGCTTTCTGATATTCTTGAGCTTGAGAAACGGGACAATGGATGGGGTCAGTTCTGTCATAAGTTTTGTCTGATTGGCGGGTCCGAGTTGAAGGACTAAAACAGAAACCGCGCTCCGGCCGGGAGGTGAGCCAGAACACGATTTCCTTAGTTGCCGACGATTCCTGTAACTCGACGGCTTGACCCGATCACTAGATGAGCTTTGCCAGTTCGTCGATCGTTTCGGGGTTGATGTCGAGCATCTTGTTTGCCCTGATCGTCCGCTCCTCCGGCCCCAATTGAACGGGTCCGAGGCCTGGGATATCCATACCGTCGACAGGTGTCTTGCCCAGGGCGAGGAGATTCCCCAATTGAACCATGGCGTAGCCGGCGTCGATCGGATTCCAAAGAAATCCTCTGGTGATTGCCCCCGATTTCATCAGTTTCTGGCCCTGGCTCGGAATAAACGGACCGACGACGATGACTTTGCCGATTTTATCGGCATCGGAGACGGCCTGACCAGCGCCAATGGGCCCGTTGGCACCAAAGATCAGGAAGCCCTTGAGATCGGGATTGGCGCGCATCACGTCAGCTGCTGTTTTCTGGCTATCCTCAACGCTGTTGGAAACGCCGTAGCGATCTCCAACCTGCTCCATCTTTGGATATTTTGCCTTTTGCAGCGCGACGGCAGCGTCAGCCCAGACGTTGTGCAGCGTAACCGTGAGCCCGCCGACGTAGACTACGTATTTTCCCTCGCCGCCGATCGCCTCGGCAAACGCTTCGAGATGGGCCTCGCCGAACTGCTTATCCTGAATGAGCTCTATATCCCAATCAGCGTTCTTCTGGCCTGGCTGTTCGTGAACAATAACCTTGATACCGGCGTCTTGTGCGCGCTTGAACACAGGCTCCAGCGCCGCGCCGTCGTTAGGAATAACACCGATGACATCGACTTTTTTGGCGATAAGGTCCTCAACTGCCCGGACTTGCTGGGCCGCGTCGGCTTCTGTCGGGATTATCATCGTGGCGTCTACGCCGAGTTCTTTGCCCGCCTTCAGAACACCTTTCTCAACATTGTCGAACCACGGAATGCGTATCTTGCCGACAATGCCAATCTGTGGAGGATTGTTTGCGGCCCGGACACCCAGAGGTGCCAGAATAGTAAAAGTGCCGATTGCAGCTGATTTTAGAACTGTTCTTCTCGTGATCGGATGCATTGAATAATTCTCCCATTTTCGAAACATTTTTTGACGTCCACCGTTCCACAAGTGGACAGACCACTCAAGTACTCTCTTTTGGCTCGTTGAGTCAAGTTACCAAGTGCGTTAGCCAAGGTTCTCAGCGTCGACGACCGCCCGCACCAACACTTTCAGTGGAACGTCGGGGCGCCGAAAAACCGTCAGCAGCGTTATCCTCTTCGATGACGCGCCGCGTGCTTGCTTCTATGTGGTTCAGATGGAGGCTCATGGCAGCAACAGCCTTGACAGGATTGTGCGCTGCGATGGCGCGGACAATCGTGGTGTGCTCGCCGAAACTGCGGCGAATGAGCGAAGATTCCTGGGTGGCCCGACGGCGGACGTCGAGGCCCATGTTGTAGAGACCGTAAGCGATACGTTCGAGAATCACATTGCCGGCAGCAGCTGAGAGGCGGGCGTGAAAGCGGCTATCGAGCATTCGAAATGCCACAGGATCGCTCAACACCTTTTCATGAGCCAGCAGCATTCCGTTGAGGTCGTCAATGTCTTCTGCGGTTGCCTTCTGTGCGGCCCTCCGCACGATCTCAAGTTCGACCAAACGGCGGCTGTCAAAAGAGTCGGTCAGGTTCGCTTCCGACAAGGCAAGAAAGAAATCGAGCGGCGCCAGAAGTGTGCGCGCTTCGAGGTTGGTCACATAAGCGCCGCCGCCGTGACGGGTGTCGACGACTCCGAGAATTGAAAGCGCGCGCAATGCCTCGCGGAGGCTTGGGCGGCTAATATCGAGAATCTCAATCAGGTTGCGCTCCGACGGGAGCCTGTCGCCAGCGCGAAGCATGCCCGTCCTGATGAGATCAAGGACGCGATTGACCACAGTCTGCGCAACACCCTTTTTGGCGCCAGATTGCTCAGCTTCCCTGATCTTCAGAAAGGCTGTGTTTGCCTTCTTTTTCATGTCATTCGCTCCCTACTGTCAGAGCCAGGCTTCGTTGGGCACAAACGCACCCCAACTCGGAATTGGGGGCTGTAGCCCTTCCTTGATCCAAAGAAAACGCCCGTTTATAGATGCCGCTTTTTCACCTAGAAGAGCTGCGATAAGATCGCTAGTCCTTTCAGGATCGTCGCCGCCTGTTTCTTCCACCCAGCGCGCCCATTCGCGGTAGCGGTCGGCCTCAGGACCCAGGCTCTTCGCTGCATCTCGGACCGTTGCCCACATGTCGGTCTTTACGTCGCCTGGATGAATGACATTTGCAGTCACTCCGCTTCCTGCGATCTCCGACGCAAGGTGCCGGGTAAATTGATTGAGGGCGGTTTTGCTGGTTCCATAGGCACTGTTGATCGGACCGGGTTCGTGAAGCGAAGCGGCCGAGGTCACGTTGACGACACGGCCCCAGCCACTTGCCATCATGTCGTCAATGAATGCGTGACACATAAGATAAGCGCCAACGACGTTGACCATCTGTGTCTTGATCCACTCGTTTGGATCGGTCTTCCAGACGAGTTCAATCGGGCCAAACATGCCAGCGGCGTTGATGAGAATCGAGGGCTGTCCGAGTTCATCGATGACGCTGGCTTTGATCGCC
>JANLWG010000253.1:0-3965 GCA_031364405.1 Hyphomicrobiales bacterium
GGACGATCTCGACGTGGCCGCCCTGTTCGCCGAGGCGATCATGAACCGCACCCCCTGGCAATTGTGGGATATCAAGGCCGGAAAGCCAGCCGATGGCGCTGATACCGCCGAGGCCATCGCTGTGCTGGAGCGGGCCATGGCCGCACCCGGCGGCATGCGGCATCCGGGCGTGCTGCATATGTATATTCACCTGATGGAAATGTCGCCCCACCCCCAGCGCGCCCTGCGGGCAGGCCAAGCACTTCGCGGCCTCGTGCCCGATGCCGGCCACCTCGTTCACATGCCAACCCATACCGAGGTTCTGTGCGGGCTATATAAGGATGTTGTTGATGGCAACAGCCGTGCCTCCATTGCTGACCGAAAATATCTGGCGCGCGAGGGAGCAAACAATTTCTATTCGCTCTACCGCTGCCACAATTATCATTTCAAAATCTATGGCGCCATGTTTCTCGGTCAATATCGGCCAGCCATTGAAGCCGCCGATGAAATGGCAACCAGCCTTCCCGAGGAATTGCTGCGCATTGAATCACCGCCGATGGCCGATTGGCTGGAAGCTTTCATATCGATGAAGCAGCATGTCTTCATCCGCTTTGGCAAATGGCAGGAGATTATTGCGAGCCCGTTGCCCGCCGATCAACAACTTTACTGCATGACCACATCGATGCTGCACTATGCCAAGGCGGTGGCCCATGCGGCGAGTTCCAACGTGCCCGCCGCCGAAGCCGAAGCCCGCCTGTTTGATCAGGCCCTGGCGCGCATGCCAGAATCGCGCGCGTTGTTCAACAATCCCTGCATCGATATTCTCGCCATTGGTGCTGAGATGATGCGCGGCGAAATCGAATACCGCAAACGCAATTATGGAACCGCATTTGCCCATCTCCGCCGATCCGTCGAACTCTCCGACAACATGCTTTACGATGAACCCTGGGGCTGGATGCAGCCACCGCGCCATGCGCTTGGCGCCTTGTTGCTGGAGCAAGGCCAGATCGAGGAAGCTGAAACGGTATACCGCGCCGATCTCGGCCTCGACCAAACACTAAGCCGTGCCTGCCAGCACCCCGACAATATCTGGAGCCTCCATGGCTTTCACGAATGCCTGGAGCGCTTGGGAAAGCGCGACGAAGCCATCCTCATCAAGCAGCGTTTGGATTTGGCTAACGCGTGGGCCGACGTGCCGGTGAAATCGTCGTGCTTCTGCCGGCGCAAATCAGCCGCATAACAGGCACCGGTACGAGCAATTTTATTAGTTTCTTATTTTGAAAAGAAAGCAGCCGTTCACCGAACCCGAAGTTAATCATGGATTAACGCTATGATATGCGGTCCACTGTGGTTGCCAGACAATGAACAGGCATCACCGCTTCAGACAAAGGATTCAAGAAAATGCCAGCCCTGCTCAAATCCTTTTTCGACCGCAACAAGCAGCCAGACCCGGAAGAAGTGCGCGATTTCGCCATCACCAGAATGGCCCTGCAAACCCGCGTCGAACTGATGATGCGCCACGAGGCGGCCAAGCACTCCCACGCCATGGACGCGTGCACCGATAGTTTCGGCCGGGCGCTCCAGTAATTGTTTTTGATGTTCGAGCGCAGGCGTCAAACGCCTGCGTTATTCTTTCAATAACTCGCTATTCAAAATCGCTTCCGTCCAGATCAAGAGGCCGGATGCGGTCCGTCCATTACCAAGCCAGGCAACCGATTGGTCATGTGGAACGGCCACTATTCCCCTGTCCCCCAAGAAATGACCAAAGACTCTGCCAGCCACGCGTCGCTGGCGGTCGGCATATTCACAAACACCGATGCGAACTTGACAAACGTAAATTGACGTTTTACACGAATGGATGATCGTTAGTTTCCGCCACAAAGGTTTGAAACGGTTTTACGAAGATGACAACAGGAGCAAGCTGCCACAAGATATGGTGGACCGGATCGCCATTATCTTGGCGGATTTGGATTCTGCCGCGCGCATCGAGGATATGAACCGCCCGAACTTCCGGCTTCATCCGCTCAAGGGAGAGTTGAATGGTTTCCATGCAGTGACAGTGCGGGCAAACTGGAGAATCATCTTCCGCTACAAGGAAGGCAATGTCCACGATGTCGATCTACTGGACTATCATTAAGGAAAATACCTGCCATGCCGATGAAGAACCCACCCCATCCCGGCGCCGGCCTTCGGGATGACATTGATGCTCTTGGATTGACGGTAGCCGAAGCAGCAGCCGGCCTCGGCGTTACCCGCCAGCAGCTCTACAACGTAACCAATGGCAAGAGTGCCATTACGCCAGAAATGGCACTCCGCCTTGAAAAAGCTATCGGCAGCACAGCCGAGCACTGGCTGCGGCTGCAACTTGCCTATGACTTGGCCCACGCACGGCTGCGCAACGAGAAGCTCACCATCAAGCGGCTCGCCCCAAAGGCGGCGTGACTGGCTACGTCCTCGACACAATGCCCCAACCCAATATCTTGATCGAACCGCTGCACAGCAAATCGGACTACGGTCCGCTGTCAGAGAACTTACTGGCAGCCCAATGAACAAATCGCAGCTGGTAGATGAAATCGGCGACCTTGAGCGAAAGTTATATGCTCGCCAGACTTTATCGGATTTTCTAGTTACTACAAACCAACTGGGAGACTTGCTTGACAATCGCGAACTTTTTGTTCGTTCAAGCGATCAAGCGAAGTCATTTCGTGAAGCGTGGATTATCGGCAAGTTTGCCAAGGCACTGTTAGCTCGGAGCTGCCGCCTAATCGATGATGATTTTCCGGACGCAGAGGTGTACTTGCCGAATACTGTGATGAGTGTAGAAATTGCAGAATTGGACGATCCAGATCGGCGTCGTGGCGATGAATATAGGAATGCTTCTCAAGGAGTTACATCCAGCGACCCTAGAGCAATCCAACGCTTAAGCAGAGATTGGCAAGGTTGGCTTGTTAATATTGTCAGATCCAAATCCCATCGATACGGAACAAGCGCCAACGGTGTTGATCTCTTGATATTTAACAACTTGGAATTTTACCGCCAACTTGATGAACTACCACAATTGAGTCACATGCTTGCCAGTCAAATTAGATATATGATATTTCGAAAAATCTGGCATTGCCGGTCTGATGCGGTCCACGAAGTGTGGCCGAATTTCAAACGGCATCCGATTATAGGATGGGAAAATGAAATACTGGGAACCGGCGCGAAATGATCCGTCCTGCCTCCATCAAGATCACCCCCGAACTCATCAAACAGCACGGCCTCAAGCCCGATGAATACCAGCGTTTCGTCAAGCTGCTGGGGCGTGAGCCGACGATGACCGAGCTGGGCATCTGCTCGGCCATGTGGAATGAGCACTGTTCCTATAAATCCTCCAAGAAATGGCTGAAGACTCTGCCGACCAAGGGTCCGCGGGTTATCCAGGGTCCGGGCGAGAATGCCGGCGTTGTCGATGTGGGCGATGGTCAGGCCATTGTCTTCAAGATGGAGAGCCACAACCACCCTTCCTTCATCGAGCCCTATCAGGGTTCGGCCACCGGCGTTGGCGGTATTCTGCGCGATGTCTTTACCATGGGGGCGCGGCCAATCGCCTGCCTCAACGCCCTGCGCTTTGGCGCGCCTGAACACCCCAAGACCCGGCATCTGGTGTCGGGCGTCGTCGCCGGGATCGGCGGCTATGGCAATTCCTTCGGCGTGCCGACGGTGGGCGGCGAGGTCAATTTCCATCCGCGCTACAATGGCAACATCCTGGTCAATGCGATGGCCGTCGGCCTCGCCGACGTAGACAAGATTTTTTACTCGAAAGCCAAAGGCGTCGGCCTCCCCGTCGTCTATCTCGGCGCCAAGACCGGCCGCGACGGCATTCACGGCGCCACCATGGCGTCGGCGGAATTTGCCGGTGACGCCGATGAAAAACGCCCGACCGTGCAGGTGGGCGATCCGTTCACCGAGAAATGCCTGCTCGAAGCCTGTCTCGAATTGATGGC
>JANLWG010000311.1:0-5592 GCA_031364405.1 Hyphomicrobiales bacterium
TGCTTGGCACCGTTGGTGAGGCAGATTTCGGACGCGGCATAGTCGAGATTATTCTCGTGCTTGAGTTTTTTCGAAAGTGCCGTGCGCAATTCGGCGATGCCCGGCACCGGCGAATAATGGGTGAAGCCCGCCTTCATCGCAACGGTTGCCGCTTCTTGAATGTTGAGCGGCGTATCGAAATCTGGCTCGCCGACGGTAAGGCTTACGACATCGCGGCCTTTCGCGCGCAGATCGCGCGATTTCTGCGCCATGCGGATGATGGCACCTTCATCGGCGGCCCTGGTGCGGGAGGTGAGCAGGGCGGTTGGATCAAATGGTTTCATCATGGCTGCTCTATACGACGCGATGCTTGCCGGGTCGAGACTTCGCGGGCATAAGGCGGGCATGATCCGGATCATAGTTATTGTTTGCGCCGCGGCCTTGCTTTCCTCCTGCGCCGGGAAATCCACGGTAAACGTCACCCACGGCTCGGCGCAGATGCAGACCAAGCCGCGCTCCGAGCCCATCTTCTACAATGGCAAGACCTATAAGCTCGATTACAGTTATGTGGAAAGTGCGCGCGTTTTCGACATGCGGGTTTCCGGCATGGGGCCAAAACAGCAGAAGGACGCGGTAGCGCTTGCCACATCGAGCCTGCGCTATTTCGCCTGCACCGATGGCCAATCAAGCCAGATGACCGGCAAACCGAATTATGCGGACGGTGTGTGGCGGTTGCAGGCCAGATGCGTGTAAAGCTCAGTCCTCGACCAACCTGAAACCGATATTGGCGGGTGGTGTGCCCAGCGCGCAGCCGCCGAAAGCTGGATCGCGGATGAACACCGAAACGGCAGCTTCATGCAGTCCCGCGGCGATGTAGGCCGGGCAGTCCTGATCGCCAGAATCCGGCGTGGCGCAGGTTGAAGTCCATTCCCAGACATTGCCAGTCAGATCGGCAACGCCGTTGCCGCCGGCGCCAAAGCTGCCGCTCGGCTGCACCTTGGCGGAAACTGTTTCCATCGCGCCATAATCGGCCGCCCAGGCGAGGCGGGGATCGTCAAAAAGTTTTTTCGTCTTGCGGCGTGAGAGGCCATTGGAAATTGCACTCCACTCATCCGCCGTCGGCAGCCGGTAAGCTTTGCCGTCGCGTGCGTTGATCCAGCGGATATATTCATCGACATCGAAACGGTTGACGCCGGTAACCGGAAAATCGCCGTTCGTTGCCTTGCGGCCCGGCTTGGGCAGGAAGCTGCAGCCGCCGGTGTCGTAACAGGTTTTCCATTGCTGCCATGTAACCTCATGGCGGCTGAAATCCGGACCGGTATCTTGCCGGGCCAGATTGGCGGTGATGGTGAGACCCGAAAGTCCCGCCACCACGGCGATAGCCAGCGCTTTGCCCGTGGCAAGTGCCAACATGACAACCTCAGGTGTTGATCGGGCCGGGCTTGGCGACCTGCATCATAAGGTCGTCGTTCCATTCGCCCTCGACCTTCACATGGGCGGTGGCGCCGAGCATGACGGCTTCGATCAGATTGTGGTTCACATAGGCGTAGATGCCGGGCTGCTTGAAGGTGTAGGCCATGGCCCCGGCGGAGCCGCCGCGAATGAACCAGGTTTCAAGGTTGGTGTCCGGCTTGTCATTGAACGAGCCTGCCTCCCACACATGGTCGCCATGGCCGCCGATCAGATGCGGACGCGAATCACGGTTGGCCTGGGCATGAATGAACAGAACCGTTTCGCCGACCTTGGCGGTCAGGGCGTTATCGCCGGTAAGTGCACCGGCGCTGCCGTTGAACACCACGTGGGTGGGGATGAGAGTGCGCATCGCATCGAGCGACTCGGGCAGATCCTCGCCTGCGGTTTCGTACTTCTTGTAGTTGCCGTCCTCGTCGCGCGGGATATAGAAATCCTGCTCGCCGATATAATAGGCGCGGTCATATTTAAGGGGCTGGCCTGCTGCATCCTTGAGGCCATCGCGCGGCAGCACCATGACCGCGCCATTCATGCCGTGCGTGACATGGTAGGGGATCATCACATCACCGGGCGCGCAGTGATAGACGAAGACGCCAGGCTTGGTGGCTTTCCAGCGCAGCACGGCCTGCTGGCCGGGGCTGACCTTGGTCAGCGCTCCGCCGCCCAAGGCACCGGTGGAGGCATGAAAATCGATATTGTGTTCCAGCACATTGCTGGCGGGGTTCTTGAGAGTCAGTTCGACATAGTCGCCCTCATGGACAACGATCATCGGGCCCGGCACCCAGCCGTGATAGGTAAATGCCCACACCTCGGTGCCGTCCTTGTCGATCACCGTCCTCTTCTCTTCGATGTTCATGGTGACTTCGACGATCTTTGGATCTCCCGTGGCCACCTGTTCATGCTCGGGCAGGAAGGGTGGTGCAACCAGCGTCTGCTTGACGCGTGCCAGTTTGGCCACGTCAAAAACCGTGGCAGGCTGGGCGGCGGAGGCGGTATTTACCAGCGATACGCCCGCCAGTGCCGTGGCTGAAATCAGGCCCGTGGCCTTAAGGAAGTTCCGGCGGTTTTCGACGGGGTGTTCTTGATTGAGAATGCGGGGCATTTGGCGTCTCCTTGTGCTGTGCCAGTGGGATAACGCTTGATTAGCTGATTTGTTGCGGTTGCGAATTGATTTCGGTCAAATCTCATTTGAAACGCCGGTCGAGCCAGTCGCGGGTGCGGAAATAGCGGCCGATCCACGGCAAAAACCAGGTGGAGCCGTTGTACAGCCGATGACCGGGAAATTCCGGGCGGTCAAAGGCGCATACGCTGTTAACTTCGCCGGCGATTTTCCGGGCGGTCTGATGGCCGAGGTAGGACATCATGGCCACACCCGAGCCATTGCAGCCCAGCGCATAATGGAGATTGTCGAACTTCCCCATGTGTGGCACTTCATCGAAAGTGAAGGCGACGTTGCCAGTCCAGGCATGGGTGATCTTGGTACCCTGCAATTGCGGGAAACGATCGGTCATGAAACCATGGAGAATATGCGCCGTTTCGACCGGATCGGTGTGGCCGAACTTGGCGCGGCCACCAAAGATGAGCCGCTTGCCATCGGGCGACATGCGATAGTAGGTCAGCACACGGCGGGTGTCGGCGAAGGAGCGGTTCTTCGGGCTGATGGTTGCGGCCAAATCCGGCGGTAATTCCTCGGTGGCGATGATGTAGGAGCCCACCGGCACCAGGCGGCGCTGCAATTGCGGCGTGACGCCGCCGGTATAACCATTGGTGGCAACAATCACATCGCCCGCCTGGATGATGCCGCGCCGGGTTTCGACCTGCCAGCCGGTGGCCGATCGGGTGAGTTTCGTCACTTCGGTATTGGCAGCGACGGCAATGCCGCGTTTGGCGCAGAGATCGAGCAGGCCCTTGAAATAGAGCGCTGGGTGCAAATGCGCCGCGCGGCCGACCACCATGCCGCCACGATAATAGTCTGAACCAATCTCTTCACGTTGGCGCTCGGGCGGCACAATGAAGGCTTCGGATTTGGCATGGGTATTGAGCGTGGCAACCTTCTTGGCCATGGCATCATAGTGGTTCTTGCACCAGGCGCCGAGAAAATAGCCAGCCCGGGTCCAGCCGCAGTCGATCTTCTCGCGGGCGATCAAATCCTCGATGTGGCTGAACGCATCGGCAGCATCGGCGAGGTAGGGGGCCGACTCCTGTTCGGTCATGGCGCGCGCCATGTAACGCTTGCCGACATTGACCCCGCCCGAAACCGTGCCGCCATTGCGCGTCGAGGCCCCAAAGCCCGGCTCATTGGCATCCAGCACGATGCAATCGATTCCCTGCTGTGAAAGCTCAAGGGCTGCGCTCAGTCCGGCATAGCCAGCGCCCACAATGGCCACACGCACCGACTTGGGCAGCTCTATTTCGGACAGTGGTTTTGGCTCATGGGCCTCCCACCAGAATGGGCGCGCCTTGAAATCCTTGTGGAAGATGGCAGAGGGCATGATGACTCCTTGATCTACGGCAATCCGTGTTACCGCGAAGTGCCGCCAGGCGCTACGGCGCTGCCTGCATGGCTTCTCCCCAGCGATCACGGAAGACAAGCGAATTGAGGTCGAGGCGCTTTCGCCAGCCGCGGATTTCCAGCTCCGGCGACTGATGCAGTTCGGCGATGTAGCCGAGGCATAGATAGGCAACTGGCACCACATGATCAGGCAACGCCAGAATGCGCCGGATGTCAGCCTCGTTGAAGATACTGACCCAGCCCACGCCAAGCCCTTCGGCACGGGCCGCAAGCCACAGGTTCTGCACCGCGCAGACGGTCGAATAGATATCAGTATCGCGGTTATGGGTGCGGCCGAGCACCACGGGGCCGCCACGCTCGCGGTCGCAGGTGATGCACAGATTGACTGGCGCCGCACGGATGCCTTCCAGCTTCAGGGAGGAGTAGAGAGCCGCCCGCTCATCGCCGAACATCCGCGCGGCTTGCTGGTTGGCTTCGGTGAAGGCGGACTTGATCTGGTCTTTCACATCTTGCGCCGTGATGATGATGAAGTTCCACGGCTGCATGAAGCCGACGGAGGGCGCATGGTGGGCAGCGAGCAACAGACGCTGCAGGATTTCCACCGGCACCGGGTGCTGCAGAAATTGACTGCGCACATCGCGCCTGGTGAAGATGGCGCGATAGACAGCTTCGCGCTCGTCATGGGTGAAAGGTCCCGCTGCGGCGAGAGTACTGGACGTGTCGTGCATCTCGGGATCCCCTTGGCGATGCAGATGGATGCACACCCCGCCGTCCATGCGGGGTTGCAGACATTGCCTGGCCGGTCTTCTGACTTCGGCTTCATCCAATGCAGCACCTTCCCGGCTCTCGTCCAGCCAGTGGCATTTGCCACACCATCCACCTTACAGCGTTGGGCACGTCGCGGAATTGCACCGCATTCCCGATTCTCCAGCCGAGAGCTGGCACCAAGCGGACGCGAGGTTAGCGGGGAATGAGGGAAGGGGCAAGAGGGACAGGGCGCGGGCGATTGCAGCGTTTCCGTTGTAAGGCACACAGCACTGGGCTATTGCGCAGCGTCGAGTGGTGCGATTGCCGATTGTTGGAGGAGTTCGCCCATGAAAAAATTGCTCAAGGGCATTATCTGGTCCATGGTTGTTCTTGTGGTGGTGGTTGTCGGCGGGGCATATCTGCTGCCGGGCGAGGCGGTGGTGGAGCGCCATGTGGTGATCAATGCACCGGCAGAAAAATCTTTGCCATTGTAGGCAACATCAAACGCTTCAACCAATGGTCGCCGTGGGCGGCGATTGATCCCGCCACGCGGTATAGCTTCGCAGGACCCGATGCCGGCGTGGGCCAGAAGATGAGCTGGACCTCGAAGGATGCGAATGTCGGCAACGGCTCGCAAACCATCGTCGAAGCGATCGACAATTCCAGCACTGTCACCGAAATAGATTTAGACGCCATGGGCAGGGCGCGTGCCACGCTCGCGCTGGCTGCTGTCAATGGCGGAACCGGTGTTACCTGGACTTTCAGAACTGAACTCACCGGCCTTGGCGATCGCTGGATGGGATTGATGTTCGACCGGTGGATTGGCGCTGATTATGAAAATGGTCTCGCCAATTTAAAGGCTCTCGCCGAAAAGGAAGCGGCGG
>JANLWG010000188.1:0-2340 GCA_031364405.1 Hyphomicrobiales bacterium
CGGCAAGTCGCCGAAAAACGCGACGCGCTCATCCTGCAGGAGCAGGCGAGATCGGCGGAGTTGCCGCCAGCGGCGGAATAGTTCGCTAAAACATCACGCCTCCCTTCTCGCCTCGCGGGAGAAGGTGGCGCGGATGAGGGGGAAGGAGAGAACTATGATAGCAAGACATAGAGCCCCTTGGCCGCCGTCAGCACCGCCAGCACCGCGAGGATCAGCAGCACCCATTTGCGGAACGTAGCGGGGTCGGCACCCCTGAAGCTGTGGGCGCCGAGCCAGACGCCGGCAAGCAGGGCGGGCAGGAAGATCAGTGCACGGATGAAGGCTTCCCGGGTCACCAATCCCTCGTGCGCGAGGAGAGGCAAGGCAATGATATCGGTGCCAAGAAAGTAAGTGATAAGCGAAGCACGGCCGGCGATCGTTCCGGCTGGCGATGCGAAATAGAAGATGATGACCGGTGGCCCGCCGGTGCTGAATGCGCCGTTGAACAGCCCTGATACCACGCCGGTCACAACCGATGCGGCGCGGCCAGGCATGGTTTTAAGGGTGAAGCCACGCCACAGCAGCAGGGCGGAAATCAACACGAAGATACCCAGTGCGACCAACATTGGCGGGACCGGGACATGGGCCAGCATCCACACGCCTATTGGCGTACCAATCAGGCAGCCCGCAAGCAGCAGCGCGATCGAACGCCAATGGATGTCCTTCCAGATACCGGGCAGGAGATGCAGGCTCGCGGCCACCTCGAGCATGAATAACGACGGCACGATTTCGGCGGGTGACAGCACCAGCGACAAAGCGGTGATCGCCAGCAGGGAAAACCCAAACCCGGAGTAACCCCGCACAATTGCGGCGAGGAAGATGCAGATGACACTGTAGGCGATAATGGAGGGGGACATGACTCAACATTATGCCCGCGCCGGAACACTCACCAGTGCATTTTCCCAATTTTCCCCTCTCAACCTGGCGGGAGCAGGTGGATCGCGTCACTTGCGCAAGACGGATGAGGGGGGTCAGCGAGTCCGATCTTACAATTCTAACGCTGAACCGCCCCCTCATCCGGCGCTTCGCGCCACCTTCCCCTGCGAGGGGGGAAGGGAAGGCTTTTTCGGTCTTAGTGAAACGCGCTTGCGGCGTGCGGCGGATCAGGCTCGATCAGCCCGATCAATGCGCCGGTCGAATCGCTGACGACTGACAATTTGCCAACGCCTGGCACCATGGCGGAGGGGCGCATGACTTCGCCGCCGGCGCTGGCGGTCATGGTTTCAGCCTCGTCAATGTCGGCCACCGACATATAGGTCATCCAGTGCGAGGGAATGCCCTCGTAATCCGGCGCGGTAAGGCCGAAAATCCCGCCGACCGGGCGGCCATCCTTGCGGGCGATCCAATAGGCGGCGCCGTCGGGAAGGGGGGTCGATTCGAATTTCCAGCCGAGGGTGCGGCCATAGAAGGCCAGCGCAATTTCAGGTTCCCAGGTGTTAAGCTCGTGCCACCAGGTCTTGTTCGGCATGGTCATGGCGAGTGTCTCCATCTTATTTTCGATCTTCAGTGTAATTCTGTCGCCGTGAATCAGGAGGGTGCGGGACTCCGGGGGCGATGATGTGGCGAGAATCGGGTGAATTAAGGCAAACGCCTTGACAATGTCGCCGTCATCCGCGCGGATTACGTCTTAACCCGTAAAATGGTTGAAACTTTCCGGAATTCGGGGGTTGACGGGTCGTGGAGCGCCCTGTAGAACCCGGCTCGCTTTCAAGCAGCAGGCAGTCGGAACTTCGCGCTCCGAGACGCTGGCTGGAAAGTGAGACGATCACATTCAAGGTCACGACCCAATTGCCCTGCCGGCCTTTGGGTCCTCTGGTTTTGGAACACTGCATGATCCAGGAACCCGGATCGCGCGAGTGTTTTTTCGCTATGTGCAATCGGGTTTGAGACGTTACACGAAGGTAGAGACAAGGCCAAATGCCGACGATCAACCAGCTTATCCGCAAGCCGCGCCAGGCTCCGACCTATCGGAACAAGGTGCCTGCAATGCAGTCATGCCCGCAGAAACGCGGCGTTTGCACCCGCGTTTATACCACCACACCGAAGAAGCCGAATTCGGCCCTTCGCAAAGTTGCCAAAGTGCGTCTCACCAATGGCTTCGAAGTGGTGAGCTATATTCCAGGCGAAGGCCATAACCTTCAGGAGCATTCGGTGGTGATGATCCGTGGCGGCCGCGTGAAGGATCTTCCGGGCGTCCGCTATCACATCATCCGCGGCATTCTCGATACGCAAGGCGTCGTCAAGCGCCGCCAGCGCCGGTCGAAATACGGCGCCAAGCGTCCGAAATAAGCGGGGAGGATT
>JANLWG010000331.1:0-14401 GCA_031364405.1 Hyphomicrobiales bacterium
GCCGATCTTGCCGGCAAGTCGGTTGCCGTCAATCGCGGCACGCTGGAAGATACATCGGTCACCGAAGTTGCACCAGCGGGCACCGATATCCAGCGCTTCAACGATTACAATGGCGTGATCTCGGCGTTTCTGTCGGGCCAGGTACAGTTGATGGTGGTGGGCAATGACGTGGGTGCGGCGGTGCTGGCCAAGCAACCGGCGATTGAGCCCGAGTCGAAATTCCAGTTGCTGAATTCGCCCTCGGCGATGGCGATCAATCTCGGCGAGGACAGCCTGCTGGCCAAGCTCGACGAAACCCTGGCAACCATGAAGAAGGACGGAAGCCTCGACGCCATTTCGAAGAAGTGGCTGTTCATTCCGCTGCCGCCGGAACTCTAACCGGCGATGGGCTATCGGCTCGATTTCGGAGCGCTGGTCCAATATCTCGGTTTGTTTCTCGAAGGCACGGCGGTCACTCTGGGGTTGACCGCCGTTGCTTCATTGCTGGGCATCGGTCTTGGCATTGCGGGGGCGGCGGGGTCTCGCGGCAAGCACAAGTGGTTGCGGCGGGCGATTGCCGCCTATGTGGAATTGATCCGCAATACGCCGTTCATCGTGCAGATGTTCTTTATCTTCTTTGGCCTGCCGAGCCTGGGGCTTCGCCTGACCGCGCTGCAAGCCGCCGCGTTGGCGATGACCATCAATCTCACCGCCTATGCGATCGAGATATTGCGGGCGGGGCTTGAGGGCGTTGCAACCGGCCAGAGCGAGGCGGGCCGCAGTATGGGTTTGCGCCCGGTGCTGGTGTTCGGGCTGATCGTGCTGCCGCAAGCATTGGCCAATGTTTATCCCGCACTGGTGGGACAGGTCACCATCACCATGCTCGAGTCGGCGGTGGTCTCGCAGATCGCGGTGGTCGATCTCACCCATGTGGGTGATTTCATCCAGTCGCGCAATTTCCGCAGCTTTGAGACATATCTGATCATCACGGTTATCTATCTGGTTCTGGCGGTATTGATGCGCCGTATGTTGGCGCTTGCCGGGCGCGGTCTGTTTGCCGGGCGGGTAAGATGACCGATTTCACCTTGTGGGATATCGCGCGCAACCTGCTGCTGGCGGCACGCTGGACGATGCTGCTGTCGGCGATTGCATTCGCCGGAGGAGGCTTCGTCGCATTGGTATTGCTGGTGATCCGCATTGGCCCGAGCAAATTGGCCCGCCATCTCATCAGCCTCTATGTCGAATTGTTCCAGAGCACGCCGTTGTTGATGCAGTTATTTCTGGTGTATTTCGGCCTGCCAAAACTGGGCATCGAAGTTTCGGCCTGGCTGGCGGCGGCGGTGTGCTTGACGCTTTATTCGAGCGCCTTTCTCACCGACATCTGGCGCGGCTGCGTTGAGGCGATCCCGCGCGGCCAATGGGACGGCAGCGCCAGTCTTGGTTTGCATTATCTCTCGCAATTGCGCCTGGTAATCCTGCCGCAAGCCACCCGCATGGCCATCCCGCCAACGGTGGGCTTTCTGGTGCAGTTGGTAAAAAGCACGGCCTTGGCCTCGATCGTCGGCTTTCACGAATTGACCAAGACCGCGCAAATCCTGACCAACGCTACCTTCCAGCCTTTCGTGATCTTCGGCATGGTGGCGCTGATTTATTTCGCCATCTGCTATCCGCTCACCCACCTGTCGCGGATTCTGGAGCGGCGGCTGGCGCGGGCCGGGCAGTGAGTTCATCGAATTCATTCGAGCGGTTTCAGGTCTTCCAGCATCGTCGGCAAATATTCCGCCACGGTCGGATGAATGTGCACGGTGCGCTGGATGACGGAGTAGGGTGCGCCCGCCGCCATCACATCGAGAAAGGCGTGAACCACCTCGTCGCCACCGATACCGAGCAGTGCGGCGCCAAGGATTTTTCCGTTGGCGGCATCGACCGTCACTTTCATGAATCCCCTGGTCTCGCCACGCTCGCGGGCCCGGCCGACGGACGCCATCTGACGGGTGGCAACCAGGGCCTTGATGCCCTTCGCCTTGATTTCCCTGTCGGTCATTCCAATCCGTCCCAATGGCGGATCGATGAACAGGCCGTAGCAGGGAATACGGTCCGGGATGCGTCTGGGATCATTGTCGAACATGTTGGCCGCGACGATTTCGAAGTCGTTGTAGGACGTGTGGGTGAAGGCGCCGCGGCCGTTGACATCGCCGATCGCCCAGATGCCATCGACCGAAGTGCGGCATTGATCGTCGACAGTGATGAAACCCTTGGCGTCGACGGCAATGCCGGCCTTGTCAAGGCCAAGGTCATCGGTGTTCGGACGCCGCCCCACGGCGAGCAATAAATGGCTGCCGCGCAGTTGCGGCGGGCCGGCAGCGCAATCGACATTCATCTCGATTGCATCACCGCTCTTGGCAACGCTCAGGCACTTGGCATTGAGGCGCACCTCGATGCCTTCGGCCTCCAGTATCTCTTTCACCGCATCGGATATCTCGGAGTCTTCACGCCCGATCAGACGGTCACCCATTTCGATGACACTGACCCCTGCGCCAAAGCGGCGGAAGGCCTGGGCGAATTCAAGCCCGATGTAGCTGCCGCCGACAATCAGCAAATGCTCCGGCAGTATTTCAGAATCGAGAAGCGTGCTGTTGGTGAAATAGGGCACGGTTTCCAACCCTGCCATGTCTGGAATCAACGCGCGGCAACCGGTGTTGACGATGATCTTTTCAGCTTCGAGGAGATCGCCGTTGACGCGCACCGCGCGCGGTGCCTCGAAGCGGCCATGGCCGCGATAGACTTTGGCATTTTTCAATCCGTCCATCCAGCGCGTCACGCCGCCGCGCGATTTCGCCACGATCTCGTCCTTGCGCGCCTTGACCCTCCTCATGTCGACGGTGACGGGCCCCACATCGACGCCATACTCGGCGGCACGACGGGCCATGTGGGCAACATATGCGCTGGCCACCAGGGTCTTGGTCGGCACGCATCCGGTGTTGACGCAGGTGCCACCGAATTTGCCCCGTTCAATGACGGCGACCCGCATGCCCTCGCGCGCCATGCGCTCGGCCAGCGAAGGACCCGATTGACCCGTACCAATGACAATTGCATCGAATTTCTCGGTCATCGAAACCTCCTCGCCGGTTGACACTCAGACGGTGGCCCGCTGGCGGGGCTTGGGCCCACAGGTTAAAGTGATCCAGTCGGCCGCGCCAGAGGCCCCCGCGGGTGGAATCCGTGCTTGCCCCCTTCGCAGCCTAAGTGTTAAGGACAGCCGCCAACTCATGCGATTCCGGCGTTTTGGAAAGGTTGGTTGATGGCCCCCCGGCAGATTCCCGAATATTTGACGTTCGACGACGTGCTGATGAAGCCCGGCGCTTCCTCGGTGCTGCCTGCCCAGGTTTCGACCGCCACGCGGTTGACGCGGTCGATTTCGCTGTCGATCCCGATCATCTCGGCGGCGATGGATACCGTCACTGAGGCGCGGCTGGCGATCGCCATGGCGCAGGCCGGGGGCTTGGGCGTCATTCACAAGAATCTCGAGCCCGATGTGCAGGCCGAGCATGTGCGGCAAGTGAAACGCTTCGAGAGCGGCATGGTGGTGAACCCGATCACCATCGCCCCCGATGCAACGCTCGCCGACGTCATGAAGCTCAAGGAGCGCCACAGGATTTCCGGCATTCCGGTGGTCGATGATCGGGGGCTTCTGGTGGGCATCATCACCAACCGCGATGTGCGCTTTGCCACCGATCTCAATGCCAGGGTGGCGGAGTTGATGACCAATGAGAACCTCATCACGGTCCGCGCCGGGGTTGACCTTGTCGAGGCCAAGCGGCTGTTGCACAAATACCGGATCGAGAAGCTGATCGTCGTCGATGATGATTTCAAATGCGTGGGGTTGATCACCGTCAATGATATGGAGAAGGCGGCCGATCACCCCTATGCGGCGAAGGACGAGCAGGAGCGCTTGCGCGTCGCTGCCGCCACCGGCACCGGCGACAAGGGGTATGCGCGCGCCGAGATGCTGATCGAAGCAGGTGCCGATGCCATCGTCGTCGATACCGCGCACGGCCATTCGATCCACGTGATCGAGCAGGTGACGCGAATCAAGAAGCTCTCCAACAAGGTGCAGATCATCGCCGGCAATGTGGCGACTTCGGAGGCGGTGAAGGCGCTGATTGGTGCTGGTGCCGATGCGGTCAAGATCGGCATCGGGCCTGGCTCCATTTGCACGACGCGGGTGATTGCCGGAGTGGGCGTGCCGCAACTCTCGGCGATCATGGAGAGTGCGGAGGAGGCGATGAAATCAGGTGTGCCGGTGATCGCCGATGGCGGCATCAAGATGTCGGGCGATCTCGCCAAGGCACTCGCAGCCGGTGCAGGTGTTGCGATGATCGGCTCGCTGCTGGCGGGTACCGATGAAAGTCCGGGCGAGGTCTATCTCTACAATGGCCGCAGCTACAAGGCCTATCGCGGCATGGGCTCGGTGGGCGCCATGGCGCGCGGCTCGGCCGACCGCTATTTCCAGCAGGAGGTGAAGGACAGTCTCAAGCTTGTGCCCGAAGGAATCGAGGGCCAGGTGCCGTTCAAGGGGCCGGTTGCCGGCATCCTGCATCAGCTCGCCGGAGGCCTGCGCGCCGCCATGGGTTACGTGGGGGCGGCGACCATTGCCGAGATGCAGGAGAAGGTTCAGTTCATCCGCATCACCTCGGCGGGCATGCGCGAAAGCCATGTGCATGATGTGATGATCACCCGCGAGGCGCCGAACTATCAGCGGCAGGGTTAGGATGACGAGCACACAGCTGCTTCTGCTTCCCGCATTTATCCACGTGGCTCTGATCTTCGTCATAGGTGTTGGCATGGGGCGCGCACGAGTAGCGGCGGTGCGCAGCGGCAAGACGAAGATTCGTGACGTGGCGCTCGATGGCTCGAAGTGGCCGGACGATGTGCGTAAACTCACCAATAACTACGAAAATCAGTTTGAGCTTCCCGTCCTCTATTATGCCGGTCTGGCTCTGCTTCTGGTAACCGGGCTCGTCGATGGCGTGTTCATTGCGCTGTCCTGGGGATTTGTCGGTACACGGATTATTCATAGCCTAATTCATACGGGCGACAACGTGGTGATCCGGCGTTTCTATGCTTTCATCGCCGGTGGTGCCTGCCTTGCGCTCATGTGGGTGTGGTTTGGCATCCGGCTATTCATGATCGGTTAAAACATGCGAATGCCCGGCCGCGTTTCCGCGGCGATAGAAGTTCTGAAAGAAGTGTTCGAGCACCACCGGCCGGCTTCCGAGGCGCTGAAGGATTGGGGCAAGGCGCATCGCTTTGCCGGTTCGACGGATCGCCATGCCATTGGCACGCTGGTGTTCGATTGCCTGCGGAAGCGTAATTCGCTGGCCGCGCGGATGGGCGACGGGCGTCCGCGGGCATTGGTGCTCGCCGCCTTGCGTGATGTCTGGGTAAAGCCGGTTGAGGACATTGTGGCGCTGGGCACCGACAGCCATGGTCCGGGTCCGGTCACCGAGGCCGAGACGGCGGCCCTCGGGCGCAACCTGCGCGACGATCTGCCCGCCTATGTGAAGGGCGATCTGCCGGAATGGCTGATCGCGTCATTCACCACGGCGTTTGGCGCGCGCGCGGCGGAGGAGGGGGCGGCTCTGGCAATGCGGGCCCCCATCGATCTTCGCGTCAATGGTTTGAAAGCCAGCCGCGCTGAAGTTCTTGAAGCACTGCACAAATTTGGCGCGGTTGAAGGACCGTTGTCGCCCGTCGCGGTGCGGGTGATGCCACCTGGACCCGAAGCCCGCAATGCCAATGTGGAGGCCGAGCCCGCCCACGGCCGGGGCTGGTATGAGGTGCAGGATGCCGCTTCGCAGGTGGCGGCTTTAATGTCGGGTGCGAAGCCCGGCGAGACGGTTGCCGATATTTGCGCCGGGGCCGGTGGCAAGACGCTGGCGCTGGCGGCGATGATGCAGAACCAGGGCAAGCTGATCGCCCATGACAGCGACCGCCACCGCCTGCGCCCGATCTTCGAACGCTTGCAGCGGGCGGGTGCGGAAAATGTAGAGGTGATCGCCGCCGATGAGGGCGGCAAACTGGCGGCAATGGGCGGTTTCGACTGTGTGCTGATCGATGCGCCATGCTCGGGGTCCGGTTCGTGGCGGCGCAAGCCCGATGCCAAATGGCGGCTCACCCAGAAGCAGCTGCAGCAACGCATCAGCGATCAGCGCGACGTTTTGGAGCGCGGCGCCAAGCTGGTGAAACCGGGGGGGCGGCTGATTTACATAACCTGCTCGGTTTTGCCCGAAGAGAACACAGCGCAAACCGCCGTCTTCCTCGACCGCCACAAGGAATTCAGTATCATTCCGTATAAGGATCAATGGCGCGCGGGTATTGGCGGCGAAGCGCCGGCTTCGGCTGATGGATCAAATGACACACTGCTGCTCACCCCGGCCCAGCACGCCACCGATGGATTTTTCATCGCGGTGATGCGAAAAAATTAAAGATCAGGTTTCCCTTCTCCCCTCGCGGGAGAAGCAGCCAGGCCTGCGCAGGCTGCGCAAGCTTGTCTGCTTTGCGCGATCCACCTTCCCCCGCGAGGGGAGAAGACAAAAAATCATCCGCCATTCCTTGCCAGAAACCTTGCCATCGCCTTCAGTGTTTCAGCACTCACGTGGTGCTCGATGCCTTCTGCATCGATGCGGGCGGTGGCGCTGTTGACCCCCAGCGCCAGCAGAAAACCTTCGACGATGCGGTGTTTCCGGCGGCCGTTGTCGGCCATTTTCCAGCCGTCTCCGGTGAGGAATATGGCGCGGTAGGGCTCCTGGGTGATGAGACCCTGTTCCTGCAGTCTTTTCAATGCCTTGACTACGGTGGCATTGGCGACGCCGAGACGCATGGCGATGTCGGTGCCGCGGGCCTCGGCGCGCTCGTCGATCAGGTCGGCGATCAATTCCACATAGTCTTCGGCCAATTCCACCTGATGATCGGCACGCACCCGCTTGAATGCGGCTGACCGCAGTTTTGCCGACGGGCCCTTCTTTCGCGCCAAAGCCATGGTCACCGGATATCCATTTGCGAAAAGATTAGCCTATTGACTAATGTTTAGCTAGTGCTAAACTTCTATCCATGAGCGATGATGCCATGGAAGTTGGCCGGGCTTCGGGCTGGCGCCGCCAGCACAGCGAACCCTCGCTGGCGGAAGTGTTCCGCAGCATTCACATCAACCGCTCGGGCGGCATGTTTAGGCGCGCCATGGCGTTCGTGGGGCCGGGATATCTGGTGTCGGTGGGCTATATGGACCCCGGCAACTGGGCGACCTCGATCGCCGGCGGCGCCCAGTTCGGCTATACGCTGCTGACGGTTGCGCTGATGTCCAATATCATGGCGATCATCCTGCAATCGCTGTGCGCCAGACTGGCGATCGGTTCGGGCCGCGATCTGGCGCAGGCCTGCCGCGATGCGTTTCCAAAGGCGGTCTCGCTGGTTCTCTGGCTGTTTGCCGAGATCGCCATCATCGCCACCGACATCGCCGAAGTGGTGGGAACCGCTATCGGACTCAATCTCTTGTTCGGCATTCCGCTCGAACTGGGTGTCATCATCACCGCACTCGATGTGTTCGTCATTCTCGGGCTGCAAAAGCTCGGCTTCCGCTGGATCGAGGCTTTTATCATCGCATTGCTGGGCGTCATCTTCGTGTGCTTCTTCTTCCAGATCGCACTCGCCGATCCCGACTGGCGCGGAGTCATCCTCGGCTTTGCACCCACTGTCGACATCGTCAAGAACCCGGCCATGCTCTATCTGGCGCTCGGCATCATCGGCGCCACCGTCATGCCGCATAATCTTTATCTCCACTCCGGCATCGTGCAGACGCGCGACTATGGCCACTCGCTGCCGGAGAAACGCGAGGCGCTGAAATTCGCCACCATCGATTCGACCGTGGCGCTGATGTTCGCACTCCTCGTCAATGCCTCGATCCTGATTCTGGCGGCCGCCACTTTCTGGAAGACCGGGCGGACCGATGTGGCGGAGATCGGCGATGCCCACGCCATGCTGGCGCCACTGCTGGGCTCGCTGCTGGCGCCGAAGCTGTTCGCCATTTCGCTTCTGGCCTGCGGCCTCAACTCGGCCGTCACCGCCACCCTGGCCGGCCAGATCGTCATGGAAGGCTTCCTCAACATCCGGTTGCCGGCGTGGCTGCGGCGTCTCATCACCCGGATGATCGCCATCGGTCCGGCGGCGGGCGTCACCATTTACTATGGCACTGAAGGTACCGGCCTGCTGCTGATCCTCAGCCAGGTGATCCTGGCATTTCAACTGCCCTTCGCCATCGTGCCGCTGGTCATGTTCACGAGGAACAAGGCGAAAATGGGCGCGCTGGTGGCACCCGCCTGGCTGACGGCAGTGGCAGGCGTTATCGCCGCCATCATCATCGCGCTGAATGCCAAATTGATTTGGGATTTGGCGGCGGGATAGATCAGAAGCTTGAAGCTGTGCCGCTCGAACCCGGATGCGCAGCGCCTTCTTTGTCTCGCCACAAGAAACGTACTTCAGTCCGAATCCCCAACTTGCGACTCAAAGCCAACGCTCCGTAGCAAGCTCGATTTGAATCCTGTCCTTGGACTGAGATTCCGGTTCCATCTAGAAAATGAAAACCTTCGTCTGACTTCTTTTTTTCAATGACGTTTACCCCGCCGACAGCGCGAATTTCGCTGACAGAAAGTCCCTTCTTCACCGCCACAATTAGAACTTCGTCCAGCAGAGAATTCCAATTCGGATGGGGTAGTTCTCGACCATTGACAAATGCAGCAGTTACTTTTGTATGAGTCAGATTGGGCAAATTTCGATCAGTATAGGCAAAGGCGGCGCTCTGATCTGAAGGTGAGGGATGTGGCGATGCTGTTCTCTGGGCAGCTTCTAGCGCATCAAGCGCTCGGATGATTACCGGCTGGGGAGTTGTTTCCACAAAGGCGATAGCATTGCGCTGCAACCTTTCGAATGTAGATTGGTCAATCTGTATGGTTGGCATTGATGTCTCCTGTACAATATTTTAACATATATATAGTTATATGTATATGTCAAGTTGAATTTCTGATATTGCCGACTCCGGGCGCTTGCCTTAAACGCCCGCCATGCAAGACCGTATCCTGATCATCGACTTTGGCTCCCAGGTCACCCAGCTCATTGCCCGCAGGGTTCGCGAGGCCGGGGTTTATTCGGAAATCGTGCCGTTCCAGTCGGCTGAAAAGGCGCTGGACTGGCCCGGTCTCAAGGGCATCATCCTGTCGGGGGGGCCCGCCTCGGTGCATGAGGCGCAAAGCCCCCGCGCACCCGACCGGGTGTTCACCCGCGGCCTGCCGGTGCTTGGCATCTGCTATGGCGAACAAACCATGTGCGCCCAACTGGGCGGCCACGTCGAGCCCTCCGACCACCGCGAGTTCGGCAAGGCATTTGTCGAAGTGAAGGAAGCCAACGCGCTGTTCGACGGCGTGTGGGGCACGGGCGAGCGCCATCAGGTGTGGATGAGCCACGGCGACCGCATAACCTCGATCCCCAAAGGTTTCAAAGTTATGGCGGTGAGCGAGGGTGCACCCTTTGCTGCAATCGCCGATGAGGCCCGGCAGTTTTATGCAACACAGTTCCACATGGAGGTGGTGCACACGCCCGATGGGGCGAGGCTCATCACCAATTTCGTGCGCGAGATTTGCGGCTGCAAGGGCGATTGGTCGATGGCCTCGTTCAAGGCCGAGATGATCACCAGGATCAAGCGGCAGGTGGGTTTCGAGCGGGTGATCTGCGGGCTGTCGGGCGGCGTTGATTCAGCCGTCACCGCTGTTCTCATTCACCAGGCCGTTGGCGAGCAGCTCACCTGCATTTTTGTCGACCATGGCCTCATGCGTCTCAATGAGGCCGACGAAGTGGTGCGGCTGTTCCGCGAGGCGTACAACATACCGCTGGTCCATGTGGATGCCTCGAAGACCTTCCTTGCGGCACTTGCCGGCGTCGGCGATCCCGAAACCAAGCGCAAGATCATCGGCGGATTGTTCATCGATGTGTTCGAAGCGGAAGCGAAAAAAGTGGGAGGCGCAACCTACCTGGCACAGGGAACACTTTATCCCGATGTGATTGAGAGCGTGTCGTTCACCGGCGGTCCTTCGGTCACCATCAAGTCGCATCACAATGTCGGCGGCCTCCCCGAGCGGATGCATATGAAGCTGGTGGAGCCGCTCCGCGAGCTGTTCAAGGATGAAGTGAGAGTCCTTGGGCAAGAGCTTGGATTACCTCAGCATTTCGTTGGCCGCCATCCGTTCCCCGGGCCCGGTCTGGCGATCCGCATGCCTGGCGGCATCACGCCCGAAGGCCTCGATATTCTGCGCAAGGCCGATGCGGTCTATCTCGACGCCATTCGCAAGGCAGGGCTTTACGACGCGATCTGGCAGGCCTTCGCCGTGCTGCTGCCGGTGCGCACGGTGGGGGTGATGGGCGATGGCCGCACCTATGACCAGGTGCTGGCTCTGCGCGCGGTCACCTCTTCCGACGGCATGACGGCGGAGAGTTATCCCTTCGACCACCAGTTCCTCACCCACGTGGCCACCCGCATCATCAACGAAGTCAAGGGCGTCAGCCGCGTGGTCTATGATGTGACATCAAAACCGCCGGGCACCATCGAGTGGGAGTAGGAGGTCTACGCCTTCAGTATCGCCTGGCTGAGGGTTGGGGCGATGCCGTTGAAGGAGGTCATCACTGTGTAGAGGAAGCTCTTGAGTTTCCGGCGCAGGGGCTCGGGAACCGTGGATTCTTCGCCCAAGAGAAACTCGCGGATTGAAAAGCGCTTGCTGGCGACCAGTGCCAGGCACTCGGGATCGAGTGCCGGCATGGTGATTGTCAGCCCATCGTAGCGGGCGGGAAGTGCCGATCCCACGAAGGCGTTGCGAACCGGTACGAGGAGATCGAGTTTCGCCATCTTTTCCACATTGGCGGCGCTGGCAAGCGAGTCAGTTGTCTTGTCGACGATAAACAAGATCACCATGGCGAAACCGGCCCGGCGTGCCTCGGTAAAAAATCCCAGATCGGCGGCGGCCGTGCAGAAGCGGGTGGTTTGGGTGGCGGGAAGATCAATCACGTAGTCGCGGCCGGGTGCGGCGAGGATGGTATCGAACAATGCCATTTGTCCACGGATGGTTTCGAGGTCGACCACCAGCGTGCGGCCGGGAAAAAAATTGCGCAAGGGGCCGTGCGGATAGTCCGCATCGATCACAAAAGGATCATGGCCGTCGAGCATGAGATAATCGACCAGCGCCCGCGCCAGCAAGGTCTTGCCGTTGCGGTGCTGGTCGGAACAGACGATATAAACGACCGGTCGGGTGGCCAAGGCCTGCGGGGCCCCCTGTCAGCTTATTCTTGGGCTGCGACTTGCGGTCCGCGGCCGCCGGTGAGCAGGTCCTGGATCATCTTCACCCGGGCGAACTCCTCGTCGATCTCCGAGCACCACTTGCGCACATAGCCGCGCAGCACGAAGGAGAATTTTCCGGGCTGGCCGTTGGCGGCACGGTTTTCGATGAAGTCCTTGAAGGTGACTCCAGAAAGGTCGACCTGCTCGTAGGCCATCTCGTTCAACTTCGGAATGTCGATTTCCTGGGCCTTCGGAATCGCCGCGAAATACTTGCTGGTCGTCGCCTGGTCCCATTCGAAGAAGTTGGTCTCGTTGATGAAGTTGCGGGCGACCACATACTGCACGCCCTTCACGTACTTGGAAATCTCCGCCATCTCGTCGAGGGAAGCAATCGACGGGCCGATCACATGGAACAGGCCCAGATTGAACGCGCCGCCGCGGGCCGCCTCAAGGACACCGATCCGTTCGAACATGTCGAGCGCATAGGACATGTTGCCGGCCTTGAGATCAACCAGTGTCACCGGCACATTGGCGGATTCAAGCGTGTCGAGAACCTTCATCTGGTGGGCAACATTGCCGAAGTCGATGATTTCGGTCATCGCGGGATAAAAGCGCTTGAGGGTGCCGCGCGGGTTTTCCGTGTCGAAAGCCCTTGTCATGACATTCTTGCGGGCAAAAAAATCGAGCAGGGCGCGGGCAATCGTGGTCTTGCCAACGCCACCCTTATCGGCGCCGACGAGTATTAGAGTTGGTTTCATGGAACTCCCCTTACATGGTCTCGGAATGATGGCCGGTTGTGTATCATGGCCGAACGCTTGAGTACACTAGCCCAGTGGTTAATCGGCAGGCAAAAATATTCCGGCCGCCGGCAATCAGGCTGGTTGGTTCCGGAGCCGAATTCCGGCATAAGGTGTCGAGGGAAAAAACTCATGACTTACCTGTTTACCGGCATCGTACTGTTTGGCGGCATTCATCTGTTTTCCATGCTGCTGCCCGGCCAGCGCGACGGGCTCAGGGCCAGGCTCGGCGAGGGGGCGTGGAAGGGCCTCTTTGTGGTGGTCTCGCTATTGGGTCTTGGGCTGATGATCCGCGGGTTCATGCTGTCACGGTCAGGGCCGCTCGCCGCCGACATGGTCTATGATCCGGCCAGCTGGTCGCGCCATGCGGCCATGCTGCTGGTGCTGCTGGGTTTCATCGCAATCGCCTCCTCCCACGGCAAGGGCCATCTCAAGCTCTGGCTCGGAAACCCCATGTCGATCGGCATCGGCCTATGGGCCACGGGCCACCTGCTGGCCAACGGCAAGCGCACCGATGTCTATTTGTTCGGCACTTTCCTGGTGCTGGCGCTGGCCGACATTGCTCTGTCGAGCCTGCGCGGCAAGGTGCCGGGCCATCTGCCGCGCCTGCGGTCCGATATCATCGCGGTAGTTGCCGGCATGGTTCTCTATGTGATTTTCCTGTTCGGCTTCCACCCCTACGTTCTTAACCTGCCGGTGGCCGGATGATCCTTCTGGTTCTTGGTATTCTGCTGTTTTCAGTTTTGCATCTGGTGCCAGCGCTGCCCCGGTTGAAGGCGGAAATTGTCGCCCGCGTGGGCCAGCGGGTCTATGGACCGGCTTTCGGTCTCGCCAGCATTGTAGCGCTGGCGATCATCGTTGTTGGCTGGCGGCAAGCGGAATTCGTGGCGCTGTATGAGCCGCCTGCCTGGGGCCGTTATGCCAATTACATGCTGACACTTCTGGGGTTTCTGTGTCTCGGTATATTCCTGTTCCGCGGGCGGCTGCGCCAGATCTTGCGGTTTCCGATGGGGCTCGCGGTATTATTGTGGGGCAGCGGGCATCTGCTGGCCAACGGCGACCGGCGAAGTGTGCTACTTTTTGGCGGATTGATGATCTATGCCGTGCTGCATATCGCTATCGGCCTGGCGCGGGGCAGCAGGCCGCCGCCCGAATTGCGTGGCGGCCATGATCTCGTGTCACTGTTGGCGGGTGCCGCGCTCTATGGTGTGATGACGCAACTTCATCCCGTGCTGATCGGCGTACCGATTTTCGCCCTCACGAAATAGGAGCATCCCCATGCCGGTCCAGGTTCCCACCAAACGCATTACCGCTCCCGAAATCGGCGCCCGCAAAGGTGGCACGCCAATCGTTTCACTCACCGCCTATCACGCCCACACGGCGGCGATTGCCGATAAATATGTGGACTTTCTTCTCGTCGGTGACTCGCTGGGCATGGTGATGCACGGATTTGAATCGACCTTGCCGGTGCCGCTGGAATTGATGATCGTGCACGGACGCGCGGTAATGCGGGGCGCCAGGCGGGCGCTGGTGGTCGTCGACATGCCGTTTGGGTCCTATGAAGAAAGCCCGGCGCAGGCTTTTCATAATGCGGCCAAGGTGATCAAGGAAACCCAGTGCGGCGCCATCAAGCTGGAAGGCGGGCGGCGGATGGCCGAGACCATCCGGTTCCTCAACGAACGCGGAATTCCGGTGATGGCGCATATTGGCTTGACGCCGCAATCGATCAACGTGCTCGGCGGCTTCAAGACGCAAGGCCGCAGGCTAGACCAATGGGCGCTGATCGAGGAGGATGCGCGTGTGGTGGCGGAAGCGGGCGCATTCTCGGTGGTGCTCGAGGCGCTGGCCGAGCCGCTGGCGGCCAAGATCACCAAAGCCATTGCCATCCCGACAATCGGCATCGGTGCTTCGGCCGCCTGCGATGGCCAGATTCTGGTGATGGAAGACATGCTCGGCCTCTCGCCCAGGGTTCCGAAATTCGTCAAGGAGTTCGGCGAAGTGGGGCAGGCCATCGAGAAGGCCATCCGCAGCTATGCCGAAGAAGTCCGCGCACGGAGCTTCCCGGCGCCAGGGAACACCTATGACGTCAAGGATTAGAATTCAGGCTACCCGCGGCGATTTCCTGGCCGTTCCTCCCTGGCTTTTGCGGGGCCGTTCCTGGGCCAATTGCTTTGACAGGGCGGTGATGCCGGCGATGCTGCCAAGCTGCATTGTGTCGAGTGCCGAACTGGGGACGACCACAATCGTC
>JANLWG010000192.1:0-9999 GCA_031364405.1 Hyphomicrobiales bacterium
CAACGCGGCTAGCCCTCGCGAAATCGTCTTCGGGCAGAACATGACGACGCTGACCCTGCACATGTCGCGCTGTCTCGGCAAACAGTTCAGGCGCGGCGACGAGATTGTCTTGTCGCGCATGGAGCACGACGCCAATATTTCGCCCTGGCTGCTGCTGGCCGATGATCTGGGCCTCGTGGTTCGCTGGATGGATTTCAACCCTCTGACCTATGAATTCCCCGATGATGCCCTGAGCAAAGTGCTGAGCGGCAAGACGAAACTGGTGGCGTTGGGCCTGGCCTCAAATTGCACCGGCACCGTCAACGATGTTAAGCAATTTGCTGTCCAAGCGAGGGCGGCGGGAGCGCTCATTTATGTGGACGCGGTGCAGTTTGCACCTCACTATGCGATCGACGTGCAGGACCTCGGCGTCGATATCCTGGTGTCGTCGGCTTACAAATGGTTCGGGCCGCATCAGGGTATTCTGTGGGGCCGCGAGGAATTGCTGATGCAGACTTTCGGCTACAAACTGCGGCCTGCGAGCGCTGATCTTCCGCACAAATTCGAGACTGGCACGCTGTCGCACGAGGGAATGGCTGGTTGTATCGGCGCCATCGAATATCTTGAACAATTTGGCGAAGGAACCTCACGCACAGCACGGATCAAGTCGGCATGGTCGGCGTTGGCGGGTTATGAACAGGGTCTTACCTTGAGGTTGATTGATGGCCTCAAGGGCTTCAAGGGCCTCACCATTCGCGGCATCACCTCATCCAATGCCATGCACCGGCGGGTGCCGACGGTATCCTTCACGCTTGATGGGCATGAACCAGCCAACCTCGCCAAGAGTTTCGCGGGCGACAACATCTTCGTATGGTCGGGCCACAATTATGCAATCGAATCGGTGGGCCGCATGGGGCTGATGGAAAAAGGTGGCGTGTTGCGGGTGGGTCTAGCCCATTACAATACGCGTAACGAAGTGGACGCCCTGCTGTCATCACTCACCCGCATGATCAAAGCTTGAGGATATCAACATGACTTTCCAGATCGGTATTATCGGCCTTGGCAAGATTGCCCAGGATCAGCATCTTCCCTGCGTCACGAAGAACAAGGATTTTGAACTCGCCGCCGTGGCGAGTTCGCGCGGGCCTTACAAGAACGTTCCAAGTTTCAAGACACCAGCGGAAATGTTCGCCAGTGGCATCACGCTCGATGCGGTGTCGCTGTGCATGCCGCCGGAGCCCCGCTTTGCCATTGCGCGCGCGGCGATCGATGCGGGGCTGCATCTACTGCTGGAAAAACCACCGGCCCCGACAGTCGGTGAAATAGTCGCTTTGACGGACCATGCGGCCAAGGCTGGACGCATCATGCTCACCACCTGGCACTCGCAATACAATGCCGCTGTCGATGAAGCGAAGCGGCGTCTTGCGGGAAAGACGGTGAAGAAGCTTCAGGTCAATTGGAAAGAAGACGTGCGCCACTGGCATCCCGGCCAGGAGTGGATTTGGGAGCCGGGTGGCTTTGGAGTTTTTGATCCCGGCATCAACGCATTTTCGATTGTCACCAAGATCATGCCGCAGGCGATTTTCGTGGCTCAATCAGTTCTGGAAGTTCCGCGCAACAAGTCAACACCTATTGCCGCGAAGATTCGCTTCAAGCCGTCAGCCGGCGGTGACGCGGATATGACTGCCGATCTCGATTGGCGCCAGACCGGCGAGCAAAGCTGGAACATCACCATCAACACCGAAGATAGCGAAGTGCTGCATCTGCGTAAGGGTGGCACCGAACTGTCAGTCAACGGTACATTGGCCGTGGCCGAACCTTCGGCGGAATACGAAGCCATCTACGCGCATTTCGCCAGCCTGCTGAAAAGTGGCAAGAGCCATATCGACACAGCGCCGTTGCAACTCGTTTCCGACTGCTTCATGCTGGGACGGCAAGTGGCAACCGAGGCATTCGTCTGACGAAGCCGAGGGTTTCAGCCGCCGGACCAGAGGCATTCACCCGGCTCCAGTTCATGCTGCCAATTTCATAGCCAAGTTGTGCATCGATCACTTCGGCGGTTGCATCCGAAGCATCGCCGGTGCGGGTTGATACGCGCGACTTGAGGAGTGCGGCGGGAGCTTCAAGCCAAAGGCCACGGAAATCTACCCCGCGCCGAAGCGCGATAGCTTCGGCGGCACTGCGTTCCGAAGCATCTGCGAATACCGCATCAAGGATTGCCGAGTGACCGGCCGCGAGAACTGCTTCGGCACGTTCGAACATGGCTTTGTAAACTTCCCTTGAGGCGGCGCGGGAATAGCTTGTGGCCGGAAGCCTTTCGGTTTCGGCGGCACCCGCCAGCACCTTGCGTTCGACGTCGCTGCGGATATGAATGGCGCCGGGGGCGGGTCCTATGTCGGATGCCAAATTCGCCGCGAGTGTCGACTTACCGGTTCCTGAGACCCCGCCGATACAGATCAGCTCGGGCTTCGCTGGCTTGAAAAACGCGATACTGGCACGAAAATAATCCAGCGCCGTGCCGCGTTCATGCTGGGATTTGTTTCGCGGCAATTCGTGCACAAGGTCCGCCGTCACCAAGGCACGAACCCCTGCCCTTGTCGACAGGAACAACGGCAGAGCCGCAAGGCCAGACATATCTTCCCGATCCCGGCGCCCATGGAGATAGCGGTTCAACACTATATTGGCGCCACGCTGCTGATTGTGAAACAGCAAATCCATGATGAGGAAGGCGAGATCGTAGAGCACATCGATAGTGGCAAACTTGTCGCTGAACTCAATGGCATCGAAAAGCGTGGGTTTGCCATCGATATTGACGATGTTGCCGCAATGCATGTCGCCATGACAAAGCCGGACAAGACCGCGGGTGCTGCGCTGGTTTAACAGCGGGGTTAAGCGTTTCAGGGCATCTGAAAAAAGGGCATGAAACTCCAGCATTTCGGCGGGATTGAAGATATCGGCCGACGATCTGTAGGCTTGCGACAATTGCGCGCCGAGCCCCGCCATGATTTCAGCACCAGGTGTTTCAGCCCGCTCAGCTATCACATGAGAGCGGACGATGGCGGCGGCGAGAATTGTCGCTAGGGCATCATCCATCTGAGTGTGACCGATCAACCGGGACAGCAACTGCGCGCCATCAAACCGATGCATGACAAGCACAGGTTCGCCCTCTTTCTCGATTACACCGATATAAATTTGCGGGGCATAGCGGCGGTTGATGGCAAACTCGCGGTGCAGGACCGCCCGACGCTTCTCCACCGTGGAAAAATCAAGATAGGGAAGCTTGACATCCTTCTTGATCTTGAATGCACGATCAGCAACCAGAAACACATGCGCCGCATGAGTTTCAATATGCTCGACTGGCGAGCAGGAAAATCCCCAAGTCGCACCACTGAGAAAACGCGGATTCATAAAATAAAGTTAGAAAGAAATGAACCGTGCGGCCTTGATTGAAATCAACTAGCCCCGCCGTCTCTCGCGCCGGGCGGCACCTGCAGCGGCCGTGTCGATGCCCTTGGCCAATTCCGACACCGGGCCGAGGCGCTGTTCAATCAGTTCGACGGTGGGGCGCTCGCCCTTGGTGTAAGTCTCGAGCGACTTTCTCATGGCGGCGAGATGATCGGGGCTGGTGCCGCAGCAGCCGCCGATGATTTTGGCTCCGGCGTCCAAGGCGATGCGGGCGTAATCCGCCATCAGTTCGGGGGTACCAGTGTAATGGATGTGGCCATCCTTATACTGCGGTATGCCACAATTGCCCTTGGCGACAACCGCCACATCGGGGCGCGCCTCGGAAATGCCGAGGACAGTGGCCACCAGTTCAGAAGCCCCCACGCCGCAGTTGGCGCCAATGGCGACGGGTTGGGTTGTCAGCGAAGCGGTCAAGGCGCCAAAGGCTTTGGGGGTCATGCCCATCATGGTGCGGCCGTTGGTGTCGAAACTCATGGTGGTGACGATGGGAAGGCCGGCTTTCGCCGCACCCTCGACGGCGGCGCGAAGTTCTTCTTCGGAAGACATGGTCTCGACCCACAACACGTCGACACCGCCTTCTTTCAGCGCCAGAGCCTGTTCCTCGAAAGTCGCCACGCCATCTTCATGGGTCATGGCACCGACGGGTTCGAAGATTTCGCCGGTGGGGCCCATGGAGCCGCCGACATAGACCGGACGGTCCACCGCGTCAGCTTCGGTGCGGGCATTTTTTGCGGCGGCAATATTGATGTTGCGCACCCTCCCTTGCGCATTGTGCAACTTCAACCGGTGGCGATTGCCGCCGAAACTGTTGGTGAGGATGATGTCGGCACCGGCCTCGATGAAACGGCGGTGCAAGTCACGTACCCGCTCCGGGTGGTTGAAATTCCACATTTCCGGGGCATCACCCGATTCCAGACCCATCTGGAAATAATTGGTGCCGGTGGCGCCATCGGCCAGCAGCCAAGGGCGCGTCGCTAGGGCTTGGGTAAAAGATCGGCGGGTCATTAAGGTCTCCGGGCGAGAATATAAAGATGTCTTTATATGATTATAGAAGGTGTTGCCAAGCGGCAAATGCCGGGTCCCAAGTCAAAAGCGACATGCGGGCATTGACGGCACATGTTTTGGGTCGCTGTCCGGAGACTTTCAGGCTGCGGAGCGCGGTGGCGAGGTCGACAACGTCGCTGCGGGCGAGGACTGGTGCTCGATGCTCGCCCTGTCCATTGGGCTGACCGTGGGCGCAGAGGATTTGCGTTTCAGGGATGAGGTGCTGGAGCAGGTTTTGTGCCGTGTTCAGATAGGTAGCGAGATCGGCTCCCGGAATTTGGGCATAGAGGGGACCGGGATAAATGAAATCTGCCGCGAACAGGAGGTTATCTCGCGCTTCGAGAAGCGAAACCGAATCGGGTGAGTGCCCCGGCGTGTGGAGCAACTCCAGCACACGGCCACCCAGATCGATGCGGTGCCCGATTGGCCACCACAGGCCGATGGTCGCGGGTTTCCACACCATGCCCTCTTTGAAACCGCGAAACAGATCGTTGGACGCGTGGAGTGTGTCAGCCTGCATGCAGGCGCGGAGCACCGCCAAATCCGCCAGCGCAATGCTTTCGAAACGATGCAGATTTCCGGTATGGTCGAAATGCATGTGCGACGGCAGCACGGTCAACGGTTTCGATGTTAGCGCGGATACAACTACCGAAATATCGCGTACACCGGGGCCGGTATCGAACAGCAAGGCGCTGTCCCGGCCTTCGATCAGATAATTCCAGTTGATCTGATGAAAGCGCGGCTCGCCGATGGCATGAACACCCGGTGCAATCTGCTCGATTGCAAACCAATCATCGAACCAGCGAACGCCCTCAGCCAGCATCACGCAGCCTTCGCACCATAGTAGAGCGAGACCACATGCTGGGCTTGCGCGAAAAATAACCAGCGCTCAACCACGGCGGCCGCGAGGGCGAGCGCAGCCGCCAGCAGCGAGACGACCGGCACTGCCAACGCTGCCAGCAGACCGATCAGCGCTGCGGCCAATAGAAAAAACACTAGCCTGCGCAATTTTTCCGCGTGTTTGCGGGCGACGGCGTAACCCATTTCTTTCTGGATGAAGTTCGTCGCAGTGTGCGGCAATTCCCACTCGCTCACGGTGCCGATGCGGCCCAGGCCGGTTGCAGCTTCCATCGTGTGGGTGCGCGGGGCCGCATCGATGGCCCGCCAATAAAGAAATTTAAGAACCGCAACGAGGATGAGAAACGAAATGGCGAGGACCACTTGAAACCACTGAAAACGGCCGAACACTGTAGCAATCGCCGTTGTCAGTGTAGCGCCGGTGGCCAGTGCGAAGGCCAGATAGACAGGCACGGTGAGCGGCTGGTGCCAGGCACGAATGGTTTTCAGGGTCGAGTAAATTTTCGCCGTGCAGAAAACAGTGATGACGCATAAGGCCGCGGTAACGAGGCCTAACGGCCCGATCCATCGTGGCGCGTCGATGAGGCCGGACCACACAACAGCGAAGGCGAGTGCGGCGGGATAAGTGACAATCGCGGCTATGCCCTCGCGCGACAACCACGATGAGCGCCATTGCGAGAAAGCGCGCCAGGCCCGTTCCGGACGGCCCAAATGGAAAGTAGATGACAGCAGACCCACGGTAATGAGACCCAGCGCAATGACGATGGCAGTGAGTGCAAAACCCATGCTCGATGCGGGTCCATGATTGATACCGACAAACCCGAGCAACGCCAACAAGCCGTAGCCGGCACCCGACGCCGTGGTAAACAAGATGACGGAATAGGCGGGATTCATGCTTAGCCTTCGAGCTTGCTGGAATAGTCGGTATTGTCTCCCGATTTTCCGGTCATCTTGGCGGAGAGTAATTTGTCGGCCCAGGTGAACAGCCGGTCAAAGGCGGAGCCATCGCCCTTTGGCAATTCGTCGGGTTGTGAAGTTATTTCATCGCGCCTGGCGCGCGGCGGCAGGTATTTGTTGACTGGCTTGTAACCCATCTCGGGCAAGAGATCAAAGCCCTCGCGCTGCTTGACCAGTTTCGAAACATCCGAGTCAGGATCGCCGAGATCGCCAAAATGACGGGCACCCGTTGGGCAAGCCTTCACACAAGCCGGCATGCGATCTTCGGGTTCGAGATGCTCGTTGTAAATACGGTCGACACACAGCGTGCATTTTTTCATGACGCCGACGCTGTAATCATATTCGCGAGCACCATAAGGGCAGGCCCATGAACACAGCTTACAGCCGATGCAGGTTTCGGGATTGACCAGCACGATGCCATCCTCAGCGCGCTTGTAGGAGGCTCCGGTCGGGCACACGGTTACGCAGGCCGGTTCCTCGCAATGCAGGCACGAGCGTGGAAAATTAACGATGCGCGATTGCTCGTGGCCCTGCTCTTTCACTTCATAGCCGTGGATGCGGTTTAGCCACACACCGGTTGGATCAGCGTCGTAGGGCCTTTCGTCGGTGAGCGGTGCGGAGTAACCCTGGGTGTTCCACTCCTTGCATGAAGTGGCGCAGGCCTGGCAGCCGACGCAAGTGTCAAGATCGATGACGAGGCCGAGCTTTTTGGCGGAAGGTGGCGGGAGCGAGGTCATCGGCCGGCCCTCCTCAATTTCTTCAACCTTGGAAACTGCGGCTCACTCATTTCCGATTGATCGTCGGCCTTTTCGACCTTCACACGGAGATCGTACCACGCGGCTTGCCCGGTGATCGGATCGCTGTTGGAGTAGCGGTATCCGCCTTCACGTTGGGGCAATAGTTCGGAGATCAAGTGATTGAGAAGGAACCCTTTTCTGGACTCTGGCGCATCCGCCGCGAGGCCCCAGGCGTTGGACCTTTTGCCAATGGCGTTCCATGTCCATACGGTTTCCGGATTCTGTCCATCCATGAGTTTCACCTGGGCTTTGATGGCACCGTGATGCGAGGTGACGTTCACCCAATCAGCATCGATAATGCCAAGTTTTGCCGCCCGTTCACGCGCCATGTAGAGCCAGTTGCGGCCAAGGATTTGCCGCAGCCAAGCGTTCTGCGAGCCCCAGGAATGATACATCGCCATTGGCCGCTGGGTGACGGCGTGCATGGGAAATTCGGTCTCATCCACCATTGAGCCTTCGAAGGGCGGATACCAGAAGGGGATGGGATCGAAGTAAGTTTCGATGCGTTTTTTATGCTCAGTGGGCGGAATAATTTTCCCGTGGCCGCGCGCTGCCAGCCGGAATTTCTGCAATGGCTCGCAATAGAGCTGGTGGATGATGGGCTCGGGCTTTCCGATGAAACCAAAGAAAGTGGCCCAGTCGAGATAGGCCCAGTTCACATGGCGGTAATATTTCATGTGATCGGGGAGTTCGTAATGCCAGTAGCAGCCATTGTCGATATAGTGCTGGAGCTGCTCAGGGTTGGGCGTGCCGCGGCCCTGCGACTTGCCATTGGGGCCACGGAAACCGGCGAGCGGGCCGATGCCGGGGGCGCGCTCGTGGTTGACGATATAATCAGAGTAACCACCGGGATAGCGTGGGCTGCCATCGGTGCGGGTCATGCCGGGAAGCCCGAGCCTGGCACCGAGATCGAGCAGCACGGACTGGAAGGCCCGTACGTCGCGGTCAGGCTCCACCACCGGCTGGCGGATCGCATCGGCTGGACCATCAGCCTCGGAAATCGGCCGGTCGAGCATGGAGATACAATCCCAACGCTCGAGATAGGTTGTATCAGGCAAAATGAGATCGGCGTAATGCACCATCTCCGAGGCATAGGCGTCGGAATAGATAATTTGGGGAATTACATAGTCGCCGGTCTTGTCATCTTTGGCGGTAAGATACTTGATTGTATCGGGCACATTCATGGACGAGTTCCAGCTCATGTTGGCCATGTACATGAAGAGGACATCAATGTGGTACGGATCGCCCTTGGCGGCATTGGTGATGACCATATGCATCATGCCATGGGCAGCCAATGGCGCATCCCATGAATAGGCCTTGTCGAGGCGCTGCGGTTTGCCCTCTTCACAGATAAGCAAATCCTCGGGCGAGGTGACGAAGCCCAAGGGCGGTCCCGGCAATGGTGTGTTGGGCTTCACCTGACCGGGCTTTCCTGCTGGCTTCACACCGGGCGGTGCGGGCTTGGGGAACGGCGCCTTGTAACGGAAGCCGCCCGGCACATCGATAGTGCCAAGAATGATCTGCAGCAGATGGATGGTGCGGCAGGTCTGGAAACCATTGGCATGGGCGGAGATGCCACGCATAGCATGCATGGAGACCGGACGACCCACCATTTTTTCGTGATGGCGGCCGGCATAATCCGTCCATGGAAAATTGAGCTCGATCTGTTCCTCGAATGCAACGCGCGCCAGTTCGGCGGCGATGCGCTTGATGGTGGTGGCCGGAACCCCGCAGCGCTCCGCTACCGCATCTGGCGTCCATTCCGGCAACAGGAATCGTTCGGCGATCAGCTGGAAGCTGGTGACCACGCGGCGGCCATCGGGCAATTTGAAGCGGCCCATGAGCTTGGGTTCGGCATCGGGCGAGAGCGCCGGCATCGGTGAGGAAGAATGGGCGTCCCATACCAGGGCCGACCCTTGCGCATTGCGGGCGAACAGGCCGTCGTCGGCACCGCCCTCATTCTCGATCACCAGCCAGGGTGAATTGGTGTAGCGCAGCAGATATTCGCCATCGATCTTCTGGGCCGACAGCAGTTCGTGAACAAGTGCGCCCACGAACAATCCATCCGTACCCGGACGAATACCGATCCATTCATCGGCGATGGCGGAGTAACCAGTGCGGATCGGATTGACCGAGACAATCTTGGCACCCCGGCCCTTGAGTTTTCCCAGTCCCGCCTTGATCGGATTGGAGGCATGATCCTCGGCAACGCCAAAGAGCAGGAAGTATTTCGTATACTTCCAGTCGGGCTCGCCGAATTCCCAGAACGACCCGCCGAAAGTGTAAAGCCCGGCCGCCGCCATGTTGACCGAGCAGAAACCGCCATGGGCGGCATAATTTGGAGTGCCAAATTGTGCCGCCCACCAACCGGTGAGACCCTGGCTCTGGTCACGGCCAGTGAAGAATGCGAGTTTCTTGGGATTAGTGTTGCGCACTTCCGACAGCCAAAGGGTCGCGGTGCGCAGTGCTTCTTCCCATTCAATTTCGCGGAACTCACCCGAGCCGCGTTCGCCCACCCGAATCAGCGGCTTCGACAGTCTAGCCGGTGAATAGTGCTGCATGATGCCCGCCGCACCCTTGCCGCAGATCACCCCTTTGTTGACGGGATGATCGCGATTGCCGTCGACATATTTGACCGTGCCGTCCTTGAGATAGACTTTGATGCCACAGCGGCAGGCGCACATGTAACAGGTGGTGGTCTTGATCTCATCCCAGGTCTTGGGCGAGGTGTCGACGGCAGGTTCGGTCATTGGCGTTTCAATATACGACGATTCTCAGTTAGCCTATGAGGCCAGTTGGTTCTATGATAGGTCCAGATCACGGACTCGATGGGACCAAGCGGCGTGCGAGACTGGCTCGTTCATATCAAGCGCAATGAAAACGCCAGCCTCCAGACGCA
>JANLWG010000393.1:0-1848 GCA_031364405.1 Hyphomicrobiales bacterium
GAACGCTTTGAACATCGCGTCGGCTGTGCCTGCCTTGGCCCAGTTGTGAACATTGCGGAAGGTGAGGACCAGATCGGCGCTGCCCGGCGGTGCGACCTGCCGCGAGGCGGACGAAATCACCGAAAACCTGACCTTGCCATATAGATCCGGGGCGGCGGCCAGCATGCCACGATAGTCCGCATCGTTTTGCCGCAGAGCTTCGGGCGTCTTTTCCGTAACGGCGGATACGGCGACGTAGAACTGGCCCCGATCGCGCAACACGGGCGCAAGAATCTCGGTATACCAGCCTCGGCCGGGCGAGATCTCGACGGCAACCATATTCGGCTGCAGGCCAAAGAACATCAGCGTCTCCTTGGGATGCCGGTATTTGTCCCGCGCCTTATGCCCTTCGGCACGATGACTCCCAACCATCGTCTGGTCGATGAGGCTGTCGATCGTCTGCGCCCCCGCTGCCGTGCAGAGAACTGCCGATATCGCACCCGCTGCGAGCCCGGCCCAGGCTGTTTTTCGTGTCAACATTGTTATCCCCACAAGGAGTTGGATGTTACCGGCATTGCGGCGTCAGCGGTGGCCACCCCATTTGTACTCCAGATCGCGCCGAAGTATATCTGCTGACAGGTCCTGCGCCTGGCGCTCGCGCTCGAACGTCTGGGCGCGCCATTGTGATTCCGGTCCCGCCCCATTGGACGGTTGATGAAGCTGCATTTGCTGAGCGCCAATCAAATTGCGCCATTGCGCGTCTTCAATCTGGCGCATTCGAAAGCTCTCCGCGGCATGCAGGCGCTCCCTATCCAGCGCTGCCGCTGGGAGAACCGGCTGGTTTGACACCTCCGAAACGGGCATCCGCGATGGTGCTTCCTGCACCTCCCGCAGCACTCTCGCACGCTCCAGCTGGTCTGCGGCCTCGTCAGCCCATGCCGGCAGACAGCCCAGGAACGCCACCAACAGACCCGCGCCATTTCGCAACCGTAACCGCGCACACGAGGCAGTGTTCGGGCGCATCACCAGCCGAATATGAACCTGAGTCATCATTTTTTGGATCGTCGTCAGGAAGCGACAGAAAATCTGGTAGATACGACCATTAACATATTTAAGTTCAATTATTTATTATTTAAATATGATGTTATTTATTTGAAATTTGTTCGATACAACAATAAAGACCCATTACCATGTCTCTCACCTAGAACTAGTATTATTAATTAGATAGATATTTGAGATGTTGCTACGCATCAGAACAAACTTATGCTGCGAAACCGTAAGACCTTGAATCTGGCGCTACAAGGCGGCGCACTCGGCGCGCTGACCTGGGGCGTACTCGATCGGCTGCTGGAAGAGCCGCACCTGCACTTCGAAGCCATCAGCGGCACCAGCGCCGGTGCCATGAACGCCGCAGCGCTGGCGTCTGGCTGGATTACGGGAGGTCGGGACGGGGCACGCGAAACCTTGTCGTCCTTCTGGGAAGCCGTCGGTTCCTGTAACTATCCCCTTGGCCCTCGCTCCGGCGCCTCGGCCAAGCTGATGATCGATCTTACGCGGCTGTTTTCGCCGTACCAGCTCAACCCCTTCGACATCAATCCGCTTCGAAAGATCATCTCGAAGCTGATCGACTTCGAAGCGCTGCGCTCGCCGCGAGCCATCAGGCTGTTCATCGCCGCCACGCGGCTGAGCACCGGCACGCTCAAGCTCTTTGAAAATTCCGAGTTGTCCGTCGATGCATTGCTTGCGTCCGCCTGCCTGCCGACGCTTAGTCATGCCATCGAGATCGACGGAGAATCCTACTGGGATGGCGCTTACAGCGGCAACCCGGCGATCTATCCCCTGCTCTATCAGTGCCGCGCACCCGACATC
>JANLWG010000029.1:0-11249 GCA_031364405.1 Hyphomicrobiales bacterium
CCGGTGTGGATTTTGACCAGCGTTCCCGTATGATATCGTCGTAGCGCATGAACCGGTATTCGGTGACGGTTTGCTCCGCTGTGAGTGTCCACACGCTTTCAAATTCGTCAATGTTGCGGCGCGGGCCAACGCTGATATTCAATCCGTTGATGGCGCTCTGCTTGGCGGCCTCGTCCTGGTAAAGCCGGTGATAGTGGGCAGGCCCGCGCGGATCGTAACCCGGGATATAAAAAACCGTGCGCGTCGTAACCTTGCTGCCGGATGTTTTCGGAGAGCTTGATGACATCTCTCAGGCAACGCCGTGGAATTCGTCGCCGGGCATTTCATCGAGCAAAGCATTGAGCGTCGTCAAGCACCGGTGCAGATTTTCCCGGCTGACGTTGCCGCCAAAACACACTCGAACTGCCTGGTCATCGGCCCGCCGGTCAATGGCGAAGGCAGTGCCCGGAGTTATTCTTATTCCCTGGTCTTGGGCAGCTCGGGCAAAATCGCCGGGCTGCCAGTGTTCAGTCAATTTGAGCCAGATATAGGGCGCACCTGGTTTGCAGCCGAAATTTCGCGTCTTGAAAATCTCCATCGCCATGGCGCGGCGCGCGCTATTTTCAGCGATAATCGCGGAAAGTATTTTGTCCGCTACATCGCCCTCGATCCAATGGCGCGCCACCTCAGCTGCCAGGCCGACCGCGCGGCCGCTCGCCACGGTTTGATGACGCATCAGCGCATCGGTCTTGCCGGCCGGTGTGGCGACGAAGCCAACCCGCAAGCCAGGAGCCAAGGTCTTTGAAATGCTGGTGATGTGAAAAGTGCGCTCGGGCGCCATCGCGAATAGAGTCGGCGGCTGAACGCGCGGATCGAGCAAGCGGAAAATATCGTCCTCAACAATGGTCATGCCATGGCGCCGGGCGATATCGACAATGGCCATGCGGCGGGCAAGTGACAAGGTTGAGGTCGTCGGGTTGTGTAATGTCGGCACGATATAGAGAATGCGCGCCTCACCGGCCCGCGCGGCCCGTTCCAGTGCTTCCGGCACCAGCCCGCCTTCGTCAGCTTCAAGTGGCACAAGTGTCAGCCCCAGATGCCGCGCGATGGGTTTTATGGTCGGATAGTTCAACCCCTCGGCGAATATCCGCTCGCCATGCTGGCTTAGCGTCGCGAGGCAGGAAATGAGCCCTGCATGGGCGCCGGACGTCACCAAAACCTGGGTTTCCGGCACCGTAATTCCACTGCGTTTGAGCCAGGTGACGCCCATGGCGCGGTGCAACGGATGACCTTCGGGCGGCGTATAATCGAGCAGATCGATACGCGACGGCGCGGCCATGATCTGATGCAGCGCCCGGTCAAGATCCTGACTTTCATGAATGAGCGGCGGCGAGGCCTGCGACAGGTTGACGAATTTTTCGTCGTGGGCCGGTGTCGCCCGAAACGGGTGAACCTGGGCCCCGGGCGGGCGCAGGAAACTACCGCGCCCAACTTCGCCCACCAGAATGCCAAGCTTTTCAGCCTCGGCATAACCCCTCGTCACCGTGCCGGTGGTGACGCCCAGCCGATAGGCAAGATCGCGGTGAGTCGGCAGCTGGTCTCCCGGTTTAAGCACGCCACTCAATAAATCCGACCGCATGGCCTCGGCAATTGCCAGGTAGCGCGGGCGGCCGGAAACGAGCTGAGGAGTCCAAGTTGTCATGGTGACAATGTTTTCATTGATCGGAATTGTACCCGTATGTTATATCATTGTTATGAGATAATCAAGAAAATTTATCTGTACAATAAGGACAATCAAGGTGACGACCATGCGCGAATATATCCTCAGCGAAGCAGCATTCCAGGATCAGGCCTTTGCCTTTCCAAGGCTTCGGCGGGTGATCCGCAACTGGTTCTCCCGCCGCTATCTGCGCAAGCTCGAGCAGTTCGACGACTACATGCTGTCCGACATCGGCCTGACCAGGGCCGACCTGCGCTACGGCCAGAGCTTGCCCCATGATGTCGATCCCATAGCCGAACTGTCGCGCGTCTGTGAACGCAGCGCCGCCAAGGAGCAGCGCCACCCATAGGTGATCATTCGACCAGGTCGAACTTCATGGTGAACTCGGCCGGCTTGTCCAAGTTCTTGTCCCTTATGTTTGTTGTGACCTCACAATCGCCAGCTGGCAAACCTGAGAAATCATAGGTCAACGTGGCCATGAACTCCTTGCTGGGCACGCGCGAGCGCAACGCGAGCGAACCCAAGTTTCCCTGTTGTGCCAGGATTTTTCCGTCAGGGCTCTTGATCACAAAATCGAGGCCCAAGTCGATCACATAGAGATCGCCGTCGCGACCGAAGCCGTAGCCCACCGGCTCAGCATGGGTGATGATTGGTTCGCTGCGCTTGAAGGTCGTAACTTCCTTGATATCATAGACCCGAAGCCCTGTGGCTCGGATGCGGTGAATAAGGCTTTGCGGACCATCATCGGATTTGCTTTCCAAACCTCGCCCTTGGCATGATCGAGGGTTGCGAGGGCGTCGTCATATCTGCGCTGCGCCAGGAACTGTTCTGCGTTGACGGCCGCATCGACGATCTCGCCGGCCCTGGCCTTTCCAGCTGTGAACAGGAGCATGGCAGCGATTGCGGCGGCGAAACAGAATTTCATGGCGATCTCCGGCAGATTGTTCCAGCGTCATCGTGATCCGAAATCTGGCTCCCGGCAACGCTGAAGGCTGGTGCATTTCCTTGGGGCTTGTCTTTCTGCTATTGGGGACAGGAAAGCCTGAGGAGATTGACCAATGAACAAGCCACAAAGCCATGCCGGAGCTACCGCGTGGGAACCGTCACCCAATAATCTTGAGCCGTTTTGGATGGGATTTACCCCCAACCGTGCCTTTAAGCAGCGCCCGCGCATGATCGCCCGCGCCAAGGACATGCACTATTATGATATGTCCGGCCGCGCCGTTCTCGACGGCAGTGCGGGATTGTGGTGCTGCAACGCCGGTCATTGCCGCGGACCCATTGTCGAGGCGATCCAGAAATCCGCCGCCGAACTGGATTTCTCGCCGACTTTCCAGTTTGGCCACCCCAAGGTATTCGAACTTGCCTCGCGCCTTGCCACCATGGCGCCGGGCGATTTGAACTACGCCTTCTTCTGCAACTCGGGCTCGGAAGCCGCCGACAGCGCATTGAAGATTGCACTGGCCTATCAGCGCACCATCGGCCAGGCCAGCCGCACCCGTTTGATCGGCCGCGAGCGCGGTTACCATGGCGTGAACTTTGGCGGCATCTCGGTCGGAGGCATGGTCGCCAACCGCAAGATGTTTGGTACCATGCTGGCCGGTGTCGATCACCTGCCGCACACTTACAACCGCAAGGAACAGGCTTATTCGCGTGGCGAACCGGACTGGGGCGTCCATCTCGCCGATGAGCTTGAGCGCCTGGTTGTGCTGCACGATGCCTCGACCATCGCCGCTGTCATCGTTGAGCCGATGGCGGGGTCCACCGGCGTGCTGGCGCCGCCCAAGGGCTATCTGAAGCGCCTGCGCGAAATCTGCACCAAGCACGGCATCCTCCTGATTTTCGACGAAGTCATCACCGGCTTTGGCCGTTTGGGCCATGCTTTTGCCGCTGAGCGCTTCGGTGTCGTCCCCGACATCATCACTTTTGCCAAGGGTGTCACCTCCGGCACCGTGCCGATGGGCGGCGTTCTGGTTCGCCAGGGCATTTATGATGCCTTCATGAACGGTCCCGAGCATGTGATCGAGTTGTTCCATGGCTACACCTACACCGGCCACCCGATTGCCGCTGCCGCCGGTGTTGCGACCATGGATCTCTACCGTGACGAAAACCTGTTCGAGCGCGCCCGCAAGCTGGAAGATACCTGGGCCGATGCCGCCTTTACCCTGAAGGGTCATCCAATGGTCGAGGACATTCGCACCATCGGCCTGGTCGCTGGCATCGATTTGAAGCCGGTCGAAGGCAAGCCCGGTTTGCGCGCCTATAAGGCCATGGAAAACGCCTTCCATGACATCGGCATGATGATTCGCATCAGCGCCGACACCATTGCCTTGTCGCCGCCACTGGTCATCACCAAGAACCAGATCGACGAGATTTTCGCCGACAAGATGCCGAAGATTCTGGCCTCCGTCGCCTGATCTTCGCCTGAGACATGACGTGGCCAGAGGCCGGAGAGTACGTTATTCTCCGGCCAGAGTGATTCGTGGAGTTGCATCGGGGGACACCAGCATATGCAGCGGCAGAATTGGGCAACCACCGCGGGGATCGCAATTTTTGCGCTCCTTGCTATTGGGTGCGCCTTCTATCTCCTGGCGATAAAGACATTTTCAGCCCTTGTGGTAGCTGGTGCATTGCTGGTGCTGGCATGGGGCCAACTTTTGGCACTTCTTGCCCAGTGGCGGCGCAACGCCACGATTGCCGGGCGTATAATGGAACACGACAGGTCTTACAATTTTCAGGCGCAGCAATCGGCTGCCACAACCGGCCGGCTTGAAATTATCGAACGGCGTCTGGCGCAGTCCAGCACTGAAGTGCTTCAGGAGATGCGGTCACTGCGCGATAGCGTTCAGAACATGGCGCGCAGTGTCACCGGTGATTTGACCAAATCAAATGAGAGCCTGCTTCGCGAAGGCCTGGCCCCGCAGACGAAGTCGCCAGCGCCTGCCCAGGAACATCTCAATCTCATGCTCGAGCCGGTAATCGAGCTTTCGACCGGAACGACCCTGCATTACCGGGCCCTGATCAATATGGTGAACACTCAGGGTGCTGAAGTTTTCCACGATGATTTGATGAGCAAAGCCGATGCCGGCGGCATGCGTGCGGCCCTTGATGCTCATTTGCTGAAACTGGCCTTGCCGGTGCTGCGGCGCTTGCGCAACAAGCATCCCAACATGCGCCTGCTGGTGCCGCTGGGAGTTGCCACGCTGCAAACTGAATCCGATGTGGCGCGGCTGATTGCCGAACTGGAGCAGGCGAGCGACAGCGCCGACGGTATTGTAGTCGATATTGCCCATGGCGATTTGGCCAGCCTCGACGCCAGGGGCATCAATGGATTGGCAAAGTTGGGCCGCCTCGGCGTCACCATGGCATTGTCCAACGTGTCGGCCGCTGGCCTCGATCTCGCCTCCCTGCGGAGGCTGGGGGTGCGCTTCCTCGGCATCAATGCCGCTGAATTCGATGCCGGCACCGGCGTATCGCCAGCGTGGACAGAGTTTATCCAGCTCGCCCGCGCCATGCAGTTCCAGATGATTGGTGGCGGCATCACCAGCTCGGCTCAGGCGACGGCGGCAACCCGTTTGGCGCGCCTGGGTTATGGATCCTATTTCGCGCCGCCCCGGCGCGTGCGCCGCGAGGCGGGCCACACTGCGGGCATGCACCGAACCCAGGCTGCGTGATTGTTTCCATGCAAGATTTGTCGGTGCGTTATCCGGTGTGGTTCTGCGATATCTGGGGGGTCGTGCACAATGGTGATGCGCCTTTTTACGCGGCCATCGAGACCCTTACCCTGCACCGCCACAACGGCGGCACCGTCATCCTCGTATCCAATTCGCCGCGCACCTGTGCCGGTGTCGCGCAGCAGTTGATTGATATCGGTGTTGATCCCGTCAGCCATGATGCCATTGTGACATCGGGCGATGTGACGCGAACCCTGGTGCTCGATCACGGCGGCGGCAAGGTCTTTCATTTGGGATCTGAGCGCGACAGGTCGATTTTCGCAGGTCTTGCGGTCGCCCGCACACCGCTTGACGAAGCCCACGTTGTATTGTGCACCGGCCTGTTTGACGATGTAAACGACAAGCTTAAAGACTATGATGATCTGCTGGCGCAAATGAAATCCCGGCACCTCGTCATGATCTGCGCCAACCCCGACAAGATCGTCCGCAAGGGCGACCGAATTCTCTACTGTGCCGGAAGCCTGGCAGAAGCGTACGCGGCGATTGGTGGTGAGGTACTGATGGCCGGCAAACCCTACCGGCCCATCTACGATCTCGCCATGGCGCAAGCATCGAACCGGCGCGGCAGCGCCGTCAGCCGCGACCAGGTTCTGGCGATCGGCGACGGCCCTGAAACCGACATCAGGGGTGCGGCCTCCTATGGTATTGACGTTGTTCTGGTCGCCGACGGAGTGACCGATGCCAGTGCGGGATTGGCAGCGGTGGAGCGCAGCGTCAGGGCTGCCGTGCCCGAGGCCCGGATCGTAACCACCATGCGCCAGCTGGCTTGGACATGACGGGAAAAATGCCATGCGCATGATTGCCGCCCGCGATGCGATGCCTGCGGATTTGAAAGGTGCTGTCGTCGCCGTCGGAAATTTTGACGGCGTCCATCGCGGCCATCAGGCCTTGCTCGATATGACGCGGCAGACCGCCGAGCGCGCCGGGAGGCCATGGGGCGTCCTGACCTTCGAGCCTCATCCGCGCACCTTCTTCAGACCCAGCGAGCCGGTATTTCGTCTGACGCCAGCGGCACTGAAGGCCCGCCTGATCGCCGCACTTGGAGCATCTTTCACAGTGGTGCTGGATTTCAACAGGGAATTGGCCGCCCTCGAGCCGGCCGAATTCGTGACCCGTCATCTGGTCGAGAGACTGGCTGTCACTCATGTGGTGACCGGTTATGATTTTCATTTTGGCAGAGGCCGCAAGGGCAGTCCTGCCACCATGGTTGATTTTGGTGCGGCCAAAGGTTTCGGCGTGACCATCGTCGATCAGGTGACCGATGACGGTGACTTGCACTCGCCCTTCGCATCGAGTTCGATCCGCCAGGCATTGCACCATGGTCATGTTGCTGAAGCGGCCCACGAACTCGGCTATTACTGGACCATCATGGGCGAAGTTGTGCCAGGCGACCAGCGCGGACGCAGCATCGGATTTCCCACTCTGAATATAATTCTCGAAGCGGGGGCCGAACCATTTCGCGGCATCTATGCGGTGCGGGTGCGCGATGCTGGCGTCAAAGGTGCTGCTGCATGGCGAGGTGCGGGATATTTCGGTGACCGGCCAACCTTCGAGACCGGCCGCACATTTCTCGAAGTTTATTTGATCGATTTCTCCGGCGATCTCTATGGCCGTACACTTCTCGTCGAACTCGTAGCCCTGATCCGCTCCGACCGCCGCTTTGACTCGATTGCCGAACTCACCGCACAGATGCAGAAGGATTGCGCTGTGGCCCAACAGCGTCTGGCGGAAGAAAATCCGCTCACGGAATACCGCCTCGGCCGCCTGCAGCGGGATGGGATGATTTAAACTTTCTTCATCACCAGCTTTTTCTTCGCCGTGCTCACGGAAGGATCGAGCAGGCGGTGCATATGGATGATGAAATAGCGCATTTGCGCGTTGTCGATGGTTTCGCGTGCCTTGCCCAGCCAGGCTTTGTGGGCCTCGGCGTAGTTGGGAAAAAATCCAACCACATCGAGCTTCGACAGATCCCTGAAGTCAATGCTCTTCACATCGTTGAGCTCTCCGCCGAAGACCATGTGAAGAAGTTGCTTTGCAGGTTTTATCTGTGGTGCTGTCATGGTGTCCTCAAGGCTTGGGCAATTGCCGCGTGGCGTTTGGCACCGGCGGCAATCATTCCGTGCTGCCATGTCACGGGCCGATTGTAAATATAGCTCTGGCCATCGAGGTCGCCGGCGATTCCGCCAGCCTCCTGCACGATCAAATCGCCAGCCGCCAGGTCCCAGTCACTCTTGTGGCCAAAGGAAACCGCCGCATCAGCACGGCCCGTTGCCACGAAGGCGAGCCGCAACTGCAATGGCAGTTCACCCAAGACATCGGCGATGATGCCATGCTCAACCAGCCCCGCCAGCGATTTCCGTGTGCCAACGACCTGCGCACCGGCAAGCCCATGTTCAGCGCTCGCCATGATCTTCCGATCATTCATGAAAGCACCGCCGCCCGCCACCGCCGAATAAAATTCCTCACTGACCGGCCGGTAGATTGCCGCTGCTGTGGGCCTGCCGCCGGCAATCAGCCCAACCGCCACGCACCACTGGCTGCCGCCGTTGATAAACGCCCGCGTGCCATCGATGGGATCGGCGATCCACAGTCGCTCGCAAGTCAGGCGCCTGTCGTTGTCGGGTGTTTCTTCCGACAGCCAGCCGTAGTCCGGGCGGGCGGCCTGCAGGCGGCCTCGCAACAAGGCATCGACCTGCATGTCAGCTTCGGTAACCGGCGACCCATCGGTCTTTGACCAGCGCCGCACATTCTGGCGCAACATGGTCATGGCCAATGAACCAGCTTCGCGCACCGCATCGAAAAGTAGTTCCGCATCGGCGTTCAGACCGTCAGAGCCCGGCAATCGTCAGGCCCTCCACCATGCATGTCGGCGCATTGACACTCGACCTGAATTCAAGATCGTCGGCGGCGGTCACATTGAGAAACATATCCCTGAGATTGTCGGCAATGGTGATCTCGCTCACCGGATAAGCAAGCACGCCGTTCTCGATCCAAAATCCCGAAGCGCCCCGGCTGTAATCACCCGTCACCATATTGATGCTCGACCCGATCATTTCGGTTACATAAAGTCCATGACTGATGTCACGAAGCAGGTCATCGCGCGAGATGCTTCCGGGTCTCAAGTAAACATTGGATGAACCAGAGCCATGCCCCGTTGGTGCAAGTCCAAGCTGGCGGGCCGACTGCAAATCGAGCAGCCAGCTGGTGAGCACGCCCTCGTCGATGAGATTTCGTTTGCTGACCGGCAAGCCATCGCCGTCAAAACATCTGGAGCCGAGGCCGCGAACCATCAATGGATCTTCAACGATGGTAATCCCCTTCGCGAAAATCCGCTTGCCGAGATCGTTCTTGAGAAAGCTGGTGCCGCGTGCAATCGCCGATCCGTTGATGGCGCTCAGCATATGACCGATCAGGCTGGCCGCAATACGCTTGTCGAATACCACCGGCACCACCTGTGATTTCACCTTGCGCGAGCCAAGCCGCCGCACGGCCCTCTGGCCAGCCTCAAGGCCCACGGATTCAGGCGACCGCAAATCACCAAAATGGATGGTCGAGGAGTAATCATAATCGCGTTCCATGGCGGTGCCATCGCCAGCAATTGCTGAAACGCTGATCGAAGTTCCGGTCTTGCGATAACCGCTCGCAAAGCCATTCGAAATGGCCAACGCCACGCTACGATCTCCCGCCGAAGCGCTGGCGCCACCCGACTTGCTGACGCCGGAAACGCTGAGTGCGGCGTGTTCGACCGCGCGAGCCATGCGTTCAAGTTCGCTTGCATCCGGCAGGCTTGCGGAAATGAGATCAAGATCGGGAAACGAAGTCGCAAGTTGCGTGCCGTCGGCAATGCCGGCATAGGGATTGGCTGGCGCCAGCCGCGCCATGGCGAGAGCCTTCTCAGCCAGCTGATGGATCGCGTCGCGTGTTAACACCGCACCCGAAATCGAGGCCGATGATTTGCCGCTGTAAACTGTCAAACTGATGCGCCGGGCCTCCGCACCTTCGAGTTTTTCGATCTGGCCGTCGCGAATTTCCACATCGGTGCTGCGGCCGTCGACGACCGAAGCCTCCACCGCATCAGCACCAAGACTGGTTGCACTGGCTATGGCATCGCTGGCGATGTTCAGGAGTTCTTCAATCATGTGATGATGCTATCCAGAAGGAGTGAGGCGGCGATGATGATTCCGAAGATGCGGTTCGAACGAAACAGGGCAAGGCAACGTGCGGGATCATCCGCCTTGAAGCGCAACAATTGCCACGCCGCATGAAGTGCTGCCCCGGCGATCCCGATATGGGCAATGAGCGAGGCTCCTGCAAGCCATAAGGCGAGATCGAGAAACACCAGCGCCACCACGAAGAACGAGGCCAACCACGGCAGGCTGGAGCTGCCGAATTTCAATGCCGTTGATTTCACCCCGATCAGCACGTCATCCTCCTTGTCCTGATGTGCGTAGATCGTGTCATAGGCCAGCGTCCAGCATATGCCGCCGAAATAGAGCAGCACCGGCGGCCATGAGAGGCTGCCCTGCACCGCACTCCAGCCCACCAGCGCACCCCAGTTGAAGGCGAGACCAAGGAATGCTTGAGGCCAATAGGTCAGCCGTTTCATGAAAGGATAGATGGCGACGATCACCAATGATGAAGCGCCGAGCCCGATAGTGAAGCGATTGAATTGCAGAAGGATAAAAAGCCCGATCACACTGAGTGAAACCAGCAAGGTGAAAGCCTGCCTGACGGTGACTTGCCCCGATGGGATCGGCCGCGATCTGGTGCGCGCCACTTCCGCATCGATGTCGCGGTCGACGATATCATTGAGCGTGCAGCCCGCACCCCGCATGACGATGGCGCCGATCATGAACAGCCCGCCAAACCAGAGATTGGGCAGACCGCCGCCCTGGGCAATCTGCGCCAGCAGCATTCCCCACCAGCACGGCAGCAGCAGCAGCCACCAGCCGATCGGCCGTTCCAGCCGGGCCAGCCTGGCATAAGGCCCCGCGGCTTGCGGCAGATAGCGCTCGACCCAATGGCCGCGCACCGCGTCCGCCACCGTTCCATCTTGCTTGCTGACATCGCTCATCGGCGCGGTGTACATCAGGCTCACCATGAAAACCACTCCTCGCCTTTATGTCGATGAAACTTTGAGCGAAACCCGCGAAATTCCATTGGCGCGCGAGCAGGCTCATTATCTGGCCCATGTGCTGCGGCTGGCCAGCGGCGATCCCTTGCGGGTGTTCAATGCCGAGGATGGCGAATGGCTGGCCTACATGGCCAGCGTCACCAAGAAATCCGCCAGCATCCGTTGCGAGAAGCGCCTTGCCGATGTACAGGTCCCACCCGATATCGATTATATCTTCGCGCCCCTGAAGCACGCCCGCCTTGACTATGTGGTGCAGAAGGCCACCGAGCTTGGCGCCAGAAGGTTAAGGCCGGTGATCACCCAGCGTACCATCGCCGAGCGGGTCAACCTCGAGCGCATGCGTGCCAACGTCATTGAGGCCGCCGAACAGTGTAATCTGGTGTTCGTGCCAGCCGTGGCCGAACCCGAGAAGTTCGAAAAACTGATCGCCAACTGGGACAAGGGCAGGGCGCTCATCTATTGCGATGAAACCGCCTCTGTCGCCAATCCCATTGTGGCACTCAAAGGCCTCACCACCCCCGCCGCTGTTATCATCGGCCCTGAAGGCGGCTTCACCGGCGGCGAGAAGGCGCTGCTCAAATCCTGCAGCTTTGTCACCGCGATTTCGTTGGGGCCTCGCATCATGCGCGCCGACACTGCTGCGGTGGCCGCCCTCACGCTGGTTCAGGCCGTGCTCGGAGAC
>JANLWG010000057.1:0-4434 GCA_031364405.1 Hyphomicrobiales bacterium
CTTTGACTGCACCGTGTCAGTGCCTTCACCAATCGCCTCGGTGACGACATCGCCTGCTACGTCAACAACATAGGTATCATTGCCGAGGCCGCCGGTCATGTTATCGATGCCGAGGCCGCCGTTGAGGGTATCGTTACCTTCGAGGCCAATGAGAATGTTGGCTCCCGAGTTTCCAAGTATCACGTTGGCCAGCGTATTGCCGGTGCCGTTGATGGCCGCCGAACCCGTCAGAGTCAGGTTTTCGACGTTTGCCGAGAGCGTATGGGTGATGCTCGACTGGACAGTATCGGTGCCTTGGCCGGCCAGTTCGGTGGTCACATCGCCAACGTCGGCAACAACATAAATGTCATTGCCGGTGCCGCCAAACATCGTGTCGGCACCGGCTGCGCCGTTGAGCACATCGTTGCCGCCAAAGCCTCTGAGGGTGTTGCTGGCGCTGTTGCCGGTGATGTTGTTGATCGAAGCATTGCCGATGCCGTTGATGGCCAGCAAACCGGTCAACGTCAGGTTCTCGACTTCGGACGACAGCGTGTAGGTGACGCTCGACTGGACGGAATCGATGCCGCCCAGAGCAATTTCGGTGATCACGTCACCGGCATTGTCGACCACATAGACATCGCCGCCGGCGCCGCCGGCCATCGCATCGGCACCAGCGCCGCCATTGAGGGTATTGGCTTTTTCGTTGCCGGTCAGGCTGTTGTTGAGTTCATTGCCGGTCCCGTTGATTGCGGTCAGACCGGCGAGCACCAAATTCTCGAAATTGGCGCCCAAAGTGCGGGTGATGCTCGACTGTACGGTGTCGTTGCCTTCGCCCGCGGCCTCGGTGACCACATCGCCCGCATCGTCGACAATATAGGTATCATCGCCCAGGCCACCAACCATGGTATCCAAACCCAGGCCGCCATCAAGGGTGTCGTTGCCCAGGCCGCCATTGAGGGAATCATTGCCGGCGAAGCCGTTGAGAACGTCTTCTTCGATGGTCGGCAGTGGCTGGCCAGCGACGGTCTGGGCCGGGTCTACAATGTCGGCACCGCTTGTGCCGTTGATGATTACGCCGCCAACATTGGTTACGGTGACTGCGATCGACTGAGTATCCACCAGCGACCCGTCGGAAGCCTGAACCTGAACGTTATAGACATTGTTGGCACCGGCATCGGCTGGCTCTTCACGGTCCGGAGCGGAATTGAAACTAAGTACACCGGTCACCGGATCGATGGTGAAAAAGGCCAGATCGGCACCGCCGGCGAGCGAGTAGGTGACTACCGTGGACGGATCTGCATCACTTGCGGAAACTGTCGTAACCGCGGTGCTGTTCTCGGCAACATTCACCGCCGCCGACGAATTGCCGCCATCGGAATTGATGACCGGAGCGTCGTTCTGGTCAGTGACTGTTACAGCAATTGATTGTGCGTCGGTCAGTGATCCATCCGAAACCTGAACCTGAACATCGTATATGTTGTTGCCATCCGCATCAGCGGGCGCTTCGAAGTTCGGTGCCGTAATGAAACTCAACACGCCTGTCGCGGCATCAATGGTGAACAACGCCATGTCAGCGCCACCGATGATCAAATATGTCAGGACCGTGCCGGCATCGGCGTCGGTCGCCGTGACCGTGGTCACCGCCAGGCTATTTTCGGCAACGTCCACGGACGCTGTCACATCCGCGCCATTCGAAGTAATTACTGGAGTAGCACCTAACATAGTCAAATCTCCCGCATTGCTGGTGTCAATTAACACGTGACCACTGTTCCGATTCGCGTCACTCCGGCTGCAAGCCCGTCATGTGGCCGCCCCAAATCGAACGATGATGTTCGGTCCGCACACTGAGTCTCGAAGGCAGCTAAAGCAAGCGAGCGGGTGTTTTGTCGTAAAAGAACAGTTACCGATTTGCAGTCAAATAACGGCTGCTTATGTTTCGAATATTTCAACGCAAATTGGCGCCAAATAAAAAGCCGTAACAGCAATACGATGCGCGGCTCGCGGGGGGCGAGCGTTGCGCCAAATCATCTGATGCAAATTGTAAATAACGTGCTGACATGAGTTGATTGCAGAGCATTGTTGTCTTGCCTTGAAAATCGAAATTCGACGACGGAAGTTTGGCGTTTAAGACATGCTGAAAGTTGCAGCCAACTCCGCCAATGGCATTACCGCAGGTTTCACCGGAAACCTCGAAACAGATTTGTTCTATAAATGTTCTTGCGCGGAGTTCCGTCTTCAGGTAGCGTCCGCCGTCGTTCGAGTAAGGATTGACCATGACATCGCGGGTATCGACTGTCGCCTTTCAGGGGATTGAGGCTGTTCCTGTCGATGTGCAGGCGCAATTTGTGTCAGGGCAAGTGCAGTTCCATGTGGTTGGCCTGCCCGACAAGGCGGTGGCCGAAAGCCGTGAACGGGTGCGCGCGGCACTGCATTCAATCGGTCTTGCGCTTCCCGGCAAGCGCCTTGTGGTCAATCTTTCACCCGCCGATCTGCCCAAGGGAGGCAGTCACTTTGATCTGCCGATCGCCCTGGCGCTGCTGTCGGCGCTGGGAGTCATACCGCCCGATTTTCTCATGCGATACATGGTTCTGGGCGAGCTGGCGCTCGATGGCGGCATACTGGCTATAGCCGGCGCGCTGCCTGCGGCGATTGCCGCAAATTCCCGCGACCTCGGGCTGATTTGCCCCAAGGCTTCGGGGCCGGAGGCGGCCTGGGCTGGTGAGGATGTTGACATTCTGGCGCCGGAAAATCTGATCCAGCTGATCAACCATGTGAAGGGTACGCAAGTTCTGCGCGCCCCCAAGCCAACGATCGCCGAGGACGCCGGTGATCTGCCGGAGCTGCGCGATATCAAGGGCCAGGAGATGGCCAAGCGGGCGCTGGAAGTGACCGCCGCCGGTGGCCATCACTTGTTGATGGTGGGGCCGCCGGGTGCGGGCAAATCCATGCTGGCCCAGCGTCTGCCGTCGATCCTGCCGCCGATGGATGCCCGCGAAATGCTGGATATCAGCATGATCGCCTCACTGGCGGGCGAACTTGCGGGTGGCAAACTGTCACGCCGCCGGCCGTTCCGCAGTCCCCATCATTCGGCCAGCATGCCAGCCCTGGTGGGCGGCGGCCTGCGCGCCAAGCCAGGTGAAATGGCGCTGGCCCACCACGGCATTCTGTTCCTCGACGAATTGCCGGAATTCCAGCCGCGTGTGCTTGAGAGTCTGCGCCAGCCGATGGAAACCGGCGAAACGGTGGTGGCGAGGGTCAACTACCACGTGACTTACCCCGCGCGGTTTCAGCTGGTGGCGGCGATGAACCCGTGCAAGTGCGGACATGCGGGCGAGCCCGGCCATGTTTGCCGCAGCGGTCCGCGCTGCGCTGCCGAGTATCAGGGGCGCATCTCGGGGCCGCTGCTTGACCGCATGGATATCCAGATCGAACTGCCCGCCGTCAAAGCCTCCGACCTTGCTCTGCCTCCTTCAAAGGAATCGAGCGCTGATGTCGCGGTGCGGGTTGCCGCGGCGCGGACCATCCAGAAGTTGCGCTTTGCCGCCATGGGCAGGCCTCTACTGCGCACCAATGCCCAGGCCGACGGCGCCATTCTCGAAGCCATCGCCACACCCGAAGCGGCGGGGCTTAAACTGCTGCGCGAAGCAGCCGACGCCATGAGCCTGTCGGCGCGCGGCTACCACCGGGTGCTGCGGGTTGCCCGCACGCTGGCCGATCTCGAGGGCCGCGCCGAGATTTCGCGGCTGCACATCGCCGAAGCCCTGAGCTACCGCCAGCGCCTGGCCTCGTTCAGCATCGCCGCATAGCCGGCACCAACTATGGCTTCTCGTCATCGTCCTCGAGGATGCGCCATGAGGCACCTTCGAGATCATCGTACTGACCCGAACGCAACGACCACAGGAAGGCGGCCAGACCCACACCGCCGAGCAACAGGGCCACTGGAATCAGAATGAGAAGTCCGGTCACGGCAATCCCTGCACAGCTTCGGTGATCGGTGCTCTCTCCGGATTATTGGCGAGGCGGGCGACGGCCGGCTTTCTATGAATTCCCAAACGCAGCGCGTTGGAGATGACGAGAATTGACGATGTCGACATGGCTACCGCCGCCAGCAACGGCGAGACCAGCCCGAGCATGGCCAGGGGAACGGCCAACAAGTTGTAGGCGACGGCCAGAGCGAAATTCTGCTTGGCGATAATCTGGGCGCGCCGGGCGATGTCGATGGCTGTCACTATTGCCGCCACACTGTCGCCGATGAAGACCGTCTCGGCCGCGGTTCGCCCGATGTCGGAAGCGCTGGCGGGTGCCATCGAGGTAAAACCCGCGGCAAGGGCGGGCGCATCGTTGATACCGTCACCGGCCATCAGCACTTTTCGGCCCGCAAGGCCAAGGGCTTCGACATAAGCGAGTTTGGCATCGGGCGCGGCGCGCGCCTTGAATTTGGCGATGCCGAGCATG
>JANLWG010000149.1:0-3362 GCA_031364405.1 Hyphomicrobiales bacterium
GGTCTGCCACTCGGGATGCTGCGGGGCAAGAGTCTTGACACGGTCGAGCGCGAAGATGAGCTGGAAATACATGGGCTGCTCGGCCCACAGGGTGCCGTCATTGTCGAACGTGGCGATGCGCTCGGGCGCGGGCACGAAATCCGCCGAGCCTTCCTTGGTGACGCGTTCGACGAACGCCTCTATGGACTGTTTGGATTGCCCATCATTCCATGATGGAAGTGCTTCAGCAGCGTGAGAGAGGACGGTGGAAAACACCAGTGCCCCAATAAGCGCTGCAACCACGAGGCCATGCCTGAGGATGTTCTTCATCACGTCTTTTCCTGTTACTTGGGCCGCACCCGCCATTGCGACAGGTGCGGTCCGGTAGATTGAGTCAGCAGTTCATTTACGCGCGCATCAGTGCCCGCCCGCGCAGCGTCAGTTGCCAGCTTTTTGCAAGCTCTCCAGCACCTGGTCGAGGCTAAAGCTACCGACCTTCTGGCGTTGCGGGTAGTCCTTGAACGTGGCGAGGAACTTCCCGACGTACTGTTGCGCGGGCACCAGCAGGAACATGTGCTCTAAACGCCAGCGCGTGTAGTCCATGCCTGTGTGGTCGGCCTTCTCGAATGGATCGGAGCGCAGGTTGAACAACTTCGGCAAACTCAGCGTCACGTAGGGCGTCTCGACAGCATCGATGCCATGCGCGCGCTGTTCCGAAAACACGAGCTTCCACTGGTCGTAGCGCAGCGCCGACAGTACGCCGTTGTCGCTGAAGTAGAAGAACTCGTGGCGCGGATCGGGCGCCTTGCCGGCGAGGAAGGGGCCTAGGTCGTAGCCGTCCAGATGCACCTTGAAGCTCTGCTTGCCGAGCGTGTGGCCGGTGAGGAACTTGGCCTTGACATCAGCCGCACCCGCCGCGGCTGCGAAGGTCGGCAGCCAGTCCTCATGCGCGACGATGTCGTTGATCAAGGTGCCGGGCTTGATGACCCCGGGCCAGCGCACCGCGGTCGGCACCCGCATGCCGCCCTCCCAGGTGGTGGCCTTCTCGCCGCGGAACGGCGTCGTGCCGCCGTCGGGCCAGGTGAACTCTTCGGCGCCGTTGTCGGTGGAGTACATGACGATGGTATTTTCTTCGAGGCCGAGTTCCTTGAGCTTGTCGAGCAACTGGCCGACGTGGCCGTCATGCTCGACCATGCCGTCGGGATAGATGCCAAGGCCGGTCTTGCCTTCGCTCTCCTTCTTGAGCCGCGTCCAGATGTGCATGCGGGTTGAGTTCCACCACACGAAGAACGGCTTGTCGGCCTTCTTCGCGTCCGTCATGAACCGCATCGCCTCCCGGGTGATCTCCTCGTCCACCGTCTCCATGCGCTTCTTGGTCAGCGGGCCGGTGCTCTCGATCTTCTGCGTACCGTCCGGGTTGGCCCAGGTGTGGATCACGCCGCGCGTGCCGTACTTCTTGCGCAGCTCGGGGTCCTTGAAATAATCCGGATGCTCGGGCTCGTCCTCGGCATTCAGGTGGTACAGTGAGCCGAAGAACTCGTCGAAGCCGTGCGCGGTAGGCAGGTGATCGTCCTGGTCGCCCAGATGGTTCTTGCCGAACTGGCCGGTCATGTATCCCTGCGCCTTGAGGATGTCGGCGATCGTTGGATCCTCCTTCTGCAAGCCCTCCTTCGCGCCCGGCAGCCCGACTTTCAAGAGCCCGGTGCGATACGGCGACTGGCCGGTGATGAAGGCGGCGCGGCCGGCGGTGCAGCTTTGCTGGCCGTAGGAGTCGGTGAACAGCGCGCCTTCCTTCGCGATGCGGTCGATATTGGGCGTCTTATAACCCATCATGCCCTGGTTGTAGGCGCTGACGTTCCAGTAGCCGATGTCATCGCCCCAGATGATCAGGATATTGGGCTTCTTCTCCTGCGCCAATGCGACATCAGCGGCAAGGCTGGGCAGTACCATCAGCGCGAGGGCGATCACGCCCATTCGAAGGATCACTGGCAAGTTGAATGGTATCTTCATCATTTGGCTTCTCTCCTGTTAGAACTACAACCGGTTGCCGTCCTCAGATTGACGCAGTGTTGAGATTAAGGACTGCGATGGGTGCGATCAAGCGCCATCATCCATCACGGATTCAAAACGCTACCATGCGGACAATTCCCGGAATCGCTTGGAATCGCGCCCGCCATTGTGTAGGGAACCCCAAATACAGGTTCCTCAAAATGCCAAAACGTACCGACATCAAATCCATCCTGATCATCGGGGCGGGACCGATCATCATCGGCCAGGCTTGCGAATTTGACTATTCCGGCACCCAGGCGGTGAAGGCGCTGAAAGCCGAGGGTTACCGCATCATTCTGGTCAACTCCAATCCGGCCACCATCATGACCGATCCGGATCTGGCGGATGCCACCTATATCGAACCCATCACCCCGGAGGTGGTCGCCAAGATCATCGAGAAGGAGCGCCCTGACGCGCTGCTTCCCACCATGGGCGGCCAGACCGCGCTCAACACCGCCCTCTCGCTCAACCGCATGGGCGTTCTGGAGAAGTTTGGCGTCGAAATGATCGGCGCCAAGGCCGAAGCCATCGACAAGGCCGAGGACCGCGAGCTGTTCCGCGAGGCCATGAAGAAGATCGGCCTTGAAACCCCGAGGTCACGGCTGGCCAACGCCTCCGCCGCCAAGGAGGCCGACCGCGATACCTTTGCTGCCGAAATCGCCCGGCTGAAATCAGTGACTGGCGATGTCGCCGCTTTCGAACAGCAGTGGTCGGCGGCAGAGCCCGAGCGCCTGAAAAAATACAAAACCCGCGCTCTCGTCGAAGCCTTCGAGGGCATGCTGGAAATTGGCCTCCCCTGCATCATCCGGCCGTCCTTCACGCTGGGTGGCACCGGCGGCGGCATCGCTTATAACCGCGAGGAATTTTTCGACATCGTCGAGCACGGCCTTGATGCCTCGCCCACCGCCGAAGTGCTGATCGAGGAATCGGTGTTGGGCTGGAAGGAATATGAAATGGAAGTCGTCCGCGACAAGGACGACAACTGCATCATCATCTGCTCGATCGAAAACATCGATCCCATGGGTGTCCACACCGGCGACTCGATCACCGTGGCGCCAGCACTGACCTTGACCGACAAGGAATACCAGATCATGCGCAACGCCTCGATCGCGGTGCTGCGCGAGATCGGCATCGAGACCGGCGGCTCCAACGTGCAGTTCGGCGTCAACCCCGCCGATGGCCGCCTGGTGGTGATCGAGATGAACCCCAGGGTTTCGCGTTCATCGGCCTTGGCGTCGAAAGCCACCGGCTTTCCCATCGCCAAGATCGCCGCCAAGCTGGCGGTGGGCTACACCCTCGACGAACTCGCCAATGATATCACCGGTGGTGCGCTC
>JANLWG010000178.1:0-11584 GCA_031364405.1 Hyphomicrobiales bacterium
AATGTCATCGCCCAGGGCCGCACCCAGGGCCATCTCATAGCCCGTTGTAACTTTCAGCGCATCGACCAGCGCCGGCCACAAATCACTACCGCTGGCCTTCAGCAATTTCGTTAGTGTACGAACTTCCGTCTGCAGCCGGTCGGCCTTGCGGCGGGCCTCATCATGGGCGGCCCGCGTCTCGGCTTCTAATTGCCGCGCCACGCCCATTGCTGCTTCCGCCGCATTGACTGCTGCTTCGTTATTCGCGGTGGTGGTGAGCGCAAACTCGACAGCCGCGGCAAGAGTATCGCCATCGCCAGCGCTGCCAAACTGCGCCATCAATGAAGTTCGCCGCTGTGCGGTCTCGTTGGCTTCACCTTCGAGCTTGGCGATGCGGGTTTTATGGTCGTCGATCGCCCGCCGGATTGCGTTGCGCCGCGCCACCAGTTCCAGAAGCTTGCCATTGGCCTGATCGGCGGCTTCCTGCGAATGCGCCAATGCACCGGCCGCCGCCTGCAGGGCCACCGCCGCGTCGCCGCGAAGTTTGCCATCATTGGCCTGTGCCGATTTCAATCCATCGTCTTCTTCGGAGAGCCTGGCCAGCACCAGGCCGGTATCGCTCAGCAAATCCTGTTCGCGCGTCAGGTCGCCGGTAATTTGCACCAGACGCTGGTTGAGTTCCTTCGAACGCACCTCGGCACGGCGCTCGTCTTCATCGAGCGTATTGCGTTCGATTGAAATGCGCTGGAGCACGGCGGCGCGGATTGCTTCCTGTTCACGAAGACCAGGCAATCGTTCACCAAGCTCATCGCGCCAGCGCAGTTTTTCGGAAGCCGCACGCGTATGTTCGGCCAGCACGCGGGTGGTTTCGTCCAATGCCGCTGCGTCGCGCGTCGCGGCTTCGGCGGCATCCTTCCACGCCATATAGAGGCCGGCCGCCTCCAGCTTGCGGATTTCAGCGGAGATCTGTTTGTACTTGATGGCCTGCCGGGCCTGCCGTTTCAGGCTGTTGAGCTGGGTCTCAAGTTGCGCCGTCACATCGTCAAGGCGGGTGAGGTTTTGTTCGGCGGCTTTAAGCTTCAATTCGGCTTCGTGGCGCCGTGTATGGAGGCCGGTGATGCCGGCAGCTTCTTCCAGTATCAGCCGCCGTGCCTGGGGCTTGGCATTGATGATTTCGCCAATCTGGCCCTGGCGCACCAAGGCTGGCGAGCGCGCACCCGTCGAGGCATCGGCAAACAGCAGCTGCACATCGCGTGCCCGCACATCGCGGCCATTGATCCGGTAGGCGGAACCGGCCTCGCGCTCGATGCGGCGGGAAATCTCAATGACTTCGCTGTCGTTGTGCTGCGGTGGTGCGCTACGGTCGGTGTTCGACATGGTGACCACCACTTCCGCCATGTTGCGCGATGGCCGCTGGGTGGTTCCCGAAAAAATCACGTCATCCATGCCGGAAGCGCGCATCGATTTGTATGAACTTTCGCCCATCACCCAGCGCAATGCTTCGAGCAGATTGGATTTGCCGCAGCCGTTGGGGCCGACCACACCGGTCAAGCCCGGCTCGATCAACAAGTCCGTGGGCTCAACGAACGACTTGAATCCCGAAAGCCGCAGCCGTGTAAACTTCATGATCCCCTAACCCCCGACTTCAACATTCCGCTCAACCAAGAAGCGGATCGATTATCGCCTTCAGAGCTTCCAGCGTCGCTTCGCCCTTGGTCAACTCACCGTTGATGAAGAAGGATGGTGTTCCTTCCACGCCGAATTTGGTGCCGCCATCGCGCACCGCCATAATGCTCTTGACGAGCGCCTCGTCCTTCAGCGTTGCATCGAATTTTTCCCGGGTGAAGCCCGCCTGTTTGGCAATGTTGAACAGACCTTCGGCCCAATCGCCCGCTGCCCAGGTTTCCAACGTGTTGAAATAGATATCGATCAGCGGGAAATAAGATTCCTTCGGTGCCGCCCGGGCGATCATGAAGGCTGCCAGAGCCGCGTCGTTCAGCGGGAATTCGCGAAACACGAAACGCACCTTGTTGGTGTCGATGTATTCGCTCTTTAGGAGGCCAAAGACCTCCCGGTGGAACTTGGCGCAATGGGGGCAGGTGGCCGAGGCGTATTCGATGATCGTCACCTTGGCGTCCGCCGGCCCCATGGTCATTTCACCGATATCGGGCGCTTTGTTGAGTTCGGCCAGATCAAGCGCCAGCGCAGGCTCCACCAGCATGGCAAAACCTGCAAGTGCGGTGGACCCGAGGATGAAAAATCGGCGATTTAGGTTATTCATAACCATTACCTACTAGATGTTGAGGGTTGGAACCAATCGATTATTTGCCTTGTGGAGAACCCCGGGCGGAAGCAACGCCGACCCCCAGGCGCTCAAGCGCAGCCCGAAGCCCATCATCCTCAATAGCCGCAACACTTTGTTCAAAAAGCTTTTTGTGGGGTAAGTCTGTCAAAGGAGCAGGGCCGGTGGCGGGCCATGATCCAGCCTGCACGATCTTTATCGAGGCAATCGCTCCATAACCGAAGAAGCGGTTTAATCTCTCGATGATGCGCGGCACCTCATAATGAAGTTCTAGACCGCGGCCCGGCGCAGCCCGGATGATCAAAGTGCCGCCGGTTCTTTGGGCGTTGTCGCCGAGCCCCCGCGGCCATTTAATCCGCTCAGGCTCGCTCATCCGGCTCAGTTCCTCGCCCGCCATTTCCGGCCAACGCGCCAGCAACTCAGCCTGGGCAAAGCCATAGCGGGCAAAGGCAGAACGGGTAAGCTCGCGGAAATGCTTGGTCAGGGTTTCCATTGCGGGTCTATATGGCTGCCTTGTCGAACGGGAATCGATATTTCGCTTAGTACCATGGCCAAACAAGGGCTTCACGAAGTTTTAGCAGCAAGATTACTGGATTGGTACGATAGCCATGGACGCGAGTTGCCATGGCGGTCGAAACCTGGGCGGCGTGCCGATCCCTACCACGTCTGGCTTTCGGAAATCATGCTGCAGCAGACCACTGTTGCAGCGGTTAAAGCTTACTTCCAGAAGTTCTTGGAGGCTTGGCCAACCGTCCAAGATCTGGCCGGGGCCTCGCTCGACGATGTGCTGAGGGCCTGGGCCGGGCTTGGCTATTATGCCCGGGCCCGCAATCTTCACGCTTGCGCCAGAATTGTAGCGGGCGATTTACACGGCCGTTTTCCCGAGGCGGAGCAGGCCTTGCGCAAGCTTCCGGGGATTGGCCCCTATACCGCTGCCGCCATCGCCGCCATCGCTTTCGACCGGCCCCATGCGGCGGTTGATGGCAATGTCGAGCGGGTGATCAGCAGGCTCCATGCCATCGCTACGCCTTGGCCTCAATCAAAACCGCGTATTCGTAAACTCGCCCAGGCAATGGTGCCGACTGCTCGTGCCGGTGATTTCGCTCAGGCAATGATGGATTTGGGTGCCACGCTGTGCACGCCGCGTTCGCCCAATTGCCTGATTTGTCCGTGGACAGAGCAATGCGCTGGCCGCAAGCGGGGTTTGGCCGGAACCCTGCCGGTCAAGAAAGCCAAGGCAGCAATTCCCACGAGGTTCGGCACCGCCTTCTGGTTGGGACGCGAAGATGGCGCCGTGCTGCTGCGGCGGCGGCCCGAGAAAGGCCTGCTCGGCGGCATGATGGAAATTCCCTCGACACCGTGGAGGGCATCAAAACCACGCAACGCCGCAAGAGAAGCGCCCGTCGATGCGGCATGGAAGAAACTGAACGGTAAAGTCGCGCACACCTTCACTCATTTCCATCTCGAACTATCGGTGATGAAGGCCGTGGCGTTTGACGATGGCGAGCTGCCCGGCTACCGCTGGGCGCGCCGTGAAGATCTGGCGGGCGAGGCTCTGCCAACGCTGATGCGTAAAGTTGTGGCGCTGGTTCTGGGTTAGCGCCGTCCCCCCAGCTCATCGATATGGGCCAGCATATCGGCGGGGTCATCATAGACCCGGTAAGCCCCGGAGCGCTCAAGTTCTTCCACGCCATAGCCGCCAGACAACAACCCAATACCAAGAGCCCGCGCCCGCTGCGCCGCCAGCATGTCCCAGATACTGTCGCCGACCACGCAGGAATTCTCGATATCGGCACCGAGTTTTTCCGCCGCAGCCAGAAAGAGATCGGGATCGGGCTTGGCATAGCGCACCAGATCACGGGTGATGACCACGACCTTTTCGAGATCGACCCCGAGTATTTTCAATACCGGCCCCGCCGTTTCCATACGGCCGGAAGTGGCGATGGCCCACGGGATGGCGTTGTCTGTGAGATAACTGAGAAGTTCGCGAGCCCCTGGCAACGGGGCGATTCGCGCCGAGCGGCTGCCATAGTGTTTGGCATGCAGCTGGCGCAATCGGCCAAGCTGATCTTCGCTGAACTCCTTGCCGGTTTCCCGCGCCAGCGCCTTGGTGAACAACCCGCCCGACATACCGATCTTGCGGTGCAGCCGCCACACCGAAACCTCGATACCCTCTTCCAGCAGGGCATCATGCCAGGCCAGCACATGGTTGTAGACGCTATCGACAAGGGTGCCATCGAGATCGAAAAGGAATGAGGTTTGCTGACGGGCTTTCATGCGACCGCTGCCATGTCCGCCCGCACCTGCTGGCGCAACAGGTCGATCGGCACAAGATTGGCACCTTTCTGCACATGCCAGAAGGTCCAGCCATTGCAGGCTTCTGCACCTTGCACATGAGCGCCGATCTTGTGGATCGAGCCCGACGCATCGCGGCAGGCGATCGAGCCATCGGCTCTCACCCGCGCGGCCACCCGGTGGGTGGGATCATAAAGCGTTTCACCGGCCTTCACCAAGCCTCGTTCCAGCAGCGAGCCAAAGGGAATGCGGATTTCCGCGCGCTTGGCGGTGGTGACTTTGAGCGCCTCGGTGGAAAGCTGTTCGGTGGCATTGATGCGCGCCATGGCGGCTTCGGCATATTTCCCATCGCGCTCGATGCCGATGAAGATGCGGCCCAATTGTTTCGCCACAGCTCCCGTCGTTCCCGTGCCGAAAAATGGATCGAGCACGATATCGCCCGCGTTAGAGGAAGACAGCAGCACGCGGTGCAAGAGCGCCTCCGGTTTTTGGGTGGGGTGGAATTTGTCACCCGTAGTGTTTTTGAGGCGTTCAGCCCCGGTGCACAATGGCAATGACCAGTCCGAGCGCATCTGCAGGTCGTCGTTGAAAATTTTCATCGCTTCATAGTGAAACGTGTATTTCGATTGCGCATCCTTCGCCGCCCAGATCAACGTTTCATGGGCATTGGTAAATCGGCGGCCGCGGAAATTCGGCATCGGGTTGGTCTTGCGCCACACCACATCATTGAGAATCCAGAACCCCAAGTCCTGCAGCACCGTGCCAACGCGGAAAATGTTGTGATAGGAGCCGATCACCCATAGTGCCCCACTGGGTTTGAGTGCGCGCCGGCATTCGGCAAGCCACGCCTTGGTGAAGCGGTCATAATGTTCAAAGCTGGCGAACTTGTCCCACTCATCATCGACTGCATCGACCTTGCTTTGATCAGGCCGCGTCAGGCTGCCGGTGAGTTGCAGGTTGTAAGGCGGATCGGCGAACACCAGGTCGACCGAGCCGGTTGGAATATTCTTCAGCTCCGAAAGGCAATCGCCAACCAGGATTCTGTTATGCAGCGGCCTGATATCCGGCCGTGTTTGAAAACCCATGTGACGCCCTCGAACTACGCAACTGACTCAGGAATCCTCATCATGAGTCATGGCGGAGTCCGCGTGAATCGAATTCGGCCAAATTGGTTAACGGCCGAGCAGGCGGGCGATCGGGGCAAAGCTCCTGCGGTGTTGAATGGAAGGGCCAAGGCGGGCGAGCGCAAGCCGGTGGACGGCAGTGCCATAGCCCTTGTGGCGGGCAAAGCCATAGCCGGGAAGCTCCGCATCAAGTGCAATCATCAGCCGGTCGCGCGTCACCTTGGCGATGATCGAGGCCGCCGCAATCGATAGTGAGTGGCTGTCACCTCTCACGATTGTTTCGACCAAACAGGGCAGGGCGGGCGCACGATTGCCATCGACGAATGCGATGCGTGGCGCAACGCCGAGACCACGCACCGCCTGCCCCATGGCCCACAGGGTGGCGGCGAGAATATTGTGGCGGTCAATGTACTCAACCTCCGCAATGCCAATGCCGATTATGGCGCGCGTACAGATTTCACCAAACAGAATATCGCGTTTTTTAGCGCTGAGCTTCTTGGAATCGTTCAAGCCTTCTGGGATATTCGCCGGATCGAGAATAACGGCAGCGGCCACCACAGGGCCGGCCCAGGGACCACGGCCCGCCTCATCGATACCGCAGACAGTTGTTAGGCCGCGCGCCAGGGCGGCTTGTTCATAGGAAAAATCCGGAAGACCCATCGTCCTGCAATGCTTGGGGACAGAGCCTAGGTCAAGACCGTGTTGGCTTTCGAAACACTTCGTTGATTTCACCATGCGGCACAGCGTTTGCGGAAAAGGTGAAGGTGCCCTGGTCGAGAATTTCCCTGGCCCCGCGCAACATGGCGCTGTAGGCGGACCGTGCCAAAGATGAACCTACGCTGATCCGCCTGACACCGAGAGATGAGAGTTCATTGATCGAGAGCCGAACCCCTTGCAACCCCATAATCACATTGACCGGCCGGTCAACTGACGATGTAACCGCGCGGATATCTTCTGGCGTCCGCAACCCCGGCGCGAACAGAACATCAGCTCCTGCCGCCTGGAAGGCCTGCAATCGCCGGATTGTATCTTTGAGATCGGCGCGCCCATGCAGAAAATTCTCGGCACGTGCGGTGAGCATGAACGGAAAGCTCAAGCTTCGCGCCGCCTCGCAAGCGGCCCGGATCCGTTCGGTGGCAAGTCCAATGTCGAAGATCGGATCTTCGGCTTCACCCGTGGCATCTTCAATTGAGCCGCCCACCAGGCCGCAAGCCGCCGCTTTGGTGATGGTTAGCACGCAGGCTTCAGGTGAAGGGCCAAAGCCATTCTCCAGGTCGGCGGCAACCGGCAGAGATGTGGCACCCACGATCGCAGCCGCATTGGCCAGTGCTTCATCCAGCGACACGGCGCCATCGGATTTCGCCAGCGAGAAGGCCATTCCCGCACTGGTTGTCGCCAATGCTTTGAAGCCAAGAGTCTCCAGCAGTTTGGCACTTCCCGCGTCCCACGGGTTGGGAATGACAAAAGCACCCGGCCCCTCATGCAGGCGCTTGAATACTGTAGCTTTCTGGCTTTGCATAACTCTCTGCCCTTAAATCAGCGTCAACTGCTCGCCCGGCTGCGGCGGGCGGCGGAACTGATCAGTCATCAGTTTCACCCGTGCATTATTGAGGCCAAGGCGCTGGCAGGCAAGCTCGAATCGCCGCCCGATGGACCAGGCATAGGGGCCGGTTCCGGTCATCCGGCGGCCGAAGGTCGCGTCATTTTGCTTGCCATCGCGCACCGATTTGACCAGTGACATGACCTTGGCCGCCCGGCCGGGCATTTCGGTTGCAAGCCACTCCTGGAAAATCTCCTTCACTTCAAGCGGCAGCCGCAGCATCACGTAGCCAGCCTCACAGGCGCCCGCCGACCAGGCGGATTTGAGAATGGCCTCGATCTCGCTGTCATTCACCGCCGGAATGATGGGAGCGGCCATCACCACAGTCGGAATTCCCGCTGCCGACAGCATCTCGATAGCGCCGAGCCTTTTGGCCGGAGTTGCCGCGCGAGGCTCCATGGCGCGTGATAGTTTGGGATCGAGCGTCGTCACTGAGATCGCCACTTTGACCAGCCCGCGTTGCGCCATCGGTTTCAGGATATCAATGTCGCGCAGCACCAGCGCTGACTTGGTGACAATGCCGACCGGATGGCCGAACTCCGCCAGCACTTCGAGAACCTGCCTGGTGATGCGGTGGTTGCGCTCGATCGGCTGATAGGGATCGGTATTGGCGCCAAGTGCAATGGTTCGCGGCACATAAGAATCCTGCGACAATTCCCGCCGCAGCAGTTCCGCTGCATTGCTCTTGACGAACAGCTTGCTCTCGAAATCAAGCCCCGGCGAAAGCCCCATGAAGGCATGGGTCGGTCTTGCATAGCAATAGGAGCAGCCGTGCTCGCAGCCGCGGTAGGGATTGATCGAGCGGTCGAACGAGATATCCGGCGATTGATTGCGTGAGATGATGGTCTTCGGTGTCTCCACGAACACCGTGGTCTTGAGAGGTGGTAATTCATCCAGCCCGTCCCAGCCATCATCGAAAACGGCGCGGCCAAATTTTTCGAAGCGGCCCGACAGGTTGTTGCGCGCACCCCGGCCGCGCAGGTGCGAATTGAGCGCGGTGTAGCGGCCTACACCCAGGATAGCCGGATCAAGGCCGGCGGATTGTCGCTTGTCGATCAAAGTAGGCATGGTCGGCATTCAATCATAGTTTCGAGAACAAATCAAGAACATGATTGCGCTCGCCATTGTCTCGGGCATCCATCAATTGGCAAACCAAAAAGCCAGGCTTAGGGCCCGGCTTTGATGCTGCCCGAAGGTGTGTGCGTATCAGCGGCGGCTGAACTTGTCATTCAGCCGGGGGACACGCATTCAATTCAAATTTTGATCACAGTCCGGTAGGCATTCTCACGCGGCCGTGAGTCTGCTTGTCCAAGTCAAACTTTACGGGACTTGAGATGCTCGGTGAGGCGCGGCATGATCTCGACGAAATTGCACGGCTTGTGCCGGTAGTCGAGCTGGGCCTTCAGGATATCGTCCCATCCATCCCGGCAGGCGCCGGGTGAACCGGGCAGACAGAATATGTATTTGCCCTTCATAATGCCGGCGGTGGCGCGCGACTGAATGGTCGAGGTGCCAATCTTCGGAAACGAAATCATATGGAACAGCGTGCCGAATCCTTCGATTTCTTTTTCGAACAGCGGGCGCATCGCCTCCACCGTCACATCGTTTCCAGTCAGCCCGGTGCCGCCTGTAGAAATGATCACGTCGATGTCGCCGCGGTTGGTCCAGTCGCGGATGATGTGGCGGATGGCACGGATATCGTCCTTCACGATTTTTCGCGCCGAAAGCAAATGACCGCTTTCAGCGATGCGATCCGTCAGCACCTGGCCCGATGTATCATCGGCAAGGCTGCGGGTATCGGATACCGTCAGGACTGCGATTCTGACAGGCAGGAAGGATCGGGATTCTGTGGTTATGGCCATGACTGCAACCTTGTGCGTCAGTAGCACTATATCTTTTTATTGACATAAGACAAATCCAAATCATTTCTTGTGGGCACTTCCGTACCGTCACTGCCGTTGCGCCAAGGCGATGCGCGCAGCGAGTAAGACAAACATGGCCGATGACGCCCGGGCAAACCACAGGGCGGCCTTCGCATTCCCGCTGAGCATTAGCGCCAGCCGGCCCGAAAACACGGCAACGGCGAAATTGATCAGTGTACCGCCGATATTGAAAACCATGCCGAAAATGAACAGCTGCAGCAGCGGCGCGCCGTTTTCGGGGCGGATGAAGGGCGGCAGAAATGCGAACATGAAGACAATGATCTTGGGGTTGAGCAGATTGGCCACCACGCCATCGCGCCATGCCGCAAGTGAACTGCGCTCTTTTGCGTTAACGTCAATCGCGGTTGGCGGCTGTGAAAGTGTCCTGATCGCGATCCACACCAGATAAGCGGCACCGGCATAACGGATCGTGTCGAAGATGGCGGGATGTTCGGCCAGCACAACCGCCACACCTGCCGCTACCAGTGCAAGATGGACAAGCGAGCCGGTGGCAATGCCGAGGCTGGCGGCGATGCCGGTTTGTGTGCCGCCCTTGATCGACTGGCCAAGGACAAGCATCATGTCATTGCCGGGTGTCAAGTTAAGGGTCAGCGACACCGTAAGGAAAACCACAAGATCCCTCCACTCAATGGGCATCGAGTGCCTGCCGCAGCATCAGAAGATCGTGCCATGCGTAACGCTTGTCGGCGGGCCGCCGCAGCAGATAGGCCGGATGCAATGTTGGCAGCAGCGCAATGTTGCGGCCACCCACATTGAATTCGCGCCATCGGCCACGCAGCTTGAGAATGCCGACGGTTGTTGCGAGCAGGCGCTGCGAGGGAATCTTTCCAACACACATGATGAACTTCGGCTGTTGTATTTCGATGGCGCGCAGCAGAAAGGGCAGGCACATCGCTGTCTCGGCTTCGGTCGGATCACGGTTGCCTGGTGGCCGCCAGAATATGGTGTTGGTGATGAACACCGAGTTTTCCGGTTCGAGGGCAGCGCGCGAAAGTCCGATCGCCGCCAGCATGCGGTCGAGCAGCTGGCCCGAACGGCCGACGAAAGGCTTGCCCGCAATATCCTCCTCGCGCCCCGGCGCCTCGCCGATGAGCATCACATGCGCCGCCGGATTGCCATCGGCAAAGCACAGATTGGTCGCGGTCTTCTTGAGCGGGCAGGCCTCGAAAACCGAAAGCGCGGCGGTGATATCTTCAAGCGTATGGCATTCGGCGGCGGTTCTCCCAATGCCGTCATCCCACCGGCGGGCTTGCCCGCTCGGGAGGTGCAAGCCGGAACCCATTTCACGGCGCGCCGGAGCGATTGATTCAACCGCCGGCCCCGGTGTTCGCTGCGGCAGCGGAATTGGAACAACCGCAACCGCCTCGAACCGGTCGATTGCCATTTCCCCGACAATCTCATCGGCCCCCATTTCGGCCAGCCAGGCAAGGGCTGCCGCCGCCTGTTGTGGTGTCATGTCGCTTTGCCCGTGTCCCATGTCCCAATTGCCAGCTTGTGCCGAAGTCTGCCAGACTATAACAGGCCCCGATCCCGAAGGCATATACAGGAGCACAGGCTGTGGAACAGGTCCAGCGCGAGGCGATGGAATATGATGTCGTAATCGTCGGCGCTGGCCCCGCCGGTCTTGCCGCCGCTATCCGGCTGAAACAACTGGCGCCCGAAATCACTGTCTGCGTTCTTGAAAAGGGTTCGGAAGTGGGTGCCCATATCCTGTCGGGTGCCGTCATCGATCCCATCGCCTTGAATGAGCTGATTCCCGATTGGAAAGACAAGGGCGCTCCCCTCAACACTCCCGTCACCGCCGACCGGTTTTACCTGCTGGGCCCCAAGGGCGCACTCAGGCTTCCCAATGCGCTGATGCCGCCCTTGATGAACAACCATGGCAACTATGCTGTCTCGCTTGGCAATGTCTGCCGCTGGCTGGCGGGCCAGGCGGAAGCGCTTGGCGTTGAGATCTATCCGGGCTTTGCCTGCTCGGAAGTGCTTTACCGCGAAGATGGCTCGGTCAAGGGCGTGGTCGCCGGCGTTGCCGGCATTGCCAAGGATGGCAGCCACAAGCCGGACTACCAGCCGGGCATGGAACTGATCGGCAAATATGTCTTCATCGCCGAGGGCGTGCGCGGCTCGCTCGCCAAGGAGATCATTGCGAAGTTCCATTTGTCGGAAGGCCGCCAGCCGCAGAAGTTTGGCCTCGGCATGAAGGAACTCTGGGAGGTTCTCCCCGAAAATCACCGTCCTGGCCAGGTGACCCACACCATGGGCTGGCCGCTGGGCACCAAAGCTGGCGGTGGCAGCTTCATGTATCACCTCGAAGATAACCTCGTATCGATAGGTTTCGTGG
>JANLWG010000196.1:0-2942 GCA_031364405.1 Hyphomicrobiales bacterium
CCCGATACTTGGGCCGTCCTAATGAGGCAGATGGCGGAGCAGTTCTATAAGCAGCCAACGACAGAAGACGAAATGGTCCGCAAATTGTCGGATGAATTCGACGAGGATGTCATCCGGCTTGGATATGAAGTTCTGTCGAACCTGCGCAGTGTCAAACTGACTGGTGAGAGATATTGGGAGTATCCTGACGGAACTTACTCTCTTGAAGGACCCGAGTCCAAGAAGGCTATTGCCTGAGAAAACTCTACTTCCAAATCCCTTCTAAAATTGGGGGGATTACCGCGGCCCCGCCTGTCACAAGAACCAACTTCACAACCGGCTACTCCTCATCATTTGCCGTTCTGCCTCATCCCGCTGAGTTCCAATCATGGCGAAGTTTCTAAATCGCAGGCTCGAGCTGATGATCGAACCGGCCCAAGTATCAAAACTATCAAAAAAAGCGCAACACACGCATAAAACAGTGTAGAATCCAGAGCCTCCCACATGGATTAGACGAACGGGTAGCACAATTTTCATCCAATACGATTCCCAGTTACTAATTCTAACCCGCACTGGATTTCTTGGCGGCCCACAGTGCATCCGCCAGCTTTTCTCGCTCACTTCGAAGTGCGTTCCGCAACCCTGCAGCCTCGGTCTTGAGTCGGCTGATGTCAGCCGCAAAACGGTCAGCAGCCTGGCCCTGGGCTTCTTCGGCGTCTTTGGAGGACCCTCGTAGTGAGGCAAGCTCAGTGCGCAGCGAATCCCTCTCGGCACGCGCCGACAGTATGTCTTCTTCCAGTGCTTCTTTCTCTGTAACGGCCACCATGATCTTCTTCTCGAAATCCGCCAGCTTGGCCAATGCCTCGGCGAGTTCCTTCTCAAGCTGGTGGCGCGCGGTGGTACCCGACGCGAGTGCAGTCTGAATATTGTCCCGTTCCGCAATCAGAGCAGAAACATTCTTCTTCAGCTCCTCTCCCAACGAAGTCATGGAGGCAAGCTGGGCCCTGAACCCATCTAACTTCCGCGAAGCCATTTGATGTTTTTCGTGCAGGGCTGCCCGCTCTCTCAATGCAGCCTCGAGGTTGCTCTCCAGTTCTGCAATGCGTCGCTCGGCGGCCTCCACAACGGCTCCGGTCTCACGAAGCTTCTGAATATTGTCGTGAAGCCCAGCCACCCGCGACTGCGACTCATAGAGGTTGGCACTGAGATGTTTCACCTCCTTCGAGAGGCGCTTGTTTTCTTCCTTCAGCGGCTTGACTTCGCATGCCTCTATTGCGAATGGCTGTAGGGCACTGAGGAGAGAATGCATCGACACCGCCAGTGCATCGCTGACTTGGGTCTCCTGGCCCCGGCGCAAGGTGAGGATGCTGCGGTAGAATTGTTCGGACAAGCCGATGGCGCAACGAAGCTTGTCGCCGGAGGCCCAATGATGCCGCTGCGCCGTACTGATCAGGCCGCCAAGAACTGCTTCCAACTCATGGTCCGAACCCTGCCAGATCAGATCGAGTTCATGCGCAAGATCCTTTGCCAGCGAGAGGCTATCTTCAAACCATTGATCGTAAGGCACAATGATTGGCCAATGCTGTCCGGTATAGCGGAGAATGTCGTAGTTATAGGTGAGCCACATCACCTCCGACTGCGTCACCGGAATGGGTCGAGCCCGCGGGTTCTTCTGCGTCATCGACAGGGAAGCCTCCGCTGGGTGCCGCACAGCCCAGACGAAACGCGGGATGACGTCCAGTTCTTCGAAAATTTCCCCCCATAGAGGCAGCAGCCTGCAGGTCCGTGGGTCCTTGAAACCCCAGGGCCTCCGAACCTCCGCGAGTTTTTCCGCCAGCAGGTCTCTCAGCCTCTTCTTCAAGTCTCTGATCTCGACTGCCCGCCACCATCCCGGCTTCATTGGTACAGCATGGGCTGGCGAGCCGATTGGGACACCGAGCGTGGCAAGAATTTCATCTTGTATAGCAACAAATTCCTGCCTCTCCCAGAAGCCGGTCTTGTTCTTCTTGCTGACAAGGGTCGGCTGGTCGATCATGTCGACGCCAAGCAGGTGGAGGATGTTGGATAGGAGCGAGGTGCCGCTCCGGTGCATGCCGAGGACCAGGACGATCTCCCGGCCCTGGGCGGCATGTCGAAAGCTGCTCCGCAGTTGAACAGACCTTGTCTGCACGACATCTGCGACAATCTGCGAACCTTCATTGATCGTTCTGGTCAACGGATTCCTCCCAAACACCGGTTGGCGTTGACACATTATCCGCATTGGCTTCACAAGAACAGGTTTGCATTCACCTATTCCGAAATCCGCCGGATAAGCGGCTTGTCGCGGCCGAGACTGGTGCAAAAGGGAATCATTGGCAAGACCGGACTTTGGGCGTGGGGACTACAATGCACAAAAGCAGTGATGTCAGCGTGTTCCGTGCCATGAGTGTCGATTTCGTCTGCATCAAGGCATAGCTCTCCCCGGGTTTTGCTGGAACTCATGACAACCAAACCGTTCACGCCAGTAATGGATCGGGCGGCGGCCGCAGTTCAGCGATCAGCCGCAGGATGCCGGCAAAAAGGCTTCGGGGAATCGCAATCCCGGCCATCTGGAACGCGACAAAGCGGCCGTGACTGACGACCTTCGCGCCGATCCTTATCAGTTTCTCCTTCAAGGCTGGTCAGTGACCAGTCCCTGATGGGCTCCGGTGTAACCAGAGTGCACAGGAACTGATGATGAAAGGCCGACCGGGCGATGCCAGCCTCTTTGTCCGGTATCCGCTCAATTCGGTCATGCCCGTGCTTGTTTGGCACGCCCCAACTCAGCTCCACCGAAACGTGGGGCCAGTGCCTTGGAGGCGCCCTTTCCGATGACAGCGCAAACCGCAACCAGCGGCAGCACCGGCATGTTGTAACCCTTGTTGGCACCCGCCTGGCCAACCACCGCATCGACGTCCGGTCTGGCGATCGATCGCCGCCGCTGG
>JANLWG010000202.1:0-2781 GCA_031364405.1 Hyphomicrobiales bacterium
CAGACCGGCCGCTTCCTGTCGACGCTTGTCGACCTCGAAGTGGAAGGCAAGACAAACCGCGCCATTCCGCGCGATATCCAGTTCGAGCCGATCCGCGATTTCATCGTGCATGTGGATTTCCTCAGGCTCGGCAAGGACGCCCGTATCGCGGTTGATATCCCGGTGCACTTCAAAGCCCATGAAGCTTCGCCCGGCCTGAAGGCGGGTGGTGCGCTCAATGTCGTGTCGCACACGCTGGCGCTCTATTGTTCGGCTGACTTGATCCCCGATGAAATCACCGTTGATCTCACCGGCCTGCAGATTGGCCAGTCGGTGCATCTTGCCGATATCAAATTGCCGGAAGGTGTCACCTCGGTTTCGCGCGATGACTTGACGTTGTGCACGATTACCGCCCAGGCCAAGGAAGAAGTGGTGGCGGAAGCGGTGCTCACCGCGGAAGTTCCGGCCACGGCCCAGAAGGCTCCGGCTGCGGCACCGGCTGCTGCTGGCGGCAAGGATGCCAAGGGTGGTGCCGCGGCGGCGGCACCCGCCAAGGGTGCGGCGGCACCGGCAGCGCCTGCCAAGGGTGCGGCGGCAGCTCCGGCTGCACCGAAGAAGAAATAGTTTTCTTCGCTGCGGGAGGCCGGCCATGTACCTTCTCGCGGGGCTCGGTAATCCGGGACCCAAATATGCCGGCAACCGGCACAACATCGGTTTCATGGCGGTGGACGCAATCGTCCGCCGCCATGGTTTTTCGCCGTGGCGCAAACGCTTCCAGGGCGAGATTTCCGAAGGTGCGCTGGGCGGCGAAAAGGTGCTGGCATTGAAGCCGATGACCTACATGAACGAAAGCGGACGCTCAGTGGGCGAGGCCCTGCGCTTCTACGATATCGATCCCGCCCAGTTGATCGTGCTCTATGACGAGATCGATCTTGAAGCAGCCAAGGTGCGGGTAAAGTTTGGCGGCGGGGCGGCGGGGCACAACGGCATCCGTTCGATCATCGCCCATGCGGGCCCGCATTTTCAACGGGTGCGGCTGGGTGTCGGGCATCCCGGCGAGCGCGGCCTTGTGCATCCCCATGTGCTGAGCGATTTCGCCAAGACCGACAGAGTCTGGCTCGAACCGCTGATCGATGCGGTGGCTGAACATGCCGCACTGCTGATCGCCGGTGCCGAGGGCACATTCCAGAACAAGGTGCATCTGGCAATTAACCCGAGCCCGGCGAAGGCTGCGAAGAAAGAAGAGAACTGATGGGTTTCAAGTGTGGCATCGTGGGCCTTCCCAATGTCGGCAAGTCGACATTGTTCAACGCGCTGACCCAGACGGCGGCAGCCCAGGCGGCCAATTATCCGTTTTGTACAATCGAGCCCAATGTGGGTGATGTGGGCGTGCCCGATCCCCGCCTCGAAGTGCTGGCGAAAATCGCAGGTTCAGCACAGATTATTCCGACCAGGCTCACCTTCGTCGATATCGCCGGGTTGGTGCGCGGGGCTTCGAAGGGCGAGGGGCTGGGCAACCAGTTTCTCGCCAATATCCGCGAGGTCGATGCCATTGCCCATGTGGTGCGCTGTTTCGAGGACGACGACATCACCCATGTGGAAGGCAAGATCGATCCCATCTCCGATATCGAGACCATCGAAACGGAATTGATGCTGGCCGATCTCGACGCGCTGGAAAAGCGCGTTAGCAGTCTGGAAAAGCGTGCCAAGACCGGCGACAAGGAGGCCAAGGAACTGGCCGAGCTGATGAACCGGGCGCTGGTGCTTTTGCGCGATGGCAAGCCCGCGCGGCTGGTCGAGCGCACGGCCGAGGAAGAGAAGACTTTTCGCGGGCTGGGATTGCTGTCATCGAAGCCTGTGCTTTATGTGTGCAATGTCGAGGAGGCCGCCGCCGACCAAGGCAATGAATTTTCAACGCGGGTTTATGGGCGCGCCAGGGAGGAAGACGCGGTGGCTTGCGTGGTTTCGGCCAAGATCGAAAGCGAAATCGCGGTGATGCCGGGGGCCGAGCAGAAAGATTATCTCGAAGCCGTGGGGCTGACCGAGCCTGGCCTCAACCGGGTGATCCGGGCTGGTTATGACCTGTTGCATCTCGTCACGTATTTCACCGTTGGACCAAAAGAAGCCCGCGCCTGGACGATCACCAAGGGCACAAGGGGGCCAGCCGCCGCGGGCGTCATTCACACCGATTTCGAGAAGGGCTATATCCGCGCCGAAACCGTAAGTTATGAGGACTATGTGGCCGGCAACGGCGAAGGTGGCGCCCGCGAGGCGGGAAAATTCCGCCTCGAAGGCAAGGACTACGTGGTCAAGGATGGCGACGTCATGCATTTCCGGTTTGCCAACTGACGAAAATGGGCGAACTTCTCCACTACGAGGATTTCAGCGTTGGGCAGGTGATCGATCTCGGCACCTACCCGGTGACAAAGGAAGAGATCTTCGCGTTTGCCCGCGAATTCGATCCGCAAGCATTTCATCTTGATGAGGAGGCCGCCAGGGCTTCGATCCTCGGTGGCTTGTGCGCATCGGGCTGGCACAATTGCGCCATGCTGATGCGGATGATGTGGGACAGCTATCTCAACCGTTCGGCCGGCATGGGATCGAACGGGCTCTCGGAAGCCAAATGGTTGAAACCTGTTTATGCCGGCGAAACGCTGGCCGGCAACATGACCGTGCTGGCGAAGCGCGTCTCGGTGAAACGGCCGGAGATGGGCATTCTTGAATGCCGGTGGGAAGTTTCCAACACGGAGGGTGAAAGGAAAGTCGAAGTGACGGGGGTCAACTTCATGCGGGTGAGGGCGC
>JANLWG010000211.1:0-17770 GCA_031364405.1 Hyphomicrobiales bacterium
CAGCGATTGCATCGGGGCCCGCCAGATTGAGGACGATAAGCGGTGCGGCGCCCGTTGCCAGCATCATGGCGATGGTGCCTACATAGTCCCAGCCAAAGAAGCGGGCCATGCCACGGATGGTGAGCATGGCGGCTGCTGGGGACTTTGGAATATTGAGTGAAATCAGTTGGCGGAAGATAAACAGATTGACGCCGGCAACGATGATTGGCAGGGGAATGACCCATGCCGCGAATATGCCGGACCCGAGAAAAACTGCACCTGCGAGAAGCGCCAGAAGCCCGATCTTGCAAACGGCATAGATGCCGTTTTCCAAAGGAATCCATACCGACTGGCGCAGCCCTGCCAGCACGCCATCCTGAAGAACGAACAAAGTCCACACAATGCTTGCGGCCACAAACCAGATGGCAGCCGAAAAATCATCCGACAAAAAACCAAGGGAAGGTGCGAAGACTTCTACGGTGAGCACAAAGCCCGATGAAACCACCACGGTGGCGGCAGTCCCCATGGCATATGAAAACAAAATCAGCTTACTGGTGCCAACACCCGCAACCGGCAAGAAACGGTTCAAGACATTTCCAAGATTCAATTGCGCGAAGTTGCAAAGGGTCAGCAGCGTGGAGATGAGTGCGGCACCGATACCGACCTGTTCAGGTGTGTAGAGCCTTGCCGCAAGTATCCAGAATACCAGACCAAGTCCCGACGTGACGGCCGCGCTCATGACCAATGCATAACCATTGCGCATCAATGGAGCGCGCAGTATTGCAATCGGAACGCCAAGTGCCGTTGTCAAGAAATTCCGCCTGGCCGCGACATTGGGCTGGGCTGTATTTAATGTAGACTTCATGACGGCTCGCGCTGCCATACCCGGACGTAGTCGATCAGAAATTCAGCGGGAAATCTGGTTTTCTCGTCGGGCGCACCGGGCCAATTGCCGCCAACGGCCAAATTCATCAGCAGATACATATCTTCCCGGGGAATGTTGGCTGCAGCGGAATACCTCCACTTTTCGACCCCATCAAGATACCAGACGATGGCGTCCGGCTCCCATCGCAGTCCATAGACATGCCAGTCCTTGGTGAGGTCGGTGGTCTGGGCGGCCTGCCCGGTACTCCGTCCCTTGCCGGTGGCATCGGTATAGTGAAAATGCATTTCCAGCTGTTTAGGAGCATCTCCGAGCACCTCCATGATGTCGATTTCCGGCCTTGATTTCCGGGTCGAGGGCAATAGCCAAAGGGCCGGCCATATCCCCTTGCCACCTGGCAACCTTGCGCGAATTTCGACAAGCCCGTATTGAAAGGAAAACCGGGGAGGACGGGGCAGTTCGCGGTAGTCGCGACCGGTGGTTACCATGCCAGAGGTATACTTGAACGTCCGTCCCTTGTAACCCGTGACATTCTCGGGGCGGGCAATCAGCCGCAGGTGACCGTCCGACAGCTTGATGTTGGCGGGCATGTACCACTCGAGCTCATTGCTGCTGAGATTGGTACAGCCATTGTCGTTCCACCAGTAGCAGTTGGTCCACAGGTTGGTATCGAGGGCCTGCCCATCAAACTCATCGGTAAATATCCGTAGCCATTTACCAGGCACCAATGGTGGCGAGTCTTTGTCACCGCCTTCTTGGGCTCCCGCAGTGCTCGAGCCCGCCGTTGCGATGGTCAGGGCGAGAAGCAGTGATACGAATGAGCTCTTATGCATCACGAAAACCTATGGCACGTTTGAGGAGACTGCGTGCGAATTGATCGGCGCGCGAGATTGGCAGCCGCTCAAACAGAAACTCGGTGTACGGCATCGGGATTCCCCCAAAGTGCGGACTGAACCTGGCAATTGGTTTAGAATTTCCCGATTCGCCCATGTGATAATGGTTGCAGCCAGCTTCGCAAGCGGCTTTTATGGCGAGCGATTGCAGCAGATAATTGGCATAGGTCTGAGCCGCCAGATCGATGCCCTGAGCCATTCCCGGTAACAAAATCCAGCCCGCAGGTGCGGCCTCCCGCCAAATCGAGGCATCCAGCGGGTTGGGCCTGATCTTCGTCATCAGCGCTGGCTGCCTGGCCAAGTCTTCAAGCAGTGAGCCGATGTGGGCGGCCAATAGTGGTACCGTCGCGACTGGCCTCCCGAACTTCCATGCTGCCGGTGGGAGAAATGCATGGCAAGAGACTCCGGCGGGAACTGCCCGGCAGAAAGCGGCATCACGGCCCGCCATCCGTCGGCAAATTCATAGAACCGGCTGACGTTCTGGTAGCCCCCGGAAGCCACGACGGCGGAAGCCCAGGTTGAGGACTGCGTCGGCATCGCCCCGGCACAAGCCCGGTAAACCTCGCCCCATTCAGCGGTCGAAGCCGTGGCATTTACACGGATGATTTCGGAGCCCAAAGTCACTGGAACAGCGCCGCGCCGTTACGGCAATTGGTTCCGGGTGCACCATCGGGTTGGCCCGCGGCTCCATTGCGTGCGCGACAATTCAACAAATTACTCCCGTGCGAGTCAAGGAGAATGATCCTGCAAGCGGGCCCCGCAAGAAACACCGCCTTGTGGATTGAATTTCCCGATCCGTCAACCGATTGAAACCAGAACTATTCACCGGAAGTAAAGTTCCAACACCATCAACAATTAAAAAGACATTTTCAGTTTTTGTTTGACCGAGCGTAATCTGTCTGGGAGCAGGCGATGCATATTGTCGCAGTTCCATGGCAAATGGCCTGCGGCTGCCTGGTCTTTTCAGCGGGTCTGGCTAACGCCTTTTGCACAGTGACAGCAGGTCCACGGCGGAAGGAAAACAGCTTGCACGGCTATTTCAGAATAGCGTCTATGGTGTAGAGAAAGCGCCTAAGCATTGTACTTCACGGGTTCACATACGCGCACCATATTGTGGTTCGAAAACCGGAATGACGCGATCTTGAATATCATCGAAAACCAATATTGCCAAAGAAAACAAAGCGGACAGTCAGGGACCAAATCCGCGCTTGTGAAAGCCGGAATTCTGGCGTCCAGCCTGATCGCGAGTTTTGCCCATAGTGCTGGAAGCCGGGCTGATACAGCGCAACTTCTGGCCGGAGCGATCACCGATGCCGAAGCGGTGAAGGCCCTTGAAGATGGTTTAATTCTTCGATCAATCCATCCTTCGAAGCAATCATCAGGTGTTCCTCGTGCCGATGAACAGGCTGCTGTTCTGGCAACCGAGCAAGCTCGGCTCGCCGGCATCCTGAGGTCGCTTGGCTATCTCGATGCTTCGATAACAATAAGACGGCCTGCCAATCGTTCGGCCGCTGCTCAACCGCAAAATTCCACGGGGGATGAACAAAGCCAACTGGCGGACATTCAATTTGAACCACTCCCTGGCGATTTGTACCGGATCGGGTCGATTGAACTTCACGGCGCTGTCGTCAGCGACCTCGATCCTGCGATTCACCAAAAATTGAATAGTCTGCTAACCCGCTTTTCCGGTGCCGACGCGCGCGCCGACGCTCTCGACAAACTTGAGCGCGGCATCTTGTGGATTGTGCGCCACGCCGCTCATCCATACGCCACGGTGAAAACCCGGGAAATTATAGCCGATCCATCAACAGCGACGGCAGCAATCAAAATTGTCATTGAAACAGGACGCTCTGCCCGTTTCGGCCAGGTAACATTCAGCGGCTCGGACCAGAACAATTCAAAATCACTAAGCCGACTGGTGCCGTTCTCCCGGGGAGACCCCTTTGATCCAGAAAAACTGGCAGACCTGAAGGGCACACTGGAAAAACTCTCAACGTTCCGGACTATCAACGTTGAGTATCCCGCCACGCCTGATAGCAGCGGCCTCGTTCCCGTCAATGTCAGGCTAAGGGAGAAGCCACCCTCGGTGGAGCAATTTGAGGCTTCGGGCCGCATGGGCATGGGGGTGACGGCAACAGTACTGATCGTACTGGCGCTCGGTCAGATCGCCGTTGCAGGCGGCCTATCGCGGCGCATTACAATACCAATAGGCATGTTATCCATGATTTTAATGGCGTATGGGGGCGTCCTGACAGCCCGCCGCGTTCTCAGCTTCCTGGCCGGAAATTGATGGCGGAAAATTTCGCCAGGCGACCTGGCCGGCGCTATTGTCGCGGTTTGACCTTAGGCAAGGCGGAGGTGTCGCCGCGAGAAACTTCGTGCGCGAGCGTTCCAAAAACGATTGAACCGGCTTCAGGTTTCCGTTGGCCGACGCTTTCCTTGATCAGCCGATTGATCTTTTCCTTGATTTCCCTCAGTTCGTTCAGGGCTTTTTTCTCGGCAGCTTCGCGTTCCTCTTCGTGATTCTCAATTTCGCCAAGCACGGTAAATGCATCCAATGCCGCCTTGTAACTGGTGTTTGCCGCATCCCATCGAAGCATCAGACGTTGCCAAGCAGAAACTGAATTTTTTTCGTAGGCTTTACTCATGGTGGCCCCATTCACTTATTAACTTTTCGCCGCGACTAGATCATAAATCAAAAGCCTATCATCTTCCTCCATAATAATTTTAATGTTAATTTGCTTCGACAATTCCTCGCTAGAACGAGCTTGCCAGGGATTTTGATCGGCAATTTCGCTCTTCGATGCGCCGGTTTGCAACAGTCGTCGACCAAACTTTCTGTCCAAGCAACTTGATAATCAGGGCCGCCATTGAATTTTCAATTATGATATAACTCATTGAAATTACATGATTAATATTATATCCAGCCAAAAGAAAACCGGGACTTTCGGGGAAGAAGACAGTTGCCGGACGCATTGCGGCAGAGCTCCAAGCACCGCTCACGCGCATCTGAAAACAGCGAAGGTCCGAGATCACGGTGGTTGAACCTCAGATTGGAAATAAATTCATAGTTGGCAATCCCGCCATGGCCTGCGCCCGGCATCAAGGGATAGACCGGTTGGCAGGGCCATGTGGTCCGCAATAGCCGAAAAGCCGCCTTGGACCAGTCACCATTACCTTAGCTGGGGTGTGAATTCTATTGCACCAGCACCTGATAGCGAAGATGTCGAGCACCAAGAGGAAGACTGTTGTAATTTGGTATCTGCTGCTGCCCAATCGGCAATTTGGATCAATGAAAACATGTTGAAGTTAATTATAAGATAATTATAGCATTGTGGTTCTGTGGGGTGATGTGATTAACTGACGGGAGGTCGAAGTAGCGACCTTGAAGGCTGGGCGGCATTCAAAGTGGAACTGATAAGTGGTTCTGGGGGTTGATGTGTTTTACTGACGGGAGGTTGAAGTAGCGACCTTGAAGGCCGGGCGGCATTCAAAGAGGAACTGATAAGATCTAGGAATTGGGGGGCCATTCTTGATGAGTGATGTATAGTGCATTAATGAAAGGAATTTGCCATGACGGCGATGTCATTGCCTGCGATCGGTAAGAGTAAAATATCATTCCGCGGTGGGGCGATTTTCCCAATAACAGACGGCCCCCGCATTAGCGTGGTGGTACCCGCGATGAACGAAGCGAAGAATCTGCCGCTTGTATTGCCGCATATACCGGCATGGGTTGATGAAATCATTCTCGTCGACGGAAATTCCACCGATGACACTATTGAAACCGCCAAAAGGCTTGTGCCGGACATTATTATTGTGCAGCAAGAAGGCCGCGGCAAAGGTGCGGCGTTGCGCTGCGGTTTTGCGGCGGCACGAGGCGACATCATCATTACGCTTGATGCCGATGGATCGGCTGATCCCGCGGAAATGCCGGCTTATGTGGGAGCGCTTCTCGCTGGCGCCGATTTTGTAAAGGGCTCGAGATTTCTTCAAGGCGGCAACACCAGCGATATGGAGTGGTACCGCATGCTGGGAAATTGGGGACTGGTGAAACTCGTGCGCCTGACTTTCGGTGGCCGGTTTACCGATCTTTGCTATGGCTACAATGCATTCTGGCGGGACATTCTCCCGCACATGAATCTTGAAGACGTTGACGGTTTTGAAATCGAAACCGCCATGAATATTCAGGCATTGCGGGCGCGGCTCAAAGTTGCCGAAGTGGCGAGCAAGGAATTCAGACGGGTCCATGGCGTAAGCAATTTACGGACAATTCCTGATGGATGGCGGGTGTTGTCGACCATCGTCAAACTAGGTTTTTCGCGGCCTGCGCCAGTGGAAATTCCACAAGGTACGAGAACCGAGTGGCTGGGTAGTTAATTCCCGGGCAGCCGCAGGATCGGCAGATGGAACGCGTGTTACCAAGTGCCTCGGTAATCGTGTGTGCCTATTCGGATGACCGCACCCGGCAGTTGTGCGCGGCACTTGATTCAGCCAGCGATCAAGTGCGGCCGCCGCCTGAGGTCATTGCTGTTATTGATCACAACAGTGATTTGCAGAGCTTCATCGCGGCGGCATTCCCACATGTGAAGACGATCGCCAATACCGGCCGGCGCGGGCTTTCGGGCGCGCGCAATACCGGCGTGCATCAGGCGACGGGAGAAGTCATCGCCTTTCTTGATGATGATGCCATCGCCGAACCGCAGTGGCTCAGCCGAATGCTGTCGCACTATGCCGATCCGGCGGTGATGGGAGTTGGGGGCGGGGTGGTGCCAATTTGGCCGGAACAGCGGCCTAGATGGTTACCGGAAGAATTCAACTGGGTTGTCGGTTGCAGCTACAAGGGGCAACCGGAGCAGGTTTCTCAGGTTCGCAATCCGATCGGCTGCAACATGTCTTTCCGGCGGATTTTGTTCGACCGGGTCGGCGGTTTTCGGGAAGACATCGGGCGCCAGGGTTCCGATGCATCGGGGTGCGAAGAAACCGAATTCAGCATCCGGGCGCGGCAGGCTTTCCCGCAATCGTTCATTCTTTACGATCCCACAGCGAAGGTGCGCCATCAGGTCACGCCCGAGCGAACCAAGTGGGCTTACTTTCGCAAGCGCTGCTTGGCCGAAGGGCGATCCAAAACACTGGTGGTTGAAAACGTTGGCGCCCATGCTGGCCTTGCGGCTGAGCGCCGTTACGTGACCCGGGTTTTGCCGGCCGGGATATTGCGCGGCCTGCGCGAGCTGGTCCTGAAATTCGATCCGTGGGGCCTGGCGCGGGCGGGTGGCATTGTGGCCGGATTGGGCTATACGGCCTACGGATATTTCGGGGCCAAGTTGCGTAGCCGCTGGAGTTAGCCCGCATTCACCAGACAAGACGCTGGTTTCTTGCGTAATGGGCGCAAGTCAGGTGTAATAATCAGGTGTAATAAACAGTGTGTTTGGGCCGCTTCGAAACAAAGCGGCTCACGGCGGAAAAGAACCTATCAGCCCTGACCGATCTTTCGGGGCCATGCTACAATCGCCTTGCTGCCTATCGATAGGAATTCAAGAAGTGGAAATATTCCAGCCAACGGTGAATTATCGGCGACGATATACCGTGGCAAGGTCTCGCATACTGTTCAGGCGAGTAGTGATGGAGCAAAAAGCAAGAGAGATATTTCGCTATGGTGACAGCGTCTATTCGGATACCTACGACAGGTTAAAGTGCATTTTTATCCATATACCAAAATGTGCCGGAACATCGGTTGGGAAGATTCTTTACGATCAGACACCATGGCACTATACTGCCGAAAATCTTCGTTTCATAAATGAAACCAAGTTTGATCAGCATTATCGGTTTGCAATTATCCGATGTCCCTGGGCGAGACTATTTTCAATTTACAGATACGCCCCAATCGACACCCAGAAGTATTGGTTCTCTCCTTTGAAATTCGTCACGAAATTTAAGACTTTTGAAGCGTTTGTCGACTATGGCTTGAACGAATATATCGTGCAAAAGCATCAGTTTTTCGCGCCCCAGACTTCGTATGTCAATATCAATGACGTTCTGAGTGTTGATACTATTGTAAGACTGGAAAACCTGAACGAAGACATGCGGGTGGTTTTCGAGAGGTTTCCCCGGCTGGACAGGTCAATACCCCATTTGAACGGCTCCGGCCCACCACCAAATTTGAATGATATATACAACAGCAAGATGAGAAAAAAGATCAGTGAACTGTATAAATCCGACTTAACCACATTCGGCTATAGTTTTGGGGGGCAATGACCGGATGGAGCGCGGCCTGACAAAGAAATCGACGGCCTATTTCGCGAAGGATTCGCGGTGAGTTGCGGGCGAATGGAAGACTTGCGTCAGTATTGCCCGATGGCGCTGATGGGCCGGGTTTTCGAAGGTTAGCTGATGTCCCAGGATATGTTCTCACCAATCAAGATTGTCGATCTGGATCTCACAGGGCCCTGGCCCGGGATCAACGTGCGCGACCCCAAGACGGGACGGAACTTCGGCGGCGTTTTCTGTCTGGTGCGCAACAATGGCAAGCCGGTCACTGTTGTCGAATTTTCCTTGCACGGCGAGGACATTGCTTCGACGGCATTGCGGGCGCTAATTGGCCAGGCTGTCGAAAGTTGTTCTGCAACCACGGAACCAAGGCCCGCTCCCGCGGCTGAGGTGCTGTTTGCGAGCATCATCGTGGCCACACGCGACCGGCCCGGGAGTCTCGCAATCTGCCTCGATTCGCTTTTGCGCCAGGACTATCCCGCGTTCGACGTGATCGTCGTCGACAATGCTCCGTCTTCGCCGGAAACCGCGGAACTTGTAGCCAGCCGTTATGCGCCAACCGGACGCGTGCATTATGTCCGCGAGGATCGGCCCGGACTGGGCCGTGCCCACAACAGCGGCATGGAAAAAATTGATGCCCCGATCGCCGCTTTCACCGATGACGACGTTATCGCCGATGCCCGCTGGCTCTCGTCGCTGGTCAAGAACTTCGACACGGAAAAGAAAGTTGGTTGTGTCACCGGGCTAATTCTGCCGGCGGAGTTGGACACGCGGGCGCAATTGTGGACCGAAAGACACGGTGGCTTCGGCAAGGGATTTGAGAGAAAGATTTTCGATAGCAAGGAGCACCGGCCGCCCGGACCGCTGTTTCCCTATACGGCCGGACAATTCGGGTCGGGTGCCAATATGGCCTTTCGTACCGAAACACTGCGGAGCATCGGCGGATTCGATTCAGCCCTCGGTGCCGGAACCCTGGCGCGCGGCGGCGACGATCTCGCGGCGTTCTTCGCCGTTGTAAACAACGGCTATCAGCTGGTTTACGAGCCCGAAGCAATCGTCTGGCACCATCACCGCCGAAGTGAGGAAGGCATGCGCAGGCAAGCCTTTGGATACGGCATGGGGCTGGGCGCCTATCTGACCAAGCTTATCGTCGATAAACCGTCGACAGCACTGCGTTTCGCGCGCATCCTGCCCGCGGGACTCGCGCACATGATGGGAACGGCATCGGCCAAGAACCAGCGCCTGCCGGAAGATTATCCGGCGGCGCTGGCGTGGCGCGAGCGGTTGGGAATTCTTGCTGGTGTACCGGCTTATTTTCGAAGCCTGGCGGCGTTACGCCAGCAGCAGAAAATCCAGCGGCCAGTCAACCTGGCGCCCGCCGTTGCGGACCGGCAGGAATAGACCGCCATGACACAGCCTGTGCCAATCCTCCTCTATCACAGCGTCAGCGAACAGTGCGCCGAACCATACCGGCGCTGGGCTATCGCGCCCGACCGGTTCGCCCGGCATATGGCGATCATTGCCGGGCACGGTTGCAACCCGGTCACCATGTCAGCACTTGCCGCAATGCTCACTGGATCTGAGCCAGTGCCAGCGCGAACAGTGGCAATTACCTTTGACGACGGACTACGCGATTTTCTGACGGGTGCAGTGCCCATTCTACGGCGGTTCAAATATCCGGCCACGCTCTATGTGGTGGCAGGCTGCCTTGGCGCGACCAGCCATTGGCTCCATCCATTGGGAGAAGGTGGGCGGCCGATGTTGAGCTGGCGTGAATTGCGGAAGGCCGCATCGCTCGGATTTGAAATCGGCGCCCATACCATGAACCATCCGCAGCTTGATCTTCTGCCGGACAAGTCGGCTTTCGAAGAAATCCGGTTGAGCAAGACCGCTATTGAAGAGGGCCTGGGCCAGCCGGTGCTGTCCTTCGCTTACCCGCACGGATACGCCAGCCCGGTTACCCGGCGGCTGGTGCGGGAAGCGGGTTTCACATCGGCCTGCCGGGTGCGGCATGCATTGAGTTCAACAGCGGAAGATTGCTTTGCACTTTCCCGCATCATCATGACCAACGAAATCACCGACCAGGCCCTTGCGCAGTTTCTGGAAGGTTCCGGCTTGCCGGTCTCGCCGCCAACCGACCGGCTCCTGGCAACCGGCTGGCGGTTTGTGCGGAAGTTCAAACATATGGCGGGGTCCCCGCCATGATGGACCGGGAGGGCTTCACCATACCCAGTTGCGGCCTGCCTCATTGGCGCGATAATTTTGTATTGGAATGTTGTTTTCGCCCACAGTGGGAGCCCGGCCGGAAATGCGCAACACGCTGATTTCATGGTTTGGTATTATTTCCGTGGTGGGAGCCGCCAGTGCGATTGCCGCTGGCCCGCTTCCCCACGGAGTTATTGGACAGCCCTGGCTATTCGATGGCAGCGCGGCTTTGGCGGCGCCACACTTGCAGTTTGCCGTTGGCAACCAGAAGACCACCTACAAATCCCTGGCGATCGGGCAGGCCCTGATGCAGTTGGGCGATCTCGTTCGCGATGGCAAGGTATCGCCAGGCAAAACCCGGCTAACCAGGGAGTTCTATGCTCGGGCCGCAAGGGTCAATGATCCGAATGTGCTCTACGCGGTCATTATGCCAGGCGATCTGTTGGGACAAACAGAGAACTCTCCGGCTGATCCGGTAACCGCCCGTGAGCTTTATGTGGAGGCCGCGACCGCGGGCAACCGGGACGCCATGATCCGGCTCGGCGATCTTTATTCTGACGGGAAAGTTGTTGCAAAGGATCTGGTCAAGGCTTTCAGCTATTACCGCCAGGCGGCGGAGGCTGGAAGTGAGACCGCCAAAATGCGGGTCGGCGCAATGATGGCCCGCGGCGAAGCAACCGCGCAGGATGTCGAAGGTGGCCGCGCATTGGTGCGTGAAGTGGCGGCGGCCGGCAATTCAGCCGCCTTCATTCTCCTCGGCGATATGTACATAGACAAAACCGCCGGCCCGTCCGATGCGGCAGCAGCAATTGATGCCTATCTGAAAGCTGCGGCGGCAGGAAACAAAGATGCTTATCTGAAGCTGGGAAATCTTTATTTTGATGACAATGTGATTGCAGCCAATCTTCCGGTCGCGCTCGCCTACTACCGGCGGGCGGCGGCTGCCGGCAATGATTATGGAAAAGTGCGGCTGGGTGAAATGCTGGCCCGCGGACAGGGTACTGCCCAGGATATCCGGCAGGGCCTGGCACTGGTGCGCGCGGTTGCCGATACCGGCAATACCGTTGCTTTGGGTGCACTGGGCGACATGCTGAGCAGCGGCGATGCCGGTCCCATCGACGGGGCGGCCGCAGTGCAGGCGTTTGAGAAAGCCGCTGCCGCCGGAAGCACACATGCCTTGCTGCGGCTGGGGGATCTTCATTTTGAAGGCAAAGTAATCGCTGCAAATTTCACCAAGGCATTCGACTATTATCGCAGGTCCGCCGCGGCCGGTGACATATTTGGCAAGTTGCGCATGGGCGAGATGCTAGCCCGCGGCCAGGGCGTTGCCAAGGACGCCGACAAAGGCCGGGCGCTGGTGCGCGAGGTTGCCGACACGGGCAATCCCTACGCACTGGTTGCGCTGGGCGATCTGCTGATCAGCAACGATGCGGGAACCATCGATGCGGCAGCGGCAATAACGGCTTTCGAAAAGGCTAATTCGCAAGGACATAGAGATGCCGCGCTGCGGCTTGGCGGCATCTATTTCGACGGCCTTTTGGTGACGGCCGATCGATCAAAGGCAATGGCCTATTTCCGGCAGGCCGCCAATGCCGGCAGCCTGAGCGGTAAGCTGCGGCTGGGTGAAATGCTGGCCCGGGGTCAAGGCGTTACGCAGGATGTCGAGGCAGGCCGCGCGCTGGTGCGCGAGACGGCTGAAGCGGGCAATGTATCCGCCATGATACTGCTCGGCGACCTCTATAGCAGCGGCGATGCGGGACCGGTCGATGGCGCCTTGGCAATCCAGGCCTATGAAAATGCCGCCGCCACCGGAAGTGATACCGCGCTTATGCGTTTGGGCGATCTCTTCCGCGATGGAAAAATTGTACCCGCCGACGGTAACCGGGCCGCTGAATATTATCTCCGCGCGGCCACCGGTGCCGCGGCTGCCGCGACCCAGAATTAGAACCGGGTGAAGGCTGAAATGAAAAACTTGCGGGGCTTGGTTGGAACGATTGAGATAGTCAAAACTATCTTGCTGGCCACATTCATCGCTTTCTCCAGTCATGCGGCCGCACAAACGGCGCCGGTTGAATCACAAAATCAACCCGCCATCGTCCAATATATCGAACCTCTGTTGCGGCTGGGCGATCTTTATTACGAAGGCGTGGCCGTCGATGCCGATTTTGCGCGAGCGTTTACTTACTACTCGCAGGCCTCGGCCGCGGGCAGCCAGACCGGCAAGATTCGCATGGGCGAAATGCTGGCTCGCGGACAAGGCACAGCGCAGGACGTTGACCGCGGCCGCAAACTCGTGGAGGAAGTTGCCGTCAGCGGAAATGCCGGGGCGCTTGTAACGCTGGGCGATCTCTACGCCCGCGGCGATGCCGGTCAGATGAACCCCGGCAAAGCCGTAAAATCATATGAAGAGGCGGCCTCCCTCGGCAATACACAAGCCTTGATGCGGCTTGGCGATCTCTATTTCTATGGCCGTTTCAAAGCCCCAAATCCAAAGAAGGCACTCGACTATTACCGCCGTGCGGCCGCGGCCGGAAATCCTTACGGTCAATACGGGGTTGGGAATATCCTGGCCGGACAAATGGTACGCAAAGCCGGAACGCCGGAAGAAGGAGTCAAATTGCTGATACAAGCACAGACGGCCGGGGTTTCGGGAGCAATTGCGGCAATCAGCGATAGCTACCTATTTCGGGCGGGAGCAAAGCCAAACATCACGCGGGCGCTGGCGATACTCAACGAGGAAATGCAGAAGGGCGATGTGGATGCGGGCCGGGAACTTGTGGCTATCTACCGCGATGGCAAACGCAATGGGCGGACATTGCTGATCAAGCGCAATCCCCCGAAGGCGCGCGCACTTTATGATCAATTGAAGGTGAAACTCAGTCCGGGCGCGCGGACGTTCGAAGAATTCCTGCTCGATGTATCGGTGGCCCCGCCTGGCAAATACCGCGAGTATTATGACCGCCTGCAGAAGATTCACGTGCGTGACCGGCCTTCACTCGTCAGGCAGCTGCGAACCATCAACCCGGGCATCTATAGTTATGTTGTCCAGGCCCAACTGCAGCGGCGGGGCCTGCTCAAAGGTGCGCCCAATGGCAGAATGACGGCCAACACGGTACGCGTTATGCGCCAGTATTGCGGCCTCATCGGAACGCCGTATTTTTGCTCAAACGATCCGATGAGCAGTCAATTCAGCGAACTGCTTTCCTACACTTTTTGATCAGGCAACCACGCCAAGATGACGGACCGGGCGGCCTGCCGCCAAGTTCGCAGCGGCGGCAACGATCGACTGAGTGTCGATGCCGAAGTGGCGATAGAGATCGGCGATAGTGCCGGTTTGGCCGAAATGTTCGACCCCCAGCGCCACCGTGCGATGGCCGGTGACACCACCGAGCCAGGCGAGCGTTGCCGGATGGCCATCGATCACCGTGATCAGCAAACACTCACGCGGTACATCGCCGAGCAACCGCTCGATGTGGCTCAGGGCTCGGGCGTTGCCACGTTTCCGGGCGCGTTGGGCTGCGTGCCAACCGGCATTGAGCCGGTCCGATGATGTTACCGCGAGAACGCCGACATCCTTGCGGTCCTCACCAATGAGGCCCGCCGCCGTTATCGCTTCGGGCGCCATGCAGCCCTGATAGGCGATGATCACCTCGGCATTGGGGCCGGGCTGGCGCAACCAATAGGCGCCGTCGATCACCCCCTGGGCAAAGGCATCGCCGATGCGGGCTTGCGGCTGGTCGAGCGTGCGGGTGCTGAGCCTGAGATAAACCGAGCCGCCAGTCTCATCGCGCAACCAGGTGCGCTCGTTGGGATCGCCTTCGCCATCGCGCTGCAGGTAATCGAAGGCCCAATCCATGATGATCGCGAGTTCATCGGCAAAGGCTGGCTCGAAGGCGGCAATGCCATCCTGGGACATGCCAATGAGTGGCGTGCCGATCGACTGATGGGCGCCGCCCTCCGGTGCGAGGGTGACGCCGGACGGCGTGCCAACCAGCAGAAAGCGCGCATCCATGTAGCACGCATAGTTCAGCGCATCGAGACCGCGCGCCACGAAAGGATCATAGACGGTGCCGACCGGCAGCAAGCGCTTGCCAAACAGCGAGTGACTGAGGCCCGCCGCACCCAACAGCAAGAACAGGTTCATTTCCGCGATACCGAGTTCAATATGCTGGCCCGCATCGGAGAAGCGCCATTTCTGGGCGGAGGCAATGCGCTCATCGCGGAATGTGTCGGCGATTTCGCGGCGGGCGAAAAGGCCACGCCGGTTCACCCAGGGCCCGAGGTTGGTGGAGACGGTGACATCGGGCGAAGTGGTAACGATGCGCTCGGCCAAGGCGCCGCCGGACTTTGCAAGCAGATCGAGAATTTTGCCGAAGCCTCCTTGCGTCGAGAGCGAGCTATCCCCAAGATACTGTGGCCCGGGCGGTGCTATCCGCTGATCGGCAAAGCGCCGCGGCCCCGCAGCAAAGAATGGCACGCCAGCAAGGCCGCGGTCAAAATCGGTGGCGGGCACATCAAGGCCCGCGTGCCTGTCCCATTCGGCTCCCTCGGGAACATTCATGCCGGTCTGAAACAGCCGCATCTGTTCGGCGGTCATCAAGCCAGAATGATTGTCCTTGTGCCCGGCCAGCGGCGTGCCCCAGCCCTTGATCGTGTAGGCGATGAACACCACCGGCCGGTCGTGATCGATGCCCTGGAATGTCTCGATCAGGCTTTCAAGACAGTGGCCGCCGAGATTGGCCATCAGTTGCTGCAGTGCGGCATCCGAACGGCGTTCGAGCAATGCGGTGACCGGGCCCTGATCGCCGATGTCATTGATCAATCGCTTGCGCCAGGCAGCACCACCTTGAAACACCAGGGCCGAATAGAGCGAATTCGGACAGCGGTCGATCCAGGCTGCAAGTTTCCCGCCACCTGGCTCGGCGAAAGCGGCCCGTTGCAGCTTGCCGTTCTTCAGCACCACCACATCCCAGCCGAAGGACCGGAAGATCGCATCAATGCGGTCATAAAGCCCTTCACGCACGATGCCGTCGAGGCTCTGGCGATTGTAGTCGATGATCCACCAGGTATTGCGGAGTTCGTGCTTCCAGCCCTCCTGCAGGCATTCGTAGATATTGCCCTCATCGAGCTCCGCATCACCGGCGAGCGCAATCATCCGGCCCTTCGCACTCTTCGGCCCCCACCGTTTGGCGTGGAGATAATCCTGCACCATGGCGGAGAACGCGGTGATGGCGACGCCAAGGCCGACGGAGCCGGTGGAGAAATCAACGTCGTCGATATCCTTGGTGCGGCTGGGATAAGACTGCGCGCCACCATAGGCCCGGAAGGCCTCGAGCTTCTCGCGTGTCTGGTTACCCATCAGATACTGGATGGCATGGAACACCGGCGAAGCATGAGGCTTCACCGCGACGCGGTCCTCCGGCCGCAACACCGCAAAATAGAGCGCTGTCATGATCGACACCATCGAGGCACAGGATGCCTGGTGGCCGCCAACCTTCAGGCCATCGGTCTTGACCCGCACATGATTGGCATTGTGGATGGTCCAGCAGGCGAGCCAGAGGATTTTGCGTTCGAGTGCCGTGAGGAGTTTGAGTTGCGCTTCATCCATTTGGGCTCTCCTGCCGCAGGAATTCCACTAACAGTCCGGTCACCCGTGCGGGCTCAGCCCAAAGGTCCGCGCCGACAATGGATGGGGCGCCACGAAATCCCGAACATGCCAGAATTGTTACACACTATCAATATGATGGACTGAAGAATTGGTGGCGGAAGAGGAGTCCGCCGAACTATCGTTTTCTGCCATCCGGAACAATTCGCCAATGTCTCTTAAAAAGCTTATTATATTGGCCGTTCTTTTCGCCTCTGATTTCTGGCGTTCATTGACGTTTGCTACAATCCGCGTTTACTGGTAGGACAGATGGTAGGACAGAAGGAGATTGGCGATGGCGCGCAAAACCGGAATTCTCAATGCGAGGAAGGTGGAAACCCTGACCGAACCGGGGCGGCACGCCGACGGCGGCAACCTCTACCTGTTCATCAGCCCGAACGGCGGCAAGCGGTGGACGTTCTTCTATCGCTTTGGCAAAGACGCGAGCGGGAAAGACGTGCGCAAGGAAATGGGCCTTGGCAGTGCTGCCAGGGGCCAGGTATCGCTCGCCGACGCCCGCAAGGCGGCGGATGAAGCCCGCAAGCTCCTGAATGCGGGTGTTGACCCCCTCATAGACAAGGAAGCCCGGAAACAGGCCGAACGGGTTATCCCCTCCTTCGGGGCCTTTGCCGACGAATATCTTGCCAGCCATCGCTCCAAGTTTCGCAATGCCAAGCACATTGCCCAATGGGAAATGACCCTCACCATCTATTGCCAGCCGATCCGCTCCATGCCGGTCAATGCCATCGATACGGAAGCCGTGCTCAAGGTGCTGCAGCCGATCTGGGGCGAGATACCCGAAACCGCCTCACGGCTGCGCGGTCGCATTGAGAACATTCTCGACGCGGCCAAGGCCAAGGGCTTGCTGACCACCGATAACCCGGCCCGCTGGCGCGGCCACCTCAAGACCCTGCTGCCAGCCCGCCAGCGGCTCACCAGAGGCCATCACGCGGCGCTGGCCTATGATGACCTGGCCAGCTTCATGGCCGCTCTGCGGGCCCGCCAGAGTCTTGCAGCGCTGGCTCTTGAACTTGCCATCCTCACTGCCACCCGTTCCGGCGAAGTCCTCAACGCCGAATGGCAAGAGTTTGATCTGGCCAAGGCCATCTGGACCATTCCGGCCATCCGCATGAAGGCAGGCCATGAGCACCGTATTCCCCTCACCGCCCGCGCGGTGGAAATCCTGAAATCGCTGCACAAGCTCAAGCACAATCCCCATGTGTTTCCCGGCAACGTGCGCGGCAAGCCCCTGTCAGCGATGGCGATGGCCATGCAGTTGCGCCGGATGAAGCGCGGCGACATCACCCCCCACGGCTTCCGTTCCACCTTCCGCGACTGGGCATCGGAGCAAACCTCGTTCCCGCATGAAACCTGCGAGCATGCGCTTGCCCACCGGATTTCCGACAAGGCCGAAGCTGCCTACCGGCGCGGCGACCAATTCAACAAGCGCCGCAAGCTGATGGAAGCATGGGCCGCGTTCTGCGAACCGCAAACCGATGCCAAGGTCGTTCAAATAAAGCGCGGAAACTGAATTACGATAGGCTGCGAACTCGTAGATGCACAGGGTGGACTGCTTGCCAGAGTCCGCTCAGCCCTCGATAACCAACAAATAATTGCATCACAGCGAAACAATGCGATGGGCATTGCGCCTGATTGTACATTTTCGTATTTGGCCGGAAGTCCGGGGGTAAGCAGACATGGCGCGGACATGGCCAAAACGGCGTGATTGACCCCCAGCCGACATTGCTACAAGCCGTAGCTAAGGGGAGGGCCCAAACATACTGACAAGCGGACGGCAGATCAGCACCGGGGTTTTGTTTGGCGGCGGGGAAGGCGCGAGACTCAGTCAGCACCGGAAATCGAAATGAGATTGTCCAGTTCCTCTGGAGCAGTGCCATCGCC
>JANLWG010000267.1:0-28141 GCA_031364405.1 Hyphomicrobiales bacterium
ATGATGACCCCTTCCGATTTTGATGTAGGCATTTGAATCTGAAAAGATATCGTCTTCTTCAGAGGGGTTACTCATCGCGCGAAACGTCACCCCTCCCGAAATTGGCTATTGTCCAATTAACACGGCAGTTTAGGAGACTCCATCGGTGGGGTCATCATTGGGCACGTTTTCCCACGCACCGCAGCTCAGCACTCTCGACGGAGCTGCAAACATGCAATAATCTCTCATTCCACATGGTACAAATTGTCGGTCAGGCCAGTGGGCGACATAGACATAGAAAACGGTTCTTGCCAATGATCCAAAGCAAGCGGTATTACCCGAGGACAGAGTGTCGGAAGGCCCGGGCGGCAGATATCGGCAGGAATGGTCGAGTTGGTCGGCGAACCTGACCTGTCCGCTGGGGCATGATTAACGTGCTCAAGACACATCGGCGAGAGGCACACCAGTGATGAAAAGCGAGGACACGCCGCGCGTAAACAACCAGCGAACTGGCGATAAGCGGGAGTGGATTTGCAAGGGGCCAAGATGACGAAGGATACTTCAAACATCTTCACGGTTCGGCCGATGAAATTGATTGACATCGACGACATCGCACCCTGGTTTGAAGACCTGGACGACTCGTCGCTTTTCGATCGCAATTCCCCGGCACCGATGGGAGCCGACACGTTGCGCGAATATTGGAAGGCCGATTTGGCAACAGCTCCGCCGCCGCAAAAAGCCTATTGGTACATTGCCCGAAACTCAAAGGGCAAGGAGGCTGCGTTGGGTGGCTTGCAGAACATCAACTATTTCCATGGAGATGCGGTTCTTCCGGTTTTCGTCGCACCATCGGCGAGGCGCCAGGGACTTGGCCTGCGCATGACGTGTCTGCTTCTTGATCTTGCATTTAGCCGGCTTAATCTCAGGCGGGTTACGACGTATTTTCGCCAGGACAACGAAATTTCCTCGCGCATGATCCGTAAGGCCGCTTTTCGCGAAGAGGGGCGCATGCGCAAGGCATGGCTCTGCAATGGCCGCCAGCTCGATATGATCGTCGCCGGCGTGCTTAGAGAGGAGTGGACGAGCCATCGCGAGGCATTGCGCGCCGCGTTGGACCCTCAGACCGTCTTAAAGTTCGCCAACGATGGAAACCAATATGCTTGGCCAAGCCATGCATCGGCTACCTGAAATGGGGGTTGTTTTGAGACCTTTGATTTGATCGGCATGTGAAATGTCGGATATCGATGAGTCGAACGTAAGGCGACGTCTGAGCGCAATACTATTTGCTGACATTGCCAATTATACTCGCCTCATGGGTGATGATGAGCTTGGAACTTGGCATGCAGCCAAGCCTGTCATCCGCGAATTGAACGAGCTGGCAAAGCTGCATCATGGCACGGTTCAGCAAGTACTCGGCGACGGACTTATCCTGCTGTTCGACAGCGCGGTCGATGCGGTTCGTTTCGGCGTCGAACTGCAACGGCATATGAGAGCCCTCAACGATGGCCGCGAAGAAGACCGTCAGATCTGGTTCCGTGTAGGGGTCAATCTTGGCGATATCCTTGTCGACGACGACGGGATCAGCGGCGACGCCGTCAACATAGCGGCGCGGCTGCAAGCGCTGGCACGCCCAGGACATGTATGCGTTTCGGCCGCGGTTTACGACCAAGTGCGCAATAGGTTGACCTTCGGCTATGAATATCTTGGTGCCCAGAACCTGAAGAACGTCAGAGAGCCTGTCGACGCGTTTCAGGTCCATGAAAATCCCACAAGCGCGGCGATGACCACGGGATTTCGACGATCGAGCCTGGCCATCGCTTCCGCGCATTTGCCGATCAAGGATCTTTCCGTCGTGATGCTGCCGTTCCGTTTCCAGGGCAGCAACGAAACCGAGAACTGGCTTGCCGATGGACTGACGGAGGACATCACTACCAATCTATCGCGCTTTCACGACTTCTTCGTCATTTCACGCATGTCGGCCTATGCTTTCGCTGCGCGCATGGGATCGCCCGCCGATGCGGCGCGTGAGCTTGGCGTACGGTATGTCGTCACCGGTTCCGTGCGGAAAGCCGGCAAGCAAATTCGCATCACGATCGAGCTGCTCGATGCGGAGCGCGGCCGCAGCATCTGGGGCGAGCGCTACGACCGTCCGCTCGAAGACATCTTCGATGTGCAAGACGAAATCACCCAATTGATCGTCTCCGCAACGGCGGTACAGATCGAGACTTCGGAGCAGAACCGCATCCGCCAGATGGCACCGGCAGATCTGCGTGCCTATGGTTTCGTTCTGCAGGGGCAGCAGCATATCTTCCGCTATACGCGCGATGAAAACCGCGAAGCGCGCCAGCTCTACGACGAAGCGCTGCGGATCGACCCTCGCTATGCGCGGGCACTCGCCGCCAAATCACGCACCCTGAATATCGACTGGCGCTACGGCTGGGGCGATCTCAAGGACGAAGCGCTGGAAGCGGCCCTTGATCTTGCCCTTGGCGCGGTCGCCGTCGACCCGACCGATGCGCGCGGGTTTGGCGAGCTTGGCTTCGCGCATCTCTACCGCAAGGAGCACGAAGCAGCCATCAATGCCTATGAACGGGCGCTAAGTCTCAATCCGAATGACGCCGACCTCATGTCCGACATGGGAGACGCGCTCGCTCATTGCCATCGCTCCGAAGAGGCCATTGCGCTGCTGAAGGACGCCATGCGGCTAAATCCATTTTATCCGGACCAGTATCTCTGGCATCTTGGCGGGGCGTACTTCAATTTGCGGCGCTATGATGAGGCCATCCATACGCTTCACGGCATGCAGAATCCAACCGAAGGCAGAAGACTTCTGGCGGCAAGCTACAGCCATCTGGGACGCATCGATGAAGCGCGCGCGGAAGCGGCCAAGGTCCTGCAGGCGCATCCGGACTTCAGCATAGACCGTTGGGCGGCAGTGCAGCCCGACAAGGACTCCGCCGACGTAGCCCATTTCATCGAAGGACTCCGGAAGGCCGGCCTTTAGGCCTTGCCGGCGGCCTCAGTCACTGGAGCCGCCCGACAGCCTTGCACCCGAAACACGCGCGCCCGACACTCTCGCTCCGCTTACGCGGGCGCCAGATACGCGGGCACCGCTTACTCCCGGACCGCCGCCGCCCAGAATGTCAAGCAAGACGTCCTCGAACATGCCAGTCTCAACGTCCATCCGGATGGTGTAGTCGGCCTTGTCGTAGGACCAAACCATGACATCATCAGCAATCTCAAAATCCGCGGCGGCCACTCCGCCCAGAGAGGGCTGCACAAGGGAACGTGCCACGTTCACATTCCCAGGACCACCCCCTGGATGGACCTGCGAAGCCGGCTGTCCTGCACCGTGCACCAAATAAATCGTCGGCCGGGGAAGATCATAGTATGTCCCTTCATAGCTGAAGCCGTAGATTCGAGCAAAATTTGCACCGGCAGCGATTAGTTGTGACTCAACATCCCGGTTGCCGCCCGCACGAGCAACTACGAACGGCGAGTGAGTGGGATTGGCAGCGGCAGGAGGAGGTGGCGGAGGAGGTGGCGGGAAATTTCCTGCTACTATTGATAGATCAGTCACCACCCTTCCAAACAGCAGCACGTTAGAAGGACTCAGCAGTGTCTCAGCCATGTCTGTTCTCCTTCATTGGCACATATCAAAGAGCGACATCAAGTTTACGGTTTCGATCGGCATTAGGCAATGGGTATCCTGCTTCTTCGCGCTGGAACAAAGGTTCGCACGGAGTTGATATGACTGTCTCGGCCCAGAGGCGCGAGCTGCGGCCCGACGCGGACATAGCCGATATCACGCATGTCGAAGTTTCCCTTGATCAGCTTCCGGAATCTGCCACCACTTATTTCGCGGTCGATCGATTCGAACATCTCCGCCACTTCGAGATAGCTGAGATACTGCGCATCAAGCCGCCGCCAAGTATCGGCAAGATAGGACCCCATCATATCGCGGGTAAGCAACAGCATTTCCTTGAAGCCGTCCGGATTTCGGCCGAATGCCCGGTCGAAATGGCGTTGCATGACGGGCGCATATTCAGGCGTTGCCAACAGCCTGTCGGAGAGCTCCTCGACCTCGGGAGATATAAAGCCGTGCTGGCGCAGCAGCTCGTGGAATATATCTATAAAAATGTCGAAGAATGCGCCGGTGAGAGGCTGCGAGAGCAGATGCTCTTTTGTCCAGCCCCGCGCAAAGCTCGAAAGACGGACATCGTTGGCGGCAATTCTGATCTGGGTGTTCGGCGAAAGCTCGGCCATGCGGCTTAAGGCATTGAAAGTGTAAAGATTGCCGTGGGTGCGTATGAGGAGTTCATCCACCAGCGAGTTGAAATGCAAGGATGAGATGAGCGCGACAAGATCGGCAGCAGATTCGTGAAAGCCAAAATACTCGCCCGTCGCCGATTCGGGATCCGGAATGCCAACCTCGCCATAGATGATGGCATGCCCGACCTCGTGGGCAATGACATCGAAGTTCAGGCTGAACGGCCTGTAGACGCCGGTTTTCCGGTCGCCGCCAACTTCGATGAAACCGAAACCGGTATAGGCATTGTCGAGCGAGGGGAGGATGCTGAGCTCCAGCCGCTCAATGCGAGGGGCGAAATGCCAGTGGATCGGGCGGTCGAAATACCCTTCCCAGACATCCATGACGAAACGGACTGTACCATAGAGATGGGCCATTTCGAACTGCGGTGTGCCCAGTTGGAGATAGTCAAAATGGCCTTCTGCATCGGGTTCGGCTGGAGGCAGAATGTCGCCGGTCCATGGCGGGAGCAGCGCATCGGTCATATTCAGTGGGTCGATGCCGTACGGCGAGGCCTTGCCCACGGGATATACTGTGTAAATGCGATCATCCGAGGGACCCTTGCCAACGGGGCCGGCGGAAGAAGAAACGAACACAGTCTCCGGCGCTCGAAAGTCCTCGAGAAAGCTCGGCTGCGGAAACAAACGAAAACGAGTCCCTTTCATCACGCCGCCAGAGTTGGTGGGTGCCACGCACCCTTCGTAGCCGGAGGGTTAGCCCCCCCTCCGCATCTTGGTGCAATATACATATTCCGCCGTCAAAAGGCGATAGAATGCTTGGCGGCTCGAGAGACCCAGAGTTTGAGTAAATATATCAAGGTCATCGGGAACAGCCTGTCCCCGTTTGGCAAAGAACCAGTCTATCAGCACAGGCGCCGGAATCTCCTGGGCGGCACCCTCGCTCAAAAAGCCAGACTCCTCCAAAATCTGCTGTTTTGTCTTGGCGCGTATCACATATGTTTCGTATTCGCCCGTCAGCCGGAGAATGGACAGGATGTGACGATCGATCGACCCCGCCGGCAGTCTTTGAACTCGCTCTATACGGGTCTCATCGCCGATGAGTTCTTCAAACTCTTCCGGCGCGAGTCCCTGGTTATTCACCCAGGCATCAAGCTGCGATTTGCGCATCAGGCCCAGCCGTTCACGAAGCCGAGCCAGCGACTGACGTCTTTCAGCCTGATCAATCGTGAGATGGCTCCTGTCCGCCTCCTGCAACAGGATGGCTCGCTGCAATGCTGTTGCTCGACATGCGGCAAAGCGTTGGGGGTCGAGCCGCAATTCATCAAGAACGGCGGCTGCAGTGACGCCCAGCTGATCACTCGCAGGAGGTGTACTTTGGGTCCAATCATGAACGACCCGCTCCCATAAGTCCGTCCACTCGAAGCGAAAATCCGGGATCCGCGGCAGCACCGAGTTGTCTATGGATGCCAGGACCTCAGCGCTCAAGGCTGCTGCGTCAAGCTGCTTTTGATCGACTCTGCCGGTCGCAAGCCAGCGAGTGAATTCCTCGGCTCCCGGCCAGCGCAATTCCGCCGCCGCAAGCAAAGTCTTCCAGTCGCGCTCGCGATAGTGCACAAGCTTCGCTGCTGAGAGGATCGCTTCAGCTCTTTGCGGCTCGATTATTCCCGCAGCTATAGCCGCCTCGCAGGTCGAGCGCACATTCACCATCGGTTCGCTTAGCGGCAGGAAGCCGCTCTCGTAGGGGCCATGTATCAGCGCGACTTCATCGTCATCCTCGAGGTGACCGTCGCGATACCACTGGTAGATGCGTCCAATGCCGATCATGCCAAAACTGTCGAGCTCGGCAGCCCGCAGCGCTCCCATGCTTGCGCTGCCGAAGACACGTATGCCCTGCGACAATGCCCAAAGTATCTCCTTGTGCCATACCGAGGGAACGCCTTCGAAGTAGCCATCGATAAGACCGATCACCTTTGGCCGCGCGAGCGTCGCTCGATAAATATCTCCCTGCTTTGCCGGTGACCGGAATATCAAATCGGGCCGCTGCGGCAATTCCAATCCGCGAACGGACGGCCCGGCAAAAATAATCGCGGTCATTGGGAAGCGGCCGCGAGCGCCCTTGGCCCTGGCACAAAGGTATCGTCATCATGGGGCGCCTCGAGGCCGGGGATGACAACGCGGACCACGGATATATTCGCAATCCCGCTCGAAAGGTCGACACTGAGGATTTCGTCGATACCGACGGCGGTCAGCCGATCAATCAACCAGTCGTGATCCTCCTTGACAGTTCTCGTTTGACGGCTCGGTACCGCGCTGAAGTCCCGCAGGGGGATCGCTTTTCGCAAGAGCGCCTGAGCTTGCCGGGCTTTGTCGGCTCGACCCCGTGTCGTGAATTCGTCCAGAGCCAGGTCGTCGCGCGCGCCGGTAATGTAGTTCATGCGCGTCTGTACCGCCTCGGTGAGCGCCTTGACGAGCGCGACCGTTCTATCCGGGTGAGCAGCCGAACCAAGACCCATGTGCCCTTGTGGATCAGCGGCATCTGTGATGAGGCAATAGAATGTCGCAACTCCGACATCGGAAGTTGCGTCCCACAGCGCCACTTCCAATCTCGCTTTTCGGATAACGCCCAAAATGTCATTGCAAATCGGGCAATCAATGGTCAACGGATCGATCATGGTGGCGGCGCGGCGAACAGCCGGCAGATGATGCCACAAGGTGACGGCATCACGCTCGATCACTTCACAGATTGCATGGCAAATAGCCTCTAGCGGATTATTTCCCGACGCAAGCCCGTTGGTGCTTGTCGCAAAACAACCATAACCCGGTTCGAGCGGGTGGGTGTAGTTGGCGTGCACCATTTGGTAGGGCACATACAGGTGTTTTCCCGATACCAGGTCCGTGCCTTCAATCCAGTGTAAGCGCAAGTTGTCTGAATATCGACTTCGCAGGACCCGCGGCAAACGCTCGACATTGACCGCTGAATAGTGCTGCCCGAGCTCGCTGTGGGAAGCAAATATCAGAGGGCGAATGAGGTTCTCCGCGTGCCACAACTCAATTCCTTCCATCAAGGCGGAAACCTTCGCTGCCTCGAGATTCGTGCCTTTTCCCTGCGAGACGGCCACCGAGCGGCTGTTCGGCCTTGTAGCCAAGACAACCGGAAGTCCAATCCGGTCGAGTCCCGTTACATTGGCAAGCCGGGTGATGCCGAATTGGTGTTTGATCGGCAATATCTGCTCGAGCGTCTCAATAGGAGGCCTGGCGCGCTGCGAACCCTCAAAAAAGCGCTTGGTGTCCCCAACGTATCCTGTCGGCATCATGAGAATCCCCTTGCCGGCCTGAACTTATACTTCCATTTCGGGCATGAGAGAACATTGGTTAAGCTTTACGTGGAGGCTACCGAATATTCGACGGTCGAAGGCCTGATCGCCATACACCGTTAGGCATCGGAACGGTCCACGCTATCAGACTTGCCATTGATCTGAGGATTCCAGCCTCTTGCTCCAAATCCGGTGCATACCGCTCCGCCACCCAAAAGGAAAAGCCCATGATCCGCTTGAGATCACAGGCCTTTTCTGGTTGCGGGAGCTGGATTTGAACCAACGACCTTCAGGTTATGAGCCTGAAAGCTAGAAATCTTCGCCTGTTTACGGAGCTTTCGGTTTGTGACTGGACTTGGCCGGCAAAGGACGCATTGGTGTCTGGGTAGTACGAGCGCGGCCCCGGAGAATCTGGTCGCCGGAAAAATGGTAGCCCGCGGAATGCGGGCTTCGGGTGGTGGGAGACCCGATTGTGGGCTCCATAAAACGGGAAACCACCATGGCAAAGTCAGCGAAGAAAACGGCATCATCCAAGTCCATAAAGAAATCAGCACCATCCAAGTCAGACAAGAAAGCCAAGTCGTTACCGGCGCCAAGCACGCCCACGAAACCCGCCCGGCCTGGTACAAAGTCGTCGGTGATCCTTGAGCTTCTGCGTCGGGATATTGGTGCGACGGTGAAAGAACTGGCCGCCGCAGCGGGGTGGCAGGAGCACAGCGTGCGGGGTTTCATGTCGGGGACCCTCAAGAAAAAACTCGGGATGGACGTGCGGAGCCGGGCCTGCGACGGCGCCCGATACTATCAGATCGAGGCCGCAGGCGGGGCGCAATGACGGTGCTGCCAGCGAATCTCGCCAAGCTTGAACATCTCGATCTCGCGGAACTCCGCGTGGAATGGCAGCAGCGCTACGGCAAGGCAGCTCCGCCTTCCATGAGCCGCGAACTGCTACGGCTGGCCGTCGGCTACAAAATGCAGGAAGAAGTGTTCGGCGGCTTGAGCCGCCGGACACTCCTCCAGCTTTCAGCACTCAAGTCCACCTCCGGAGCGAGAGGCCGATCGGATATCAAGGGTGCTGCTCCCGCGCCCAAATCCGGCACCAAGCTGATCCGCGAATGGCGGGGGAAGGTGCACGAGGTGCTTGCCTTGGAAGATGGCCAGTTTGCGTATGGCGGCAAGACCTACCGGAGCCTGACGACTGTCGTGCGGCAGATCACTGGCACCCACCAGTCGGGGCCGCGGTTTTTCGGCCTCAAATTCAATGCCGGCAGCGAAACTGTTGGGATCACAGCCGATGGTTGAACGCCCCAAGGCTCGGCGCTGTGCCATCTATACTCGCAAGTCTTCCGACGAGGGTCTAGATCAGGCCTATAACTCGCTGGATGCGCAGCGGGATGCCTGTGCCGCCTATATAATGAGTCAGAAGCACGAGGGCTGGCTGCCTGTCAGCAAGCATTATGATGACGGCGGATTCTCCGGCGGCTCCCTCGACCGTCCCGCCCTTCAGACCCTGTTTGCGGATCTGGCTAACGGCGAGGTCGAGATCATTGTCGTGTACAAGATCGACCGGTTGACGCGATCATTGGCCGACTTCGCAAAGCTGACCGAACTGTTCGACAAGCATCAGGTCTCCTTCGTCGCCGTCACCCAGCAGTTCAATACCTCCACCTCAATGGGGCGGCTCACGCTGAACGTCCTGCTCTCCTTCGCCCAGTTCGAACGCGAAGTGACCGGCGAGCGCATTCGCGACAAGATTGTTGCATCCAAGAAACGGGGCATGTGGATGGGCGGGCGCACACCCATCGGCTATGATGTCAAGGACAAGAAGTTGGTGATCAATACGCAAGAGGCCGAAACTGTCAGGCACATCTTCCAGCGGTACCTGGACCTCAAGTCGGTAAACCTGCTCCAGGCCGATCTGGAACGATCCGGTATCAGATCCAAGCAGCACATTTCCAGAGATGGCACACCCTATGGCGAATGCATCATGTACCGGGGGGCGCTCTCTGTCCTTCTCATTGGTCAGACCTACCGTGGCATGATCAGCCATCGCGGAAACCTGTATCCGGGGGAGCATGAACGGATTGTCCCCGAGGATTTGTTCCAGGCCGTTCATACCGCGCTTGAGACGCAAGGGCCTGGTGAAGCCGCAAAAAAGAAGCTCGCCTCTCGCGCCATCCTGAAGGGGTTAGCCTTTGATGTGGCAGGCAACCGGCTCCAACCCACCCACTGCAGCAAGAGGGGCCGGAAGTATCACTATTATGTCTCTTCCCCGATGATCCGGAATGCAAAGGCCAACCCCGGCGGCTTTCGCATTCCGGCCCCCGATCTCGAGAAAATTGTTACTCAGTCGATTGCCGGGCGGTTGCGGGACCGACAATGGTTGTTGTCCACATTTGACCTTCATGCTGATGTATCCGGATTTGGCAAGCTGACCGATGCCGCCACTGCCTTTGCTGCGGAGGTCGAACAACAGCCTACACTCAGATCCGGCATTCTGAACAAAATCATTAGCCGCATTGAGGTCAGCAAGAAGGTGATCAAGGTTTCGATCGATATTGCAGCGGTCCATCATCATCTTGTGCCGCCCGATCATGATTCGCTGAAATCTGCTCCTGTCGAACAGTTCGCTGATCTCATCATCGCGGGTCAGTTTCTGCGCTGTGGCAAGGAAGTTCGGCTGGTGATTGGCAAGGGCGACGAGAGCAACATCCTGATCGACAAACGCCTCATCCACGCGATCGTCCAGGCCCGCCAGTGGTTTGAGGATCTTGCTGCTGGCCGTGCCAGTGGCATCGCCGATCTCGCCAGGCGCTCGGCATGCAACGCCGCTCACGTGAGCCGCAGAATATCTCTGGCGTTCCTCGCACCTGATGTCAACGAACTGATCATATCCGGCACTCAGCCACTCGCACTCACAACCGAACGGCTCAGGCAGGCTTGTCCTCTGCCGGTGTCATGGGATGAGCAGCGCGCCATGCTACTCGGCTGACTGTCAAACATCACCACACACCAGCTTACGAACACCTTCTGAAGACGCAGGAAGGTGTTCGTCAGTTCGCGTGTTGCTCGACTCTGGCGAGTGGTAACGGCTCACCCATGTTCGCAGTTTCCGCCAACCATCGCGCTTGTGCCATGACCGGAACTTCGGCCTTCAGAGACTCGCGGCGCGGAATTGCTCGGAAACTGGCGAAATTCGAGTCTCTGAGGTGCTCAGGAACCTAAACCTCGCGCCAAGCCTCGGAAGTGTCGGCACCTTTCCGGTTGCTGACAATACTCCCAGAATTACCAGTAATGATTGGCTGGCAGACCAATGATCGAACCTTTGATTGTGTTGCATCTCTAGCCAGTTTCTGGCCGAAGCTCGCTTGCTTTGCCGCCCCTGCCGACAAGTTCTCCGGCGCGTATGATCTCGGCAGACGAATGTCTTCCATGATCAAGGGGTGCAACGCAGGCCAGCCATGACCGGAACTTCCCCACTCAGAGACTTGCATTAGAAGTGAGCCAATTTTTCTGTCTCTGCGGGGCAGCGGAAAACCGCATTGGCGCTAACCTCCGGAGATGTCGAGGTGAATTGTCGCTGTAGGAATAATATGGTCTATACTAGGAATAAATGGCTGGGGCGCCAGGGATCGAACCTGGGAATGGCGGAATCAAAATCCGCTGCCTTACCACTTGGCTACGCCCCAAGCGGCGAGGCGCCGATATAGCCTCCAGACTAGCGCTTGCATAGTGCGAAAAGCCGGCAACGGGGAATAACGGATCGTCAGTCCGGCAAGCCCGCCTTGGCTAAGCCCGCTTCGATCCTTGCAACATCCGCCTGGTTCCTGAAAGGAAGCCGGCCCAGATGGTCGGCGAAAGTGTATTTTGGATTGATTTGCAGGAGTTCGCGCCAAGTCTGCCGGGCTTCATCGATCTGCCCAAGATGGCCCAGAGCAGACACCAGAAAGGCATGCGTGAGATCGGTCTCCGGCACCTGCAGGATGCGCTGCTTGAAAACCACCGTCGCGGTTTCGTATTTTTCGGCGCACAGATAAGCGACGCCGAGGAAATGCAAGTATGTCGGGCTCATCGCTGGATCCAGCCGTATGGCCTGTTCGATGAGCGGAATTGCCGCCAGCGGCTGTCCCTTATAGATCAGGATAAAGCCTCGAGCATTGTGGGCCAGGGCGCTGTTTGGATTGAGGGCCAGCACGGTTTCCGCCTCGATCGTCGCGCGGTCGAGGTCCTTGCTGAACATTGCGACCATCGCCGCGACGAAATGTACATATGGCTCGTTCGGATTCAGTTCGATCGATTTCTCCACCAGGCGCGTTGCCTCCTTGAGCGATCGATCAGGATCGTCGGTCCAACGATTTTGGTAGTCGAGGCCGTACGCCATTGAAAGTCCGGCATAGGGATCCGCGTAACGTGGATCGCTCTCGATGCTTTGCCGGAACAGCGCGCACGCCTTGTCGAACATCTCACGGGTCTTGACCGAACTCGCCAGCAGTTGACGTCCGCGCAGGAAGAGATCGTGGGCGTCAACGCCGGCAGACGCACTGGCGGTCAACAGCGCTGCCTCCGCCGGACTGAGTTTAACCTTGAGGGCACTGACGATTTGACGGGTGACTTCATCTTGCACCGCGAAAATATCGGTCAAATCGCGGTCATAGCGTTCCGCCCACAAATGGCCGCCGGTGGTGGCATCGATAAGCTGAGCGGTGATCCTTACGCGGTTACCGGCGCGGCGGATGCTGCCCTCCAATACCGAGCGAACCCCAAGTTCGCGGCCAATGGTGCGAACATCGGTGTTCTTTTCCTTGTAAACAAAGCTGGAGTTGCGGGCGATCACCATCAGTCCGGCCACCTTCGACAGGTCGGTGATGATATCCTCGGTGATTCCGTCGGAGAAATATTCCTGCTCGGCATCGCCCGACATGTTGGAAAAGGGCAGCACCGCAATCGAAGGCGTAGCCGATGCCGGTTTGGCTGCCGGGATTGGCGTTGGCGCGGCGCTGCCGTTGCGGGGATGCCATTTCCACACGCGGATAGGCCGATTGATGTTCTTGACCTCGACTTCGCCGGCATCGGTGAAGTTGACATCGATACGCCCGCCAATGCTCTCGTTGACGATCGAGGCGACGCAGATGCCGCCGGGCTCCGCCAATGGCTCAAGCCTGGCCGCGATATTAACACCGTCGCCGTAGATGTCGCTACCTTCGACAATGATATCGCCGAGATTGATGCCAATGCGGAGCGTGATCTTGGGGAGTGCCGTTTCCGCCAACGCGGCCTTTTGCACGCCGATCGCAAAATTTACCGCATCAACCACACTGCCGAACTCGACCAGTGCGCCATCTCCCATCAGCTTGACAATGCGGCCACCATGGGCGGCGACCGCCGGATCGAACAGTGTTTCCCGATGCCGCCTGAGGGCCGAAAGAGTTGCCCCCTCATCGCTTGCCATCAGCCGGGAGTAACCAACAACGTCGGCCACAAGGATTGCTGCTAGACGCCGGCTCATCGCCCGTTACTCCGCTTTCGGAAATAAGTTAGATAGGCAGCATCCGACCGAAATGCTACTGCTCAGCCTGAGCGTCAATTACCGATTGCAGGCGATTGAGCTCAAAGAATATAGACTCTGAGAGAACCGTTTGAAAACACATCGATAGCCACGATGCGGCCGATGGGCACTCCCTTTGCCGCCAATGCCGCACGGGTCGCCGGGTTGGAATTCAGCGCCGAGCGAACACGTGAAATGCCAAATGCGTTCTTCTGGGCGCTGATCTCGATTGCCTGCACATTTATGTCGAAACTGATGATCACCCGCTGCCTCAACCTGATAACAGTAACACTGGGGACACCGCGCACCTGGCTAACCTTCGCCGCCCGGCTATTGGACGAGATCATCGCTGAGGTTGCACGGTTAAAATTGTATTCCGTCAATTGGGCCTGCGGGCTGCCGGCTGAAATTCCGAAGAACAATGGCAGGACAAGAAGCAATTTTGTTGTGTGTCGCATCGCTGATTTCCGCATTTCTGGAGCTCGCATCAAAGCGATGACTCGGATTGATAAGGCTTGAGTTTCGCGCAAACCGGCTTGATTGACAAGTCCAGCCCGTAACCCGTGGCGGGCGGGGGGCCGGCTCTGCCGCCGGCAGGCGCTTGCATCGGGGGAAAAGCGTGGTAATAAGCGCCACCGAATTCACCACGGAGTGTAGCGCAGTCTGGTAGCGCACCTGCTTCGGGAGCAGGGGGTCGGAGGTTCGAATCCTCTCACTCCGACCAATTGAACAGGCGCGGGGCCATCCCGCATGAGGGTGGCCCTCGTTTTTCGTTCAGGCCCGGCGATCAAGTAGCGAGTTCGCCGCTGGTACGGCAAGCGCCACCACAAGCGCCTTGACCGTGTCCCACAGCCAAAACGGCGCGAGACCGTATTCGATCGCCTTGTCCATGCCGCCGACGAACCCTTGAAGCCAGATAAGGCCGGGGACGTAGAGAACGGCGGCCGCAAGCAGCGTCGCCGCTATCATCTTCGGGATGCTGCGGTCCCAGCCGCGCTCGACGAGCCAGCCGATCAGTGCCGCGGCCAGTATGAAGCCGATGACATAGCCCCCCGTCGGACCGGTGATTCCCGGATAACCGTCAGGCGTCGGCGCGAATACCGGCAGGCCGATGGCCCCCTCAGCGGCATAGAGCGCCAGTGTGGCGGCACCCAGCCTGAAGCCGTAAACCGCGCCGATGGCGAGCACGGCAAGCGTCTGAAGCGTGATCGGAACCGGCAGCTTCATAACGTTAACATGCGCGGCGGCGGCCACCAACAGGGTGCCCAGCACCGCGAGGATGAAGGCGCGGCCCAGGCCAGCGCTGCTGGATACCGGCCAAATGCGGCTTGCCAGAAGATTTGTATTCATGTTGTTGTTTCCCCTACCCTTGGTGTTCGGAGTAATATCTGGTCTTTCTATAATTGGCGCAGGCGCAAGTGACAACAGGCCATGACGAAGCTTGAATTCGACCGGCGATTCGAGGCAATTCCCGGCATGGTTGAGCGCGTCTCGCCCTTGGTGCGCCGGGTTTTGTGCAACAATCCCGGCCCGTTCACGTTCAAGGGCACCTCGACCTTTATTGTCGGGCACGGGCAGGTTGCCATCATTGATCCGGGCCCTGCGGATGAAACCCATCTCGCCGCACTGTTGGCGGCGGTCCGTGGTGAAACCGTGAGCCACATACTGGTCACCCATTCCCATGCCGATCACTCTCCATTGGCCAGCAAGCTGATGGCGGCAACCGGGGCCAAGACCTATGCCTTTGGTCCGGTCGAAACTACAAGTGGCGCGGGCCTCGGACTCGATGCCGGTATTGATCACAGCTTCACCCCCGATGTGCGATTGGCCGGCGGTAATGTAATCGGGATGCCGGGCTGGACGATCGAGGCGGTGTTCACGCCCGGCCATATGTCGAATCACATGAGCTTTGCCTTGCGCCAGGAGAAGACGTTGTTTGTCGGTGATCATGTGATGGCGTGGGCCACCAGCGTGGTAGCGCCACCCGATGGCAACATGGGGCAATACATGAATTCGCTGCGCCTGCTGATCGAGCGTGACGATCAACTATATTTGCCATCGCATGGCCCTGCCCGGCCTGATCCCAAGCCACTGGCGCGGGCATACCTCGCCCACCGCAAAATGCGCGAGGCGGCAATTCTCAACCGGTTGCGGTCGGGCGACCGGCATATCGGGGAAATCGTGCGCGCCATCTATGCCGATGTGGACCCCAGGCTGCATGGTGCCGCAAAGCTGTCGGTGCGCGCTCATCTCGATCACCTGATCGAACAAGGAAGGGCGAAAGAGAGTGAGGAAAATTACGAAACCACCGGAAACCTGTAGCCCCTGAATCGCTCGCGCACTGTGAGCTTGGAAATCTTTCCCGTTGCCGTATGTGGAATTTCCTCGACGAAAGTTACGTCATCGGGCAGCCACCACTTGGCAACCTTGCCTTTCATGTGGGCGAGGACCTGATCGCGGGAGACTTCGGCGCCGGGTTTTTTTACGACGACAAGCAGCGGACGTTCATCCCATTTGGGATGCGGCAGTCCGATGGCGGCGGCTTCCAGCACGCCAGGACAGCCCATGGCGGCGTTTTCGAGATCGATCGAGGAAATCCATTCGCCGCCGGACTTGATCACATCCTTGGAGCGGTCGGTGATCTGCATGTAACCATATTCGTCGATGGTGGCGACATCGCCAGTATCGAACCAGCCATCGGCATCGAAGGCGCTGGCACCCTCGCCCTTGAAATAGGCGCGGGCAACCGCCGGTCCCTTTACCTTCAACCGCCCGAAAACTTTGCCATCATGGGGCAGCGTGCGGTTTTCATCGTCGGTGATTTTCAGATCAACCATGAATAGCGGACGGCCCTGCTTCAATTTGATGTTCCACCACTCGCCAGCCGGCAGTTGCGCTGTGCGCCCTGATTTTTTGCCCACGGTGCCGATTGGGCTCATCTCGGTCATGCCCCAGCCATGAACAACATCGACATCGTAATTCTCGACAAACACTTTCATGATCGCCTCTGGGCAGGCCGAGCCACCGATGAAAACGCGGGCCAGATGGGGAAGCTTCAATTCCGGGTTCTTTTCAAGATGCTGCAACAGCATGAGCCATATAGTGGGGACCGCGGCCGTAAAGGTTACGCGTTCGCCATCAAGCAATTCATAGATCGATGAACCGTCCAACTTGGGGCCCGGCAGTACCAGCCCGGCTCCCGCCATCGGCGCGGAAAAGGCGAGCGACCAGGCGTTGGCATGAAACATCGGCACCACCGGCATCACCTTGTCGCGGCTAGACAAATCCTTGGCATCGGCCATGTCGCACGACAGGCCGTGCAACACATTGGAGCGGTGCGAATAGAGTACGCCCTTGGGATTTCCGGTAGTGCCCGACGTGTAACACAAACCGCAGGCGGTATTCTCGTCAAACTGCGGCCAGACAAAATTTTCATCGCCTTCGGCGATCAACTCTTCATAACAGATCACGTTGCGCAGGCTGGTGGCAGCGGGCATGTGAGCCCGGTCAGTCATCACGACGAAACCTTTGACGCTGGTCAATCGGTCTTGCAGTTTTTCAAACAGCGGCACAAAGGTCAGGTCGGCAAAAATCCACTTATCCTCTGCATGGTTGATGATGTAGTCGAGCTGATCGGCAAACAGCCGCGGGTTGAGCGTGTGAACAATGCCCCCCAGCCCCATGACCCCGTACCAGATTTCCATATGACGCCAGGTATTCCACGCCATGGCACCAATGATCGAACCCAATTCAACGCCAAGCCGCTTGTTAACAGCACTGGCAAGCGCCCGGGCACGGCGATCCAACTCCGCATAGGTGGTGCGATGGATTGGCCCTTCGACGGAGCGCGAAACGATTTCGTTTTCACCATGCCAGCGCGCCGCATGATCGAGAATACGGTGCACCAGAAGTGGAAAGTCTTGCATCAAGCCAAGCATGTCGTTTCTCCACTGTCACGGACTGCGCGGATCGATCGGGGTAATTGCGCCCAGTCCGAGGATTGTTTCAAGCAATTTTGCGCCCGCCAGCAAACGCGCCTCTCCACGCGGAGGGCCGACAATCTGGATGCCGACCGGCAGGTTCTCGCAGGTGAAGCCAGCCGGGATGGAAATTGCAGGGCAAGCGGCCAGCGTGATCGCCGAGACAATGGCGAGCCAATCGACGTAGGTTTCGAACTTGTGGCCATTGCACTCCGTGACGTAACGCTGCTCCACCGGAAACGGCGGCACGATGGTGGTGGGGCACAACAGCAAATCATATGTCTCAAAAAATCGGACGGCGCGCTTGAACATCAGGCTGCGCTGGGCTTCGGCCTTCGAAATCTCGGCACCGGTCAGTCGCAAGCCCTTCTCGATGTTCCAGATAACTTCGGGTTTGAGTTGGCTGCGATGGCTTTCAAGCAATTCGCGCTTGCCGGTGGCGTAGGAAAGTGCCCGCAGCACCTGATTGCACTCGCGTGCATCGGAAAAATCAGGGTGCGCTTCCTCGACGATGACACCAACTGCCTCGAACTTCCGTGCCGCCCGCATGACGATTTCGGCTATTTCAGGATCAACCGGCGGCAGGCCGAGATCGCGGCTGATGGCGATCCGCCGGGGTTTCCAGCCCGACCGGACAGCTTTCAGATAACTCGTGCCGTCGGAGGGGAGAGACAAAGGATCGGCAGGCTCTTCGCCGATCATCGCATCAAACAGCAGGGCCAAATCTTCGACGTTGCGGGCCATCGGACCTTCAACACCAAGCGTTGAATCGATCTTTGCTCCCACCGTGGCCGCCACCCGTCCGGGCGAAGGCCGCATGCCAACGACGCCACAAAAGCTTGCGGGGTTGCGCAGGCTTCCGCCCAGATCGGAACCATGGGCGACCCAGGCCATGCCGGTCGCCAGCGCCACCGCCGCACCACCCGATGAACCGGCTGCCGAGCGCTGGGTATTCCATGGGTTAAGCGTGCGGCCGAACACTTCGTTGAAGGTATTGGCACCTGCGCCAAATTCCGGGGTGTTCGACATTGCATAAACAATGCCGCCATTAGCTTCGAGATGGCTGACCAGCAGATCGGAGACTTCCGGCACATGGTTGGCAAAGATCGGCGAGCCTTGCGTCGAGCGCATGCCCGCCACGTCGGCCAGGTCCTTGATCGGTACCGGCAGGCCAGCAAGCACGCCGCGTTCTGTCAGTGGTTTTATCATCAGTGCGGCGGCATGGCGGCGGGCGCGGTCGAAACATCGTGTCGGTAAGGCATTCACCTGTGAGTCAACCTGGGCAATCCTCTTTTCCAGTGCATCAAGGCAATCGAACGGCGTAATATCGCCTGCCTTGAGGAGATCGACGATTTCGGTTGCGGTTTTCTGGCAAAGTTCGGTCATCAGCCATTCCCATAACGCAGGACGGGATTGAATCCGTTTGCGGCGCCCCCGTCAACAGGCGTAAAAGGCCGGTGAAATTCTGACAGGAGAACATCATGAATGCACCCGCCACAAGCGCCCCCGGAATGAACAAGCATTGGGTGGAGCGCCGCGCCAAGGCGGTTTCGCGCGGCATCGGCATGGGTGCGCCGGTAATGGCGGCACGCGCCGAGAACTCGGAAATCTGGGATATCGAAGGCAACCGCTACATTGATTTTGGCGGTGGCATCGCGGTCGTCAACACCGGGCATCGCCATCCCATGGTGATGAGGCGGGTCTATGAGCAGCTGGAAAAATTCACCCACACCTGCGCCATGGTGATGCCCTATGAACCGTTCATCGAGGTTTGCGAAAAACTCAATGCCGTGGCGCCGATCTCGGGCGAAAAAAAATCCGCATTGGTAACAACTGGTGCCGAGGCGGTAGAAAACGCCGTCAAATTTGCCCGTGCCTATACCGGCCGCTCGGATGTTATCGCCTTCCATGGCGGCTTCCACGGCCGCACCAACCTCACCATGGCGCTGACCGGCAAGGTACTTCCATATAAGGCCAAGTTCGGACCTTTCGCCGGCGGCATGTGGCATGTGCCGTTCCCGGTGGCGCACCACGGCATTACGGTTGACGATTCCATTCACGCAATCGAACTGCTGTTCAAATGCGATGTGGAAGCCCAGCGGGTTGCCGCCATCATCATCGAGCCGGTGCAGGGTGAAGGCGGCTTCTATGTGGCGCCAAAAGAGTTGATGGTGCGCCTGCGCAAGCTGTGCGACGAGCATGGCATTGTGCTAATCGCCGATGAAATCCAGTCGGGCTTTGGCCGCACCGGAAAATTCTTCGCGATGGAACATTTTGGTGTTGAGCCTGATCTCATCACCGTGGCCAAATCACTGGCTGGCGGTTTTCCGCTGGCTGGCGTTGTCGGCCGCGCCAAGATCATGGATGTGCCCGATCCCGGCGGTATCGGCGGCACCTACGCGGGCAATCCCGTAGCCTGTGCCGCGGCGCTTGGCGTATTCGAAGCCTTCGAGACCGAGGGCCTGCTGGAAAAGGCCGAGAAGCAGGGCCAGACCATCATGGCGCGGATGAAATCGATCAAGGCCAAGGGGCGCGGCATGCCGATTGGCGATGTGCGCGGACTCGGTGCGATGTGCGCATTCGAGGTTGTCACCGAACACGGCGGCAACAAACCTGATGCGGCGGGCGCCAAGGCGCTGGCGGCCAAATGCCTCGAACGCGGACTGCTTATACTAACTTGCGGCATTTATAGCGACACGGTGCGTTTGCTGACGCCACTCACAGCTTCCGAGGTGATCCTCAAGGAAGGCCTCGATATTCTTGAAGCGGCGATTTTAGGAAACTGATTAAAATGTCAAAACTCTCCAACATGGCCGTCCGCGATATCGAAACGGTGCTGCACCCTTATACCAATCTGGCGCGGCATCGCGAGGTGGGGCCGTTGATCCTCAATGAGGGGCGCGGCATCTATCTCTATGATGACAAGGGCCGCCGCTATATCGAAGGTCTGGCTGGCCTGTGGTGTACGGCACTGGGCTATGGCAACGAGGAGATCGTCGAAGCGGCGGCCTCCGCCATGCGCAAACTTTCGTTCACCAATGTGTTCGGCGGCAAGTCGCATGATGGCGTCATCGAACTTTCCGAGAAGCTCAAGGAAATCTCGCCGGTTCCCGCCTCCAAGGTGCTGTTCGGCACATCGGGCTCGGAGGCCAACGACATGCAGATCAAACTCACCTGGTATTATAACAACGCGCTGGGCCGGCCCCGCAAGAAGAAGATCATTGCGCGGATGCGCGGCTATCACGGTGTGACAATTGCATCAGGCTCGCTCACCGGCCTTCCCGTCGTGCACACCGATTTCGACCTGCCGATCAAGAATGTCCTGCATACGTCATGCCCGCATTTTTATCGCGGTGGAGAAGCTGGCGAGACCGAAGATCAGTTCACGGATCGTATGGCCAAGGACCTTGACGATCTCATTCAGCACGAAGGCCCAGACACGGTTGCGGCCTTCATCGCCGAGCCGGTGATGGGGGCGGGTGGCGTGGTGGTTCCACCCTCCAGTTACTTCCCCAAAATCAATGCGGTGCTGGCCAAATACGATGTGCGCTTCATCGCCGACGAAGTGATCTGCGGGTTTGGCCGCACCGGTAACTGGTTCGGCACCCAGACCTTCGGCATGAAGGCCACTTCGATCTCGATGGCCAAGGCGATCACCTCCGCCTATTTCCCGATGAGCGCCATCACCATTGAGGAAGACCTCTATCAGGCGATGGTGGAGGAAAGCAAAAAGATCGGCACCTTCGGCCACGGCTTTACTTATACAGCACACCCTGTTGGCTGTGCGGTGGCTCTCAAAACCATCGAAATCTATCAGCGCGACAGGATCGTCGAGCATGTGCGGAAAGTGGCGCCGGTGTTTCTAAATCGCCTGCATAAACTGGCCGACCATCCGTTGGTTGGCGAGGCACGCGGCGTGGGTTTGCTCGGGGCTGTTGAACTGGTTGCCGACAAGGCCAGCAAGCGCGCCTTTGATCCGAAAAAGGCAGTGGGTCCAACTTGTGTCAATTTCCTGCAGGAACTTGGCGTCATCAATCGCGCCATGGGTGACTCTGTCGCCCTGTGTCCGCCACTGATCATCACCGCCGATGAAATCCACGAGATGTTTGATATCGTCGAAGCCGCACTTGACAAAACCGAGGCGTGGATCTGCAAGGAAGGATTGCGCAACACATGATCGGAACTGAAGCTGAACTGCGGGCGATCCTTGGCAGTGCGGCGGGATTGTCGGTGCAGAAATCACGGCCCGGCCTCGACAAGTATTCCCGGCAGTTCATCGCCATGTCGCCTTTCCTGGTGCTTTCAACCGCCAATGCGGCGGGCAAGGCCGATGTAACGCCGCGCGGCGATCCGCCGGGATTTGTTCATGTGATCGATGATAAGACGTTCGTGATTCCCGACCGGCCGGGCAACAACCGGCTCGACACCATGGTCAATATTATCGAGAACCCGAATGTTGCTTGTTTGTTTTTTATTCCGGGCTTCGAGGATACCCTGCGGGTGGCGGGCCGGGCAAAGATCACCCATGATGCGGAACTGCTCGCACCTTGCACGGTTAACGGCAAGCTGCCCAAGGCCGGCGTGGTGGTTTCAGTCGACGAGGTTTTTCTGCATTGCGCCAAGGCGCTCAAGCGCTCGAAGCTGTGGCAGGTCGACTACCGGCAGGATCGCAGCCAAATGCCGAGCATTGCCCGCATCATCCTTGAGCAGACCGGCGACGCCAAAGTTGACGAAACGGTGGTGGCGGAAGCCGATGCTTCCGTGGAAGAGAACTATCGCACCGAGCTTTATTGATTCTGATCAAGGCTTGAACGGCGGGGGACGCCGATAAATAATTAATGGACCCGAAACTTCTCCCCTTCGCCCTGCAGGACGTTCCGCGCTATACGAGCTATCCCACGGCCGCGCAGTTCGTTGCGGATTTTCCGCCGGTTGTTGCGGACGAATGGCTGGCTGAACTTTCACCGGGTGCCTCGCTTTCGGTCTATGTGCATATTCCGTTCTGCCGCCAGCTCTGTTGGTATTGCGGCTGTCATACTTCGGTTCCCAATTCCTATGACCGGGCGGCGCGCTATGTCGAGCTGCTAATTCAGGACATTCGCCGCACAGCCCAGCGCACGGGTCTGGCCAGGGGCCGCGTCAAGCATCTGCACTTCGGTGGCGGTACGCCCACCTTTCTCAACGATCCACATATCGGAGATATCCTCAAGGCGGTCGACCAGGGCTTTGGCTTGGCCGCCGATGCCGAGATTGCACTTGAATCCGATCCACGGACGTTAACCCGCGACCGTGCCAAGATTCTGGCCGCCATGGGTTTCACCCGCATCAGCTTCGGGGTGCAGGATTTCGCAATTCCCGTGCAGATGAAAATCAACCGGCTGCAAACCTACGGACTGGTTGCCGCAGCCACGGAATTCCTGCGCGCGGCGGGCTTTGCGTCGATCAACTTCGATCTCATGTATGGGTTGCCCGGCCAGACCGCGGCGAGTGTTGCCAAGACAGCATTGCAGGCGGCGGAACTGGGGCCAGACCGGCTCGCCGTGTTCGGCTATGCCCATGTGCCGTGGTTCAAGAAACATCAGCACATGATCGCCGATGCCGACCTTCCGGGCGTCACCGAGCGATACGCGCAAGCCAAGACCATCGAGGCCGAACTTCACACGGCGGGCTATATGGCAATCGGTCTTGATCATTTCGCCCTGCCCCACGACGACCTTTCCATCACCGCCGCCAATCGCACGCTACGGCGCAATTTCCAAGGCTACACGACGGATGTCTCCGATGCACTTCTGGCGTTTGGCGCCTCGGCCATCAGTGAATTGCCACAGGGTTTCGCCCAGGCGGCGCGTGACACACTGCACTGGTCGGAGCGGATTGCCGCCGGTGAAAACCCGGTGAAACGCGGACTGGCGCTCACGGCGGAAGACCGGATGCGGGGCGAAGTCATTGAGCGGCTGATGTGCGATTTTACCGTAGACTTTGGCGCAGTCGCGGCGCGGCATGGCTTCACGCCGGAGATTTTCGCTGATGTTCCGCAGCGATTGCAGTTGGCGCTCGACGCCGGGCTCGCATCGTTGACAAAGACACGGATCAGTGTTCCACACGAGCACCGCCTGTTCCTGCGCAGTGTCGCCTCAATCTTCGACAGCTATTTCGTGGTGGCACCGAACCGGCATGCGAAGGCGGTATAAATCGCCGGCGCCCTAGACACCCGCCAAGGCCTGCCCGATGTCGGCGATCAGGTCATCGACGTGTTCGATGCCGATCGAGAAGCGGACGAGATTATCGGGCACCGGACTGGTTGGGCCCTCGACGGATTTGCGGTGTTCGGCGAGGCTCTCGACGCCGCCCAGCGATGTGGCCGGCACCACCACGCGAAGCCTGGTGCATAGCCGCTTGGCGTCATCGAAGCCGCCTTTGACAAGCATCGACATCATGCCGCCGAAGCCATCGGTCATTTGCCGGACGGCAATGGCATGGCCATCATGAGAGGCAAGACCTGGATAGAGCAGGCGCTCGACCTTGGGATGATTTTCAAAATGCCGGGCAATGGCCAGCGCATTGGCGGAGCACTGGCGGTAGCGCACGAACAGCGTGCGCATGCCGCGCATCAGCAGCCAGCATTCCATCGGCGGCAGCGGCGATCCCATCTTGGTGCGCAGCGCCGCAATATCATTCCAGCGGATATCGGCCTCCTTCGCCACCAGCACTCCGGCCAGCACATCGGAATGGCCGTTCAAATATTTCGTCGCTGAATGGAAAACAATATCGGCACCCAAATTGAGTGGTCTCGTTGTAACGGCGGCGGTGGCTGTTGCATCAACAGCGAGAATGGCGCCGGCCGCATGGGCGGCATTTGCAGCGGCTTCAATATCGATCACATCCCAGGTCGGATTGAGCGGCGTCTCGATCCAAACGAGATCGGTGCGGCCATGGCGCAGGCTGGCCGCCAGTGCTCCCTCCTTACGGGGTTCAAACAAAGTAAGTTCGATGCGGCCCAAACCTTCAAGCCGCTTCAGCCAGTCGCGCGTACCATAGTACATGACATCGGGCGCCACCACGTGGGCGCCGTGCGGAAGGGTTTCGGTCAGCGTGCTGATCGCCGCCATGCCCGATGCAAACAGCAGTGCACCCGCTCCCCGCTCGAGCGCGGCAATCGCTTCCTCGGCCTGCCACAAGGTGGGGCTGCCATTGCGAACATAATTCTCTTTCAGCTTCGGCAGATAATTCCCGTCGCGCGCATAGGTCGATGACATATAGATCGGCGGCACAATGGCCCCGGTCGCCGCATCGATGGCGCGCAAGGCATGAGCCGCGATGGTTTCAGGCCGCACATTGTCATTAGACATGCTGGCCGCCGTTGATGTGGAGTTCAGCACCGGTCACATAGCTGGAACTGTCCGTACACAGAAAGTAAATGGCGCGGGCTACTTCCTCGGGCTGCCCGAGGCGGCGCTGGGGAATCTGCGGAATGATTTTTTCAGTGCCGGGCGAGAGGATCGAGGTCTCGATTTCACCGGGCGAGATCGCATTGACGCGCACGCCATGGGGGCCGAAGTCAGCCGCCATCTCGCGTGTCAGCGCCGCGAGTGCCGCCTTCGACGTCGAATACGCGGCACCGGCAAAAGGATGCACGCGCGAGCCAGCGATCGATGTTACATTCACCACGGCACCCTTGGCTGCCACCAGTTCATCCATAAGTCCGCGCGCCAGCATGACGGGCGCGAAGAAGTTGATCTGAAATACGGCCTTCCAATCGTCTTCGCTGGTCTCCAATGTGTTGAGCCGGCCGCCGTCTGGCTTCTTTGGGCTGATTGCAGCGTTGTTGACCAGGGCGTGGAGCTTCGAGCCCTGCGCCTTCAGTTTTTTCCGCATCACCGCGATCGCCGCATGGGTATCAACCGACGAAGCGAGATCGACGGTGATATGATCCTCGGGGCCCGCATCCCACGGGCAATCGTCCGGGAACGGATGACGCGAACAGGTGATGACGCGCCAGCCCGCAGTCGAGAACCGCTTAACGGTTGCATGGCCAATGCCGCGTGAGGCACCAGTGAGGATCAGGGTCTTGCGTTCGCTATCGAGAATTTGGGTCATGCTAATCGAGCTCAGGCATCTTCCTTGAGGGTTCCCTTGGCATAGCGGTGAAGGATCGAGGCCACCAGGGTCTGATAGGGAATGCCCTGCTCCAGCGCCTTTGCCTTGATGCGGGCAATGTCCTGTTCCTGCACGCGCACGGTGATCGGTTTTTTCCGCAATGTATTGCGCACCGCCTGCTGCCATTCCTTTTGGGCCTGGGCGCGCGGCACACGCTCGACGAATTCACCACGCTCCAATGCCGCTTCGAGTTCCATCTCTTCGGCGTCGAGGACCTGGCCGTCGACACTGTGTACCTTGGGGTTTTTCATTTCGTCACCACATATTTCTTGTGCATTGCCCGGCTGTGATAAATTGTTTTCAGGAACACCCGCTGTCCTTGCTCCACATAGGGTACCACACAGGCATATCCATCAATATTAACCACCAGAATTCGCTGTTGTCCCTTTCGGCGCGAATGATGATGGTCGATGTCCGCCAAGACGCGGCCCTCCTCGATTGCAGCCACGACATCCTCGAAAGCCAAGCCTCGTTCGGCCTTCAGTTGCCGGTTTTTCTCTTCGTTCCAGCTGATTTCCGGTTCTGGCTGCATTCAAGCGGGAGTTTAGCGTACATTGAACGTAAATACAATGTCCATTGAATATGCTAGCTCATGGATATAGCCGCGTCTTGCTCCAGGTGCCATCCGGTGTATCGCGCTGGAAGATAACCCGGTCGTGCAACCGGAACGGGCGGTCGTGCCAGAATTCAATCGACAGGGGTTTTACCCTGAAGCCTGACCAGTAGGGCGGGCGCGGCACGTCGCCGATTGCATATTTCGCTGCATATTTTGCCACCGCAGTCTCGAGCGCAAAGCGGCCCTCAAGCGGGCGCGATTGTTGCGAGGCCCAGGCGCCGATGCGGCTGTCGCGGGCCCGTGAAGCAAAATAAGTATCGGCCTCCCGCCCGCTCACTTCCTCGACAAGGCCGCGCACCCGCACCTGACGGCGCAGAGATTTCCAATGGAACACCATGGCCGCCTTCATCGACTGCAGGATTTCGCGGCCTTTCTGGCTTTCAAAATTCGTGTAAAAAACAAAGCCGGTCTCGTCGAAGCCCTTGAGCAGCACCATGCGTACATTGGGCAAGCCATCCGCGTCGACGGTGGCCAGCGCCAGACCGTTGGGATCGTTGGGTTCGGTTTTTTCGGCATCCTTCATCCAGTCGCCGAACAGGCTGAAAGGATCGTCCCGCTCGGTAAATCCGGCGGATGCCGTCAGTTTCACAAGGTCGCTCAGGCTCATTTCGCTTGGACCATTTGGTTTCCCGTCACTGCCTCTCTACTATTCTATCGCCCCAGGTAGCAACGTGGCGGATCGACCAATATGTCGAATGTCCCAGGGGTTTTCTTTCCAGTGGACCTCAATCTTTACTTGTGCCAATTAACCGGCCGGTCAAGACCGGCTACCGGCTATTTCGGACAGGAAATATTATGAGCGAAACCAAAGGCTTAATGGCGGGCATGCGCGGCCTCGTCATGGGTGTCGCCAATAATCGCTCGATTGCCTGGGGAATTGCCAAGGCCTGTGCTGCCCACGGTGCCGAACTTGCCTTCACCTATCAGGGCGACGCGATCAAGAAGCGGGTGGAACCACTTGCCGCCGAAATCGGCTCCAAGGTCGTGGTGCCTTGCGATGTCACCGACCTGGCTTCCATTGATGCGACCTTTGCCATCATCGCCAAGGAATGGGGCAAGCTCGATTTCCTCGTCCACGCCATCGCCTTCTCCGACAAGGATGAATTGACCGGCCGCTACGTCGACACATCGGCCGAGAATTTCACCAGGACCATGTCGATCAGTTGCTACAGTTTCACCGCTATTGCCCAGCGTGCCGAGAAGCTGATGACCGATGGCGGCTCGCTGCTTACTCTTACTTACTACGGTGCCGAAAAATGGATGCCGCATTATAACGTTATGGGCGTGGCCAAGGCAGCACTCGAAGCTTCGGTGCGCTATATGGCGGCCGACCTTGGCCCCAAGAATATCCGGGTCAATGCCATCTCGGCCGGCCCCATCAAGACACTTGCAGCCTCGGGCATCGGCGACTTCCGCTACATTCTCAAGTGGAATGAATATAACTCGCCGCTCAGACGCACGGTGACGACCGATGAGGTTGGTGACAGCGCCTTCTATCTGCTGTCCAACCTGAGCCGTGGCGTCACCGGGGAAATTCTACATGTGGATGCGGGCTATCATATCGTCGGCATGAAAAATCCCGATGCCCCCGATATCACAGTTGCACCCAACAGTGACTAGGACATTGCCGCCACTTTACTTCATTCGCCATGGCGAGACCGACTGGAACAAACAGGGCCTCATTCAGGGCTGGGTCGATATCCCATTGAATGAAACCGGCCACCTTCAGGCTCGCGCGCTGGGGTTGGCACTTGCCGCTATTCCGAAACTTGCGTCCTCACACCGTTTCTATGTCAGCCCGCTCGAACGTACCCGTCAGACCATGGGCCATATTGCTGCAGCGATTGCATTGCCCGGCACTGGTGTCATCGTCGATCATGCGGTGAAGGAATTGGGCTTTGGCGTATGGGAGGGTAAACCCTTCTGGGAACTGAAGGCTTCGCCGGTTTACCCCGCCGATCCGGAGTCGCGTTATGATTGGCGGCCGCAAGGCGGGGAAAGTTATGAGGACGGCCACGCCCGTGTGCGCGAGTGGCTGGCGGGGCAACCGGACCCGGTTGTGGTCGTGGCTCATGGCGCCATTGGCCGTTGTCTCATTGGTCATCTCACCAATCTCGACCGACGCGGGCTCGTCAGCCTGAGGATGCCACAGGGCAAATACTGCCGCATCGAGGACGGCGAGGCCGAGTGGTTTGACGCAATGAGTGTAGCGGCTTAGTCTGAACTCCATGTCGCACAACAGCTTCGGTCATCTCTTCCGGGTAACGACCTTCGGCGAAAGCCA
>JANLWG010000275.1:0-1806 GCA_031364405.1 Hyphomicrobiales bacterium
CGGCGACGCCGGCGCAAAAAGCGGCGCGTCCGAAAGGACCAGATCGATATCGCCAAGGTGCTGCTCGCGCCGGTCAGGCTGTTGCAAGGCGCAAGGTCGAAGCTGATTTCAGCATTTGAAGCAACAATCCGCGCCCAGGCCACCAAAGCGATCGATGGCAAGGACACGGCCAGCATCACAGCGTTGGTCGATCGTGCCATCGAATTCGACCTCGTGGTACCGCCAGATCCTGCAGCCAGCTCCAGTGGCGTCTTGATCGTTCCCAAAGCCCTTTGCGAGGCTGATCAGCGCGAGATTTTCGACCCCGAAACGCCGGAGAGCCGCGTCATCGAGATCATTAGGAGGCACAATGACCAGCAAACGTAATGAGCCCACCGCACACAATAGTAGTTCCGATGCTCAGGAGCGAGCCGATAGGCCGGTTGATCGTAGAAACCCGCCGGTCGCGACACGGTTCCAGCCGGGGAAGTCGGGGAATCCTGCCGGCCGGCCCAAAGGCGCCACGGGGCGCCGAAAGGCGGTGCGTGCTGTTCTGCTCGAAAAGCGCGAGGTTCGTGAAACGAATTCAGAAACGCCCAAGCAGCGCACAAAGCTCGAATTGCTATTCCTGGCTTTGCGCGAAAAGGCGTTCAAGGGTGATCGCCGTGCCATCAAGACGCTGCAGGATTTTGATGTCGAATACAATCGGAACGCGGAGCCACTGCCGGAAGGTGTTGGCTTCCTGATCGTGCCTGAGCCATGCGCAACGATGGAAGAGTGGGAAGAGATGTACTCGCCGAAAGACCGACCACCGGACGCCGAAGGGCATGAAGATTAGCGCTGTTTCGGCAGCAATCGATGCATCAAAGCGAAGCAGCAAAGGCCCGGAGTTCGGCAAGCTACGCCAATGCCCCCGACCAGCCCCAGGATGGAAGGAATCCAGAGGACATCCCGGTCACTTGATAAGTAGCGGTCGCTGTCCGCGATGGCTGTTGTAATAGCGGCCTGAATGGCTCCGTATGCAAATGAAAAATATCGTCGCGGAAACCAAGCATGCTTTGCCAGTCTCAGATCGCTTGTTATATGGCGGTGGAAACTTAATCAGATTCGTGGGATAAGGCGTGCCCAAGTTTTGGCTTCTACGCCCAATTTTACGTCGGGCAGTTGGCAAAACATCCGATGCGTCCTGCTGCTGGAAGGCTCAGAATAATTCGTGGTCGGCGGATCGCGTTCCAACAGCCTGATTGGCTCCGCCCTCGGAGGCAGGCTGATGTGCGTGCTTGGAGGATGGACCTTGCCTATCTCACTTCATACTCTCGCCATCCGTGCTTTGGCCAAGCCGAGATACCGGGGGCTCCACCATGTCAATGACAACTGATCCGATTTCCTTCGAGCTTTTCAAGAACGCGATTTTTTCGATTGCCGACGAGATGGCACTGACGGTCTTCCGCACGACCTATTCGGGGGTGCTGAAGGACAATATGGATTTCTCGACCGGGTTCGCCGATGCCGACGGGCGGCTCGCGGCCCAAGGCCTGACGCTACCGGGTCATCTAGGCTCCGTGCCAACCGCCATGCAGTCGATCATGACCCACTTCCGCGACGACATGGCGCCGGGCGACGTTTTCATCATGAACGACCCGTTCGACGGCGGCATGCATCTGCCCGACATCTTCATTTTCAAGCCGATCTATCACAATGGCGAGCGCCTGGCCTTCGCAGCCACCGTCTGCCACCACTGCGATGTCGGCGGTCGGGTGGCGGGTTCGAACGCATCCGACTCGACCGAGATCTATGCCGAGGGCCTGCGCATTGCGCCGATGAAGC
>JANLWG010000229.1:0-5237 GCA_031364405.1 Hyphomicrobiales bacterium
TCTCGCACCCAAAACATCTGAAATCCGCAAAAGTCCAGCGGCGCCAACCAGCACCCCAGTCCCTCAGTCACCGCGCTTATAGGTGCCACACTCAATACCTGTCAAGCACTTCATCAACCTTTCTTCGTAACCGCGAGGAAATCTCCCGCTCACACAACCAACAGCACAAAAAATCCAAGAGCGGCGAGGATGAGATTCACCCATCAGCACCGCAGCGACCCAAATACGGCCATTATTTCAACTGATTTTCAGCATGGTTAACCAATCAGAAACTCAATTCTGCAAAACTCCCGGCAGGCCGTAATCCAGCGTAATCAAAGGGATTTATGCATCATGCAAACGCTAGGGTAGAATCGCAGTCTCAATAAAATTTAAATGAATGCCAGTCATCGCGGTTGACTTATTGCAATGGTGAAGGCATTTTCGGGGCATCATCGGGTAGTTGAGAAATTCGCCCCAATGATGCGGATGGCCTGAACTAATCTGTTCCGAGCAGGACGCTACACACTGGTTGGGAAATGGTGTGGGCGGCAGAGCGCCGGGGCGGCCAGGGACGACAAGGGGATTGGGGTATTGAACAACCGCGTCGACAGACATTCGGGCCGGCAACGGGACGTTGGCGCACAACGGCGCCTCAAACCATTGCCCGCCACATCTCAAGATGAACTTAATAGCCTATTTGAGGTTGAACCCGTCCATCACCGCTGGCTGTTGACCACCTGTGTGGCAGGCATCGCCGGTTCGCTGGTGGTGGGCAGCGCCCTGCTTGGAGTTTTCGGAGAGAACGCCGCCCCGCGCGATGCGTATGCCGCTATCAGCAGGGCCTCGATTACCGGTGCAACTTCGCTGCAAGGCGAAACCGCTTCACTCTCCAACGAAATGATCATCCCCGAGCGCGATCTTTCGGGCGACAACAACTATCCTGAAATCACCGCCGACGATCTTCCTTACGGCGATGGCAAGACCATCGTGCTCGATGCTGAAATCGCTTCCGCCGAACAGGAAAGCGAAAACATCACGACGATTTCCAAGACCGCCCCGCCTGAACCAGTGGACGAAATCTTCAAACTGGCCAAGGGCGAGACCCTCATTGATGCCCTTGTCGACCGCGGGGTGACCAAGGAAGCCGCCCAAGCCCTGGTTAAAGCCATCGAGCCAGTGTTCCCGACAACAATGATCAAGGCGGGCACGGCCTTCGAAGTGACCCTCGACAAGCAGCAGGATTTCTACGGCCGCGATGCAACTTATCCGGTTGAACTCTCATTCCAGCCGGGGCCCAAGGAAACGATCACCGTCGCGTCGGATGAAGACGGCCAGTTCAATGCGGCGATCAACGGAGCCAAAGAGGGCACCAAATCGCAATATGCGCAGTATCAACATTTCCACGCCAAATCGACAGTCGGAGCCAGCCTCTATTCGACCGCGAAAGACAACAAGGTTCCCGACTATATCGTTTCCGAACTGACGCGCGTCTTTGCTTATGACGTCGACTTCCAGCGCCAGGTCAAGCCAGCAGATACCTTCGAAGTGTTCTACGGCAATCCGCTCACCGGCTCGTCGGCCAAGCGCAAGGTCATGCACTATGCGCAGCTCACGCTGGCTGGCAAGACCAAGACCTATTTCCGTTACACCACCGCCGATGGCCAGACCGATTATTTCGACGAACGTGGCCGTGGCGCTACCAAATCGCTGCTGAAGACGCCGGTTTCAGGGGCCCGGATGACATCGGGGTTCGGCATGCGCCGCCATCCGCTGCTCGGTTATTCGAAAATGCACACAGGCGTGGACTTCGGTGTTCCCTATGGCACACCCATCCGCTCTGCCGGCGCGGGAGTGGTGGAAATCGCGGGGCGCAATGGCGCCTATGGCATCACCATCGAAATCAAGCACAATTCGAATTATGAAACCCTGTACGCTCATATGAGCAAACTCGCCGCTGGTATCCGCCGGGGCACCCGTGTCAACCAGGGCCAGATCATCGGCTATGTCGGCTCAACCGGACGCTCGACCGGGCCACATCTGCATTATGAGATTCGTGTCGGCGGCCGGCCGGTCAATCCGACCAACGTGAAGGTGGCCGGCGGAAAACAATTGGCCGGCAAGGAACTGGTCAAATTCCAACAGATGAAACAGCGCGTGCTGGCGATGATGCAGCAAGCGCCGTCGGCAACCCAGGTCGCTCAGGCCAACCCGTAATTGCAGCACTGAAGATCAGCTTGACCGCTTCCGACCGGCTGTTGTAATCGTTATATACGATTGGATATAGCGAAGCTGGTTGATGCGTATTCCGTGGATTTTTCTGCTGATTGCCTTGGGCCTGCAAAGCCCCGCCCGGGCTGATCCCTTGCATGTTTTCGCCGCCGCGAGCCTCAAGACCGCCATCGATGAAATCAATGTGCTGTGGCAGTCCGGTTCAGGTTTCGATGCGGTTGGCATTTATGCGGCCTCGCCGGCCTTGGCCAAACAGATCGCTGAAGGCGCACCCGCCGATATTTTCATCTCGGCTGATCAGGCCTGGATGGACGATCTCGAAGCCCGTGGCCTGATAAAGCCCGAGACGCGCCGCAATCTCATCGGCAATACGCTGGCGCTCATCGCACCCGCGGGCTCCGGGCTGAGGATAAAAATCGCGCCGGGGATTGATTTGCTGAAACTGCTCAACGGCGGGCGGCTGGCGATTGGCGAGACATCGGCGGTTCCGGCCGGGCGCTATGCGAAGGCAGCACTGCAAAAGCTCGGGCTGTGGGATGGTCTGTCGCCGTATCTGGCCGAACAAATCAACGTGCGCGCCGCTCTGCAATTGGTGGCGCGCGGCGAATGCCCGCTCGGAATTGTCTATGGCAGCGATGCCACCGCCGAACCGCACGTTGAGGTCGCCGGTTATTTTCCTCCGTCATCGCATCCGCCGATCATTTATCCGGCGGCGATCATTGGGACTTCAAAACATCCAGCGGCGGCCGGTTATCTGGCTTTTCTAAGTTCGGATGCAGCGGCAATCATATTCCGGAGGAACGGGTTTTCACCGTTGAAGTAGATGCCATGTGGAATCTCAACCCTGATGAAGTAACCGCCATCCTGCTCAGCCTCAAAGTGGCGAGTGTTGCAACACTTGCAGCGATCCCCATTGGCGTGGCGCTGGCGTGGCTGCTGGCACGCCGTGACTTCTGGGGCAAAACCGCACTGAACGGACTGGTGCATCTTCCCCTCGTGCTGCCGCCGGTGGTGACCGGTTATCTGCTGTTGCTGGCATTCGGGCGCCGGGGATTTGCCGGCGCGTTTCTCGATCAATGCTGCGGCCTGGTGTTTTCATTCCGCTGGACGGGTGCCGCCCTTGCCGCTGCGGTGATGGGATTGCCGCTGATGGTGCGGGCGATCCGGCTGACGATCGAGTCTGCCGATGCGCGTCTTGAAAGCGCGGCGGCCACGCTGGGAGCATCGCCCGTGCGCATTTTCTGCAGCATAACTTTACCGCTGGCGGCACCGGGCATTATTGCCGGAAGCCTGCTTGCCTTCGCCAAGGCGCTTGGTGAATTCGGCGCCACCATCACATTCGTGTCCAGCATTCCCGGCGAAACCGAAACCATCGCATTGGCGATCTATGGCCTCACCCAAGTGCCCGGCGGGGATGCCGCCACCCTGCGGCTGGCCAGCGTTTCCATTGTCATCTCACTGGCGGCCCTGGTGGCCTCGGAGGTGATGGCGCGGCGGCTGTCGCAACGCGTCGCGGGGTTTGCATGATCGACGCCAAATTTCGCGTGGCGCGGGAGGGTTTCACGCTCGATGTGGCCTTTGCAGCAGGAGCGGGCGTTACCGCGGTCTTCGGGGTATCGGGCACCGGCAAGACGACGATACTGAATGTAATCGCCGGTCTCGAGCGCGCCGAAGAAGGACGGATTATCGTCGATGGCCGGGTGTTCCTCGATTCCGCCGCGCGGATTAATCTCGCTCCACATCGCCGCAATGTTGGTTATGTGTTTCAGGATGCACTGCTGTTTCCCCATCTCAGCGTTGCGCAAAACCTGCGATATGGCTGGCGGAAAGGCTCATCGACCAATTTCGATCAAATCGTGACACTGCTCGGGCTCAGGTCTTTGCTCGACCGCAGGCCAGCAAGACTTTCCGGCGGCGAGCGCCAGCGGGTGGCCATCGGCCGGGCCCTGCTATCGCAGCCCCGGCTGTTGCTGATGGATGAACCGCTCGCCTCCCTCGATATCGAGCGCAAGCACGACATTCTTCCCTATATCGAAAGCCTGCGCGACCGTTTTGGCATTCCCATTCTCTATGTCTCGCATGCCGTCGACGAGGTAGCACGGCTCGCCGATCATGTGCTGGTGATTGAAGGCGGGCGTATTGTTGCGCGTGGCACGCCGGAACAGGCACTGGCGCCGCATCTCCATGGCGGCGAGCGGGTGTCGGTGCTCACCGGCCGAGCCGGCCCGCATGATGAAGCCTATGGCCTGACGCCACTGATCCATGACGCCGGGCGCATCACCATCGCTGGCAAACTGGCCGAACATCACGAGACCCGCATTGTTATCCGCGCAAGCGATGTCACGCTGGCCACCGCGATTCCTCGGAATTTGAGTGTGCGCACCGCATTGAAGGGCCACGTCGCCGTCATCAAGCGCGACCAGGGACCAGCTGCCATCATCACTGTGGTATTGCAGGGTGGCCAACAGCTGGCAGTAGCGGCCACCCGCAAAGCCATCGATGAACTGAAACTCACGGTGGGAACTGAAGTGTGGTGCCTGATCAAGGCGGTTTCGATCGACGCGCGCTGGCTGCGGAGCGGCTGACCGGGTTCAGGTCACGCCGTTCAGTCCCAACTCGCGTTGCATCTTCTTGGTGAGATTGAGCGAGACAAGCCGATAGCTCTCGCGCACATAGTCCTTCAGCGCCGCATCGTCCATGCTGCTCTTATCTGTGCGCTGGATCCACAACGTGCCGCGCGATGCGAGATAGGGAGCCGGGCGCAATCCGCCAAGCTGCTTGAGGAGATCAAAGCTGGCTGGTGAACATTTGAATGTCACCGCCAATTCCTCGCCCTCTCCCCAGCCGGCAATGGCGAAAACCTTGGGGCCGATTTTCCAGACATGGGCGCCACCCCATTGAATGACGTGAACCGCATGGGCGAGGCTGCCGCAAAACCTATTGTAGCTATCGAGTGTCATGGCTTGGGCAAGGGCCTGGACAGAAATGCGCGAAGCTTCGATGCGATCAGCGCCGTGGCATCGGCT
>JANLWG010000233.1:0-22972 GCA_031364405.1 Hyphomicrobiales bacterium
TCTCGCACCCAAAACATCTGAAATCCGCAAAAGTCCAGCGGCGCCAACCAGCACCCCAGTCCCTCAGTCACCGCGCTTATAGGTGCCACACTCAATACCTGTCAAGCACTTCATCAACCTTTCTTCGTAACCGCGAGGAAAGATTTTCCTGCGGAGAACTTCAAGTGCCAAACGCCGGGGGAATCAAAACAAATTTTCCGATGTGGCGTTTTTCGAGGAACTCTCGTTGCGCATCGGCAATCTTTTCCAAAGGAAATATCTTTGCCACCAGCGGCTTTATCTCGCCACGTTCGATATAAGATACGAGATTGGGAAATACCGGTTCATCCCATGCCGTGCAGCCAATCAGCGTCAGGTCCTTCAAATAAAAGTCGCGCATGTCCAGGGTGACGAGCGGGCCACCGATGGCGCCTGATGAAACAAAGCGGCCACCGCGCTTCAGGACTTTGAGAAGGCCGCCAAAGCCAGTACCTGCAACATTGTCGACCACCAGATCGACGCTGCCCTCGCCCAGCACCGCCAGCACATCCTCACCGCGCGCAATGACCTGATCGCAACCAATCGATTTCACCGCATCCATTTTTTCGCGGCCGGCAATCGCAATGACATGGGCGCCACGCCGATTGGCGAGTTGAATGGCTGCGGAGCCCACACCACCCGAGGCGCCGGTAATGAGCACACGCTCGGCATTCCGCAAGCTGGCGCGATGCAGCATATTTTCGGCCGTGCCATAGGAACATGGGATCGAGGCCAGCTCGGCATCGCTCCAGTTAACGTCAATCGGAAACACTTCACTGGCGGCAACTTTTACAAACTCGGCAAAAGCACCGTCGAAATCCGATGCCATCCAGATACTATCCATGCTGCCAAACCCGCGCGTTCTGATGCACGGCCGTACGATTACGCGTTTTCCCAAAAGCGATTCATAGCTGCCCTGACCGGCAGCAACAACTTCGCCGCAGCAATCGGTGCCCTGGATAAAAGGGAATGGCGCCGCTTCATTCCAGCCGCCATCGGGCGGGGCAATAGCCTGGCCTTCCGCCGCCGCAGCCGCCTGCTCCGTGCTAGCGGTGATCCGCGATGAATACCACCCAAGCCTTGTATTGATTTCAGTATTGTTGACACCTGCGGCGAGGACTCTGATGAGTACTTCGCCTGGCGCCGGCACTGGAATTGGAACATCCCGGTAGACCAGCTTGTCATATCCGCCGCTGCCGGTGGTGACCACGGCTTTCATAGTGATAGTGCTGCCACGAATGTCAAAGCGGCCGGCGGGCATTGCTATGCGGCCCTCGTCAATTCACGCGGCAAGTGCACCGGGAATGCCGCGCGGATCCGTTCATCAATGTGATCGGGGATGTGGGTGGGGTAGTGCGAGTTCAGAATACTATCCAGCTTTCTGCCGGCGCGTTCCAATATAGAGGGGCGGCCCTTTTCTTCCCACTCCTTTGGCGAGCTGCGATCACCAACAATGGGATAGAGATATTCGGTCTGCATGCGCGCCAGAGTTTGTTCGCTGCCGAGGAAATGATTGGGGCCGCGAAGGCAAGTCTCGCGAATTGACTCCAATGACAGGGACTCATCGCTGAGATCAAGGCCCCTGATAGTACGCTGGATCGCCCCGATGATGTCATTGTCGATCACCAACTGCTCCATGCTGAAGCCCAGAAGGCTCGCCACCATGCCGGCCGATTCATATAACAGATTGGCGCCGGCGTTGGCGATCAGCGCGTGGTTATAGGCCTTCTCATAGCCCGCCTGCACATCGGGCATCTTTGAATCGGTCATGCCCGATGGAACTCCCGAAGTAAGATCATAGGCGTTGACAACCTGCGCTGCCGCAGCCGATAGCAAAGCCTGTTCGGGACTTCCACCCGACATCGCACCAGTACGAAGGTCCGAGACGAAGCAGAAGGGGCCGATGATGGCGGGAGAGCCTCTTTTCACCGCGTTGACATAAACCAAACCTGCGAGGCATTCGGCGATTTCCTGTACAACGGATCCGGTGATGGCGGCGGGCGATGTTGCTCCCGCCTGCCCAGCGGACACCAGAAACACCGGCATGCCAGCCCGCACGGCGGCCTCGAGACACCGGCAAGACTCCGGGGCAAAGCGTAAGGGTGGCACCACAAAACAATTGGACTGACTGACGAAAGGGCGGGCGCGCCACTTGGTTTCGCCGCCGGCGATCATGTGCAGCATCTCGATCGAGGGTATCATGCTTTCGGGCTCGCCCCAACTTGTGCCCACATGTTTAGAGGTGCCGAGAACGGCGGAATAACAGGTGTTGAAATCCATCTCGGACGGAACCGCAATATCGCGGCAGACGACCGATCGCTGATAGAAGTGAACGTGATCGAGCGCATCCACCGTGCGGGCGATGTCATAGAGATCCTTGACGGTCGAATCGCGATAGGTGCGGGTGGCTGCATCCACCATGCTGACGGCAGCACCGGCAGTTCCGAAATAGACTTTCTTGCCCCACGGCTCCAGATCATGGCGCGGGTCCTGACCATGCAAGACAAAGTGACGCCCGGCGCTGGCGATCACATCCTCAACGAGAGCACGCGGGAAAGTAATGCGTCCATTGCTCTCGAGTTTTGCACCTGCCGCCGTCAGCAATTCCACGCCGCTCGGCGGGGCATCCGCCATGCCGATCTGCTCAAGCACATCGAGCGCTGCCTGATGAATGCGCTGCACATCGGCATCGCCGAGCAGACGATACTTGCCGCCATCCATGCCAGGCCACACCGGACGCTGATTTTGCGGAAGGGGCGCTGCCCGGGCAGCGATCCGGGCTTCACGGCCGAGGCGGCGTCCATTCGACATTTGCAGACTCCCGGGCAGACGTCAATAATAAGCCAGCGTTATGATGCCTGCGTGTGGATAATCTCAATTGGCTTCATTGTATTCTATCTTTCCAGGGATAATACAACACACTATAATATCATGCTATCATCCGCTGGAGTTATGATGAAACTGCCCCCATTTACTGATCTCGTTGCCTTCGACTACGCTGCGAGGCTACGAACTTTTACGCTGGCAGCCCACAAGATGAACGTCTCCCAGCCCGCCATCAGCCGCCGTATCACGCAGCTGGAACGCAACCTTGGCTGTAAGCTGTTTGACCGGAATTCCAAGCCGTTCAAACTCACGCAGCAGGGTCAAAAGCTTCATGAGGCATTGCGCTCGGGACTTGACCGGATTGAATCCGCGGTTGCCGAAATCAGAAACAGCCGAGCCGAAAAAACCCTCACGCTGCGAATGTCCTCGGGGTTTGCGGTATTCTGGCTCACGCCGCGGCTTCCACAGCTGCAGGCGGCGTTTCCCGAATTGTATTTTCGCATTTTGAGCAGCGAAGAATCCCAGGACATTACCGACGGCGATCTGCAGGTGCGCTTTGGCCCAGGTCATTGGCCCAACATGACGTCCGCCAAGATTCTCGGTGAGGACGTTTTCGCCGTTTGCAGCCCGTTATATTTGGGAACGCGGCGCCCGCCTCTCTCGATTGCCGGCCTACAGAAAGAACGGCTGCTACAGTTGAACGAAGCCGAAAATCGCTGGCACACATGGACCACATGGTTCGCGGCCCTTGGCGCACCGGTTCAGGAAAAGCCAAGAGGCGTTGATTTTGATAGTTTCATCCTGATGACCAATGCCGCATTGGCTGGTCAGGGCATTGGATTGTGCTGGTCGGGTTTGTTGGATACATTCCTCGACAGCGGGGCCCTGATACGGGTCAGCCAACAATCGGTGAGTTCGGAACGGGGCTACTATGTAACCTATCCAATTGGCACCGATCCAGATGGTCCGGTTCGATCGGTGGCTGACTGGCTAACCAGCGCAAGCAATGCTACCGGCGCCAAAAAGTGAGCGCGCCGCCGGCGCGGCAAATCGTCCGTCTTCACGATACTTCTTCGACGCGATCGGACTGCAGAAGTGTTGCGATGAACTGTGGGACGCGCAATCCCGCTTTGACTTCCGCCTCCATTGCTGCCTCAGCTTTGCGTATCTCGGACAATTGCCTCACCACCTCAGCGGCAATCAATCTTGGAATGATGACGACGCCGTCATTGTCGCCAACCACGATATCGCCTGAGTCGACCGCGACACCGCCCACGATGATTGGCAGGCCAACCGTGCCCGGGCCATTGCGGGCGGGCGAGTTGGGTGAGACGCCGGCGCAATAAACCGGCAGGCCGGCAGCAAGAATTCCCTCGACATCGCGCACCGCGCCGTCGGTTACAATTGCGGCAACGCCGCAGTTTCGCGCCATGCCGGCGAACAGATCACCGGCGACCGCGGTGGCCAGGTGATGAGCCGTCGCTGCCACAATGACATCACCGGGCTTTGCTACATCGAGTGCGGCGAGGAGTGCGAGATTATCGGCCGGTCCCGCATCACAGGTTAAAGCGGTGCCGCAAAAATTTCGCTTTGTTTGCCCGAGTGGCTTGATGCGCCAGTCGAGTGCGCCGCTGCCGCCCATGGCATCGGCCAGATGACCGGTCATGGCACCTGTCAACATCCTGATGAGTTCAGGCGCTGGCCGCGGGAATTTGCGCCTCACTCTGAGGATCGGCGGGTCCTTGATCATGATGGTATCCTGGAAGATGATGCGGGGTGGCGGTTGACTGTGCCGGCGATAGTACCACCATTCTAGACACGAACGATCTGAAATTACCATATCAAGGTGGATCACCTCTGTTGCTCCAGCCAATCTTATTCTAGGCTTCGGGGCCGGATGGAGATTGGAGACCACAATGAATGAGGGCTGGCGCCGGGATTGCCACAGTATCGCGGCGGTGCGCGAGCGGGCCCGCCGGATGCTGCCCCGACCGGTTTTCGATTTCGTTGACGGGGGTGCGGAGGATGAGGGGACCTTAAGGCACAACGAAACTGATTTCCAGCGGATCAGTCTGCTGCCGCGGCCACTGAATGGAGCAGGTCAACGCGATCTTGCCATCGATCTTCTGGGGCACCGGCTATCGATGCCACTGATGATCGGACCAACCGGTCTCGCCGGGCTTATGTGGCCACAAGGCGAGGCGGCGGCGGCCAAAGCCGCGGCGCTGGCGGGAACCGCATATTGTTTAAGCCATGGCTCAGTTTGCAAGCTCGAAGATATCCCCCCGACCGGAACAGCGCCGCGCTGGATGCAGGTTTTCATTTTTCGCGATCGCGGCTTTACCGAAGAACTCGCCACCCGTGCGGCCATTGCCGGCTATGATGCGCTGGTGCTGACCACCGATAACCAGATGCTCGGCAACCGCGAGCGCGATCTGCGGAACGGATTTTCAATTCCACCAAAATTCAAAGTGGCCGATATGCTGGCGATGAGTGGAAAACTGCCCTGGTTGCTGCGCATGCGCGCCGAGCTGCCGCGAATTACGTTTGGAAATTATGTTCGCGCCGGGGAGGTCATTGACATTGGAAGCCTGGCCAAACGCATGGCCACGCTTCTCGATCCCTCAATGTCGTGGCGCGATGTCGAGTGGCTGAGAAAAATCTGGAAAGGACCGCTGGTCATCAAGGGCATCCTGCATCCCGACGAAGCCAAGCAGGCCGTGGCACTGGGTGTCGATGCGGTGATTGTTTCGAATCACGGCGGCCGCCAGCTCGACGGTGCGGCATCGGCTATCGCGGCGCTGCCGGCAATTGTCGAAACTGTCGCGGGGGCCATTCCGGTGTTGCTGGATGGCGGCGTCAGGCGCGGTGCCGATGTGGTGAAGGCTGTCTCACTTGGCGCTGCGTGTTGCCTCATAGCGCGCCCGCAACTTTGGGGCCTTGCAATTTCCGGGGAAGCGGGAGTGGCCCATGTGATTGATATTTTCCGCCGCGAGATCGACCGGGTTATGACGCTGATGGGCGCATCCCGCGTCGCTGATCTTAAACCTGAACTGATTGCTGGACTGGCAAAACATCTGACCCAATGAGGAGAGCGCAATGCCAAATTTTGCAATCGTCGACGCCCATGTGCATCTCTATGACGTTCAGCGGTTGAGTTACGCCTGGCTGGCCGGCGTGCCAAAAATAAACCGGACATACCTGCTTGAAGATTTCGACAAGGCACGGGGAACGGTGACAGTCGACAAGATCGTATTCGCGGAAGTGGCGGTTGATCCCGGTCTTCATATCGGCGAAGCCGCGTTTATCCAGGAGATGGCCAATCGCGACCCGAGGCTTCAGGGTATCATTGCCCATCTGCCATTGGAGAAAGGCGTTATCATCGAATCCGATATTGCCGTTCTCAAGGAGATGCGCAATGTCATTGGCATCAGGCGGTTGATCGAGACGGAGAGGAACCCCGCGTTCTGTCTCGAACCGCGGTTCCTTGATGCACTGCGATTATTGCCCAAGCACAATCTCACTTTCGATATCTGTGTCAAACATACAGCCATGGTCTATGCGCTCGAACTGGTGAGGCGTTGTCCCGAAGTTTCATTTGTTCTCGATCATATCGGCAAACCCGACATAAAAAATGGCCTGCGTGAACCATGGTGGGCGCAGATCAAGGAGCTGGCACGTTATCCCAATGTCGTGTGCAAGGTCTCTGGAGTGATAACCGAGGCGGATCACGTTAAGTGGACGACGGATGAAGTCAAACCCTATGTCTCGCACGTCATTGACAGTTTCGGTTTCGACCGGGTGATGTATGGCAGCGATTGGACGGTTTCGGAATTGACTCACAGATATCCCGCATGGGTTGGCATCGTTGACGATGTTGTCAAAGGATCAAGCGATGCGGAAACCCGCAAACTTTACCGCGATACGGCGATCCGCGTTTATCGCCTGCCCGCCTGAATTCAGCGTTGCAGGCGTTCACGGCCATAAAGCAGCAACATGCCGATGATGACCATGCCGTAGATGATCTGGCGGCCAAATTCCGGCATCTGCATGACGGAGAGAATTGATTGCAGCAGAGTGATAAGCAAAACGCCGGCGACGGTGCCCAGGTAACTTCCCCGGCCACCAAGTATCGAGGTTCCGCCGAGCACCACTGCCGCGATCGCCGGCAGCAGATAAGCATCGCCCATCGATTGGGCGGCCTTTGAGCCATAACCCGCCAACAGCACACCGCCGAAGGCTGCGAGGCCGCCCGAGATTGCAAACACGATCATCACAATGCGCCTTGTGTTGATGCCGGAGAGATAGGCCGCACGCTCGCGGTTGCCGATGCCATAGATCGAACACCCGAAGGTCGTCCGGTTCAATAGAAATACTGTTGCAGCGCCGACAATAAGCCAGCAGATGACGGCGTTCGGCACGCCCGGAATGGTGAAGCCCGTAGCCAGATAACGCATCACCGGGGATGCTGTATCCTTGGGCGAAAAGCCGCCGGTGTAGACAACCATCAACCCTTGGGCGACGGCGTTTGTAGCCAGCGTGATGATCATCGAAGGGATGCGCAAATAAGCGACGCCTATGCCGTTGACGAGACCAATGGCGATGCCACACAAGACACCGAATGGCACGGCGAGGGCCGCGCCAACTTCCCCATTGCCGGCGACGGCGCACGACATCATCGCGCCTACGGTCACCACCCAGGGCAGCGACAGGTCGATCTGGCCCAGCAATATCACCAGCATCATGCCGCTGGCGATGACACCGAGAAACGAAGCGACCTTGAGTTGCTGCAGCAGATATTCCGGCGAGAGGAAGTTGCGTGAATAGAGGCTTCCGACCAACAGCAAAACAACAATGCAGGCAAAAGCTGTCGCAACCGCCGGATCAAACCGGCGCATGAAAGCGGGAATGCGTGTGCTGGTTTCAACGCTCATCCGAACCAATCCAACCGGTTTCTTACACGGAACAAGCCGAAGGCACCAAGGCTGACGGCGAAAAGCAGCACGACTCCCTGGAAGAGCGGCTGCCAAAGGGGGTCAAAGTCAAACACGAAGAGCAGGTCGCCGATGGTGCGGAAAGCGAGCGCCCCGAAGATTGCACCGATGGCGCTGCCTCTGCCGCCAGACAAAGCCACGCCGCCAAGGACGACGGCGGCAATTGAAAACAAAGTATAGGCGTTGCCGCTCGCGTAGGCCGCATCGCCGGTATAGGTGAAGAAAGTGAGGAACAATCCACCGATTGCCGCAAGCAGGCCGGACAATGTGTAGGCGGCAAACTTGGCCCGCCTGATGGGCACGCCCGACATGTAGGCGGCGGCCTCCGACGAGCCGGTGGCATAGGCCGCCCTGCCGGTGACCGAGCGCCGAAAGGGCACCCACACGATAGCAACAACGGCGGCCAATGCGACGAGGCTGGCGGGAATCACCCCAACCAGCCGGCCAGTTAATGCATCGGCCAGGGTTTCATCGACGCTGCCACCGGGGAACGGGCGGAGCGCCAAAGCGATACCGAAATAAACAGCACCAGTGGCGATCGTCGCCACAATCGGCTGCAGCCGGCCGTAGATCACAATCAGACCGTTGGTCGCCCCGCAGGCCGCTCCCGCCGCGAGTACCGCGGCCACACCAAGCGTGACCTGAAACGGTGTGCCGACAACGATCCACGAGGCCAGACAATTGGTCAGTGTAAGTATCATGCCGACCGACAAATCAATGCCCGATGTTATGACGACGAGGGCCTGGGCCATTGCCACGAAGGCCAGCAGCACGCCTTTGTTGGAAGCAGTCTGCACCACATTGGCGTTGAAGCCTGCCGGATGGTTCGACGAATAGATGACAAACATCACAATGAAGATACCGATGGCCATCAAGGTGCCACGCTGTTCGGCCAGCCAGAAGCGCCAATCCTTCATGCGCCAGCAGCGGTCTGCATCGCGGACTCCCCCATCTCAATATTGAGGGCGCTGGCAATCAGCGCCTTTTCGGTTATTGCCGCGCCCGCCAGTTCGCGCTTGATGGCGCCATCATAGAGCACGAGAACACGGTTACAGCAGCCGATCAACTCATCATAGTCGGTCGAATAGAACAGGATGGCGGCACCGGCGTCCGCCAGCTTGCGAAGCAGAACATACATTTCTTGCTTGGTGCCAACATCGATGCCGCGGGTGGGATCATTGAGCAAGATGATGCGTGGCTGATTCATCAGCCATTTGGCAATCACAACTTTCTGCTGATTGCCGCCGGATAGTGAACCAACCGGGATGTCGACACCCGCCGTGCGAATGCCCAGCAGCTTGATCATCTCGTCGATCAACCGCTGTTCGGCGGCGCGATTGATGACGCCGCCGCTTGAGATGCGGTCAAGCGCGGCAAAAGATAGATTGGCGCGCACTGTCATCGGCAGCATCAGCCCTTCGGTTTTTCTATCTTCAGGGATCAGAGCCATGCCGATCTTGGCGCTCTTGGCCACCGAGGGGCTGGAAATCGCAACCGGACTGCCGTCGATCAGCACTTCGCCAGAGCAACCCCGGAGGACACCGAAAAGTGCCAGCAGAAGTTCACGCTGGCCCTGACCGTCGAGACCGCCGAGGCCGACGATTTCTCCTGGCTTCACCGACAAGGAGATATCCTTGAGGCGGCCGGTCCACGACAAGTTACGGGCCTGCAGAACCGGTGCAACGGTGGAAGGCAGCTCAACGGGTTTTGGCGGAAAGACGTTCTTGTATTCGCGCCCGATCATCAGCTCGACGACTTCGTTGTTGGTCTTGCTGCCTGCAATATAAGTCGCCACTTTCTGGCCATTGCGGAAGACCGAACAATCATCGGCAAGCTCGGCAATCTCGTGCATGCGGTGCGAAATATAGAGAAGCGCCAGACCTTCGGCGCGCAAGCGCTTGAGCACCACAAATATTTTGGAAACGTCGGCAGCGGTCAGCGCGGAGGTGGCTTCATCGAGAATGAGAATACGCGGATTTCGTGCCAGCGCCTTGGCTATTTCCACCACCTGACGGCGCGACAGCGGAAGATCCTTGACCAGGGCCGAGGGGTGAATGTCTTCGGCACCCGCGTTGGCCAGCGCCTGTTCGGCAATCTGGCGCTGCTTGCCGCGATCAATCATGCCGAAGTGCCTGGGCGGATTGCTGATCACGATATTATCGGCAACCGAAAGATCGGGGATCAGCGAGAGTTCCTGAAAAATACAAACGATGCCGGCCTGATTGGCGGCGGCGGGCGAAGCGAAGGATACTTCGTGGCCATCGAGCATCATGCGGCCTTCGTCAGGCGCCACCACGCCAGCCATGACTTTGATCAAGGTGGATTTACCCGCGCCGTTTTCACCGAGGATCGCATGGATGCGGCCCGCCGTCACATCGAGGTCGGCCGCCTCAAGTGCGCGCACGCCGCCGTAGCGCTTTGACACGCCCTCCATGCGAAACAACGGCGCTGCCCCGGTCACAGACTTCTCCCCCGGCATCTTCTCATTTTACAAAAAAGCGCCGCGGAAATTGTTCCGCGGCGCCGGAACGATCTTCACATCAGCTTACTGGTTTTCCTTGGTTTGTCCCATAATTTCCTGCGCGGTGAAATTGATTCCGCAGGTGGGGAAGGAATTGCCGACAAAAAAGTTGTCGGATTGTTCGGGGAAGAAGTCCTGGCCCTCCTTGAAGTTTGGATCTTCAACGATCGCCAGCGGCAACTTTACCGACTGCGGTACGACGGCTCCTTCAAGGGCCGCAATGGCGGTCTTAATGGCGACAGCCACCTGTGCGGGACCCGTGCCGGCTGACGAGCACTTGAGCCCATCTCCAGCATGGGCCGCGCAGAACTTGCGGAAGCCATTTTCGGTTTCACCGCCGAACGGCACAAATGCGTGCTTGGCGTCGATCATGGCTTGCACCACACCGGTGTCGCCACCCTGCGCGGTAATCCCATCAAACGGACCATTGGTGGCGATGGCATCGGCGGTCGCCTTTTGGGCGACGCCATCATCCCACTTGCCAACAACTTCGGTGATCTCCCACTTCTTGCCGGAAGCATCGAGTGTTTCGTGAATGCCATTGTGGCGGTCGGTATCGACTGACGTGCCGGCCACACCTTTCACTTCGAGAACCTTACCGCCGTTCGGCACGTTCTTGATCAGCCAGTTGGCCCACAAAACGCCGAGGCCCTTTTGGTCGACGTTGACGTTGATCGCATCCTGCGTATCGAGAATATTGTCGAAGGCCACAAGGATCACTCCCGCCTCCTTTGCCCGCTTGATGACAGGTCCAAAAGCAGTGGGGTTCTGCGCATTGACGACGATTGCGTCATAACCTGAGTCAATGAAGTTGTTGATCGCCGAAATCTGCGCTGGCACGTCTTCGCCAGTGGAGACAACCTTGAACTCTTTAAGCTTGGCTGCAACTTCAGGCTGCGCTGCATAAGCCTTCGCGGTCTGGATCATCTGGATGCGCCAGGTGTTGGCGATGTAACCGTTAGCCAAAGCTATGCGGTAGGGTCCGGGCTTTGCCGGAAACTTGAAGAATTGTGTATCGCTGGCCCAAGGTACAAAGCATTCGGGCTCCGCGGAAGGCCCAGCAACCACCTCAGGACCTGCGGCGTAGGCTGACGCACAAAAAGTAATACCGGCAGCCAATACAGCACCAATACTTGCACAACGGCGTAGATTTGATGTTATTTTCATTGGAACTCCTCCCTGGAGACTATCTCTTGCATTATCGTAGTTGCGAAACAGATATTCTACTTCAAATTCTGTTGTCGCCAGAATTATTTATTGTCTTTGACCAAGTATACAGACTGTCACTCGGTAGTGTAAGATATATGTCCAGATGAAAGCGCTGTCAATCGTGTAAGTGGACAGCGATTTCTCCTGACAAAAAATGTTGTTTGTCACCTGTTGAGGAAAAAAGGCCGCAATGGCAACGCCGCGAAAAACCAAATCCAGCCGCGTCACACTTAACGACGTAGCTACTCGCGCCAAGGTGAGCACGGTCACGGCTTCGCGAGTCTTGCGCAAACCGGAAATGGTTTCCGCCGATTTGCGAGCGAGAGTTACGGCCGCAGTGCGCGAACTGGCTTATATCCCCAATCAGCTGGCCAGTGCATTGGCATCATCGCGCACGGGCCGCATCGGCGTTATCGTTCCGTCTCTCACCAATGGCGTGTTCAATGACTATCTGCGGGCGCTGCACGATGTGTTCGTGCCGGCCGGCTTTCAGGTGCTGGTGCTCAACTCCCACTACATGCCGGGCCGCGAAGAAAAGGCGATTGCCACCATGCTCGGCCAATTTCCCGAGGCGATCATTCTTGCCGGCGTCAGCCAGACGCCGCAGGCCCGCAAATCACTGAAGCAAGCGGGTATACCCGTGGTGCAGACGATGGAGATCGCCAGCAAGCCTATCGACATCAACATCGGCATGTCGCAGTACGACGCGGGTTATGCCGCCGCCCGCCATCTGTTCGAACTCGGGCACCGCCAAGTTGGGCAAATATCGGCACCGCTTGATCGCCGCGCACGCACCCGCATTAAAGGTTATCTGCAAGCCGCGAGAGAATTTGAAGCCGAACCCATGGTGGTCTCGGTCGATCAGCCATCAAGTGTGCCGTTGGGCGGCCAGTTGCTCATTGAACTGTTGGAGCGCTGGCCCCCGGTCACCGCAGTCTTTTGCGGCAACGACAATCTGGCGCTGGGCGCTTTGTTCGAATGCCAGCGCCGCGGCATTGCCGTGCCGGATGATCTTTCAATCATCGGATTCAACGATCTCGAAGTGTCGGCCTGCGCTTTTCCCTCATTGAGTTCGATTGCCACGCCACGCCGCGAGATGGCCCGGCGCGCTGCCGAAATCATACTGGAAATTATCCGTGGCAGCGGACAGCGGCCGAAGCAGCGTCAGATAGATTTGGGCTTCCGGCTGATCGCACGGCAAAGCACAGCCAAGCCGCTTCAGGTTGATTGATGCTTGGCGTTGCACCTCAATAGACCGGAGTTGCAATGCCTTCCATGCGGGCCTTGAGCTGGAGGGCGACGTAAAGCGAGTAATGCCGCGACAGGTGGAGGTTGCCGCCGTGGAACCACAGGGCTTCGTGCTTTAACGGTTTCCACATGTTGCGCAGTTCGCCTTCCCATGGGCCGGGGTCGCCTCTGGTGCCGGAGCCATAGCCCCAGTTGGGGCCGATCAAGTCGGCCACCTCTCTGGAAACAATCCTGGCCACCCATTCATTCATCGGAAGAAAGCCGGTGGCGTAGACAATAAGATCGGCGGGCAGTTCGCCGCCATCGGTGAGGACGACGGAATTTTTCTTGATCCGCGCCAACTCAACATTGCCGCGCACCTTGATTTGACCGCTGGCAATCAGCTCGGAAGCGCCGACATCGAGGTAGTATCCCGACCCGGTGCGCAATGCCTTCATCATCTGGCCGGAGTTGTCTTCGCCAAAATCGGTTTGGAAGCCCGCCGTGTTGAGGCGCGCCAGAATATCCGCATCGCGCTTGGCCATCGCCGCACACAACGCTTTCTGACCATCGGCCAACAGCCGGAAGGGAGTGGAGGCAAAAATGAGATCGGCCTTGTCGACGTCGATACCGTTCGCCACCGCCTGCTCCGAATAAAGCCCGGCAAAGGCCAATTCCATCAGCGTCTCGGAGCGCACAACCGTGGTCGGCGTGCGCTGGATCATCGTCACTTCAGCCTCATGCTCCCACAGATCGGCACATATATCATGGGCGGAACTGTTGGCTCCGACGACAATCGCCCGCTTGCCGCGATAGGGTGCTGCCGTCACATGGCGGCTGGAATGATATTGCTGGCCAGCGAAAGTTTCAGCGCCGGGAATTTCAATTTCGCGGGGCGGACCATAGGAGCCGGTTGCGAACACCAGTTGCTTTGGTCTGAGGGTAATTTCGCGGCCGTCGCGATTGACCTTGAGCGCCCATTGCCTGGCCGCCGGATCATAGGAGGCCTTCAGGCATTCAGTGGAACTCCAATAGTTGAGTTCCATGACTTTGGTGTACATCTCCAGCCAGTCGCCCATCTGGTCCTTGGGCGTGAACACCGGCCAATGCTTGGGGAATGGAATATAGGGCAGGTGATCGTACCAGACGGGATCATGGAGGACGAGCGACTTGTAACGATTGCGCCAAGAATCGCCGGCGCGTTGGTTTTTTTCCACGATGATGGTTGGCACGCCAAGCCGCTTCAAGCGCGCGCCAAGTGCGATGCCGCCCTGCCCGCCACCGATGATCACGCAAAAGGGTTGACGGGTATAACCGAGATTCTCCTCCTCTTCGATCCGGCGTTCGGCCCAAGTTTTGCGGGTTTTGAAAGCACCATGAACGACGCCGTTGATGCGCGTTGGCCCCTGCTTTTCCTCATGGCCTTTCAATTCAGTCATGGTGGTCAGAATGGTGAAGCCCAAACCGTTCTTGAGCCGCAGGTGGCCCTTGCCACGGGCCACGGCGGTAGCGAAATTGAACCAGGCTTCGATGACGCCGTTAAGCGATCTCGCTTTGCCCTCAATGCGCAACTGTGAAACTGCAGTGTTGGGAAGGGTCTCCCGCAGCAATTGTGTGACACCGTCATGACCTTCGACCGTCTTGATGTTCCACGTCAGCGCAATCAAATCGCGCCAATAACATTCGATATCGAAAAGCGCCACAGCGGCCGGGATATCGCGGCTCTTGATTGCCGACTCCAGTTTTGAAAGCCACGCCTTTACCAATTTTGTTTCAGCGCCTGCCACCACTATTCATCTCCATCAAATCCCGGTTTTGATTGTTCCTCGGTCACATGGCCGGTAACGAAAGGCGAAGGTTCAGTGGGCGGGGCCGGCAGACGTGCCGGTTTCGGCAACCGTGGCCATGTTCCTCTGCCCCGATTGCTCGCTTGGACCAAACATTTCGCAGACCTCTTTGCCCCATTCATATTCCGAAGGGAAACTACATCACTATCAATCGCGGTTGACAAGCGTTTCCAAGGGAGGATCGACAGGCCGCATTACGGTTGCGGAGTCAAGATGCCGGTTGGGGGGAATTTCATGGGCCTTCCGGCGGTCTTCAATACCAACCATGCAATGCTGCAAGTCCAAAAGACTATTGCGCAATCCGAGATTTTGTAACATCATTTCACTGCCTATGCCGTCCAGACCGGGCTGCAATAACAAAAAAACCGGCCGGGCGTCTCTAGATTATGCTCTTTGGGGTGGAGTCGGATTAGTGAACGCGAAGAGTGTAACAATGAGGGTCTCCTCGACCGGCCGGCCAACGGCCGTCAAGATGGCGATCAGGGATGCGACGAAATATTACCACACGCGCTCCGGTGCGGTTCATGCGCTCGACAATGTTTCACTTGACGTGCGCGAGGGTGAGTTCCTGTGCATTCTCGGACCATCGGGCTGCGGGAAGACCACGCTGTTGTGGTCGATGGCCGGGCTTCATTCCCTGAGCAGCGGTGAAATTCGCCTCGGCGATCAGGTGATTACCAAGCCTAATCCTGATATTGCGATGATTTTTCAGGATGCCAATCTCCTGCCGTGGCGCAATCTCGAGAAGAACATCGAACTGCCGTTCGAATTGAAGCGGAAACCGCCCGACCGTGAGCGTATCCGGAAGCTGCTCGACCGGGTTGCGCTCACTGGATTTGAAAGCAAGTTTCCGCGCGAGCTTTCCGGCGGCATGCAGCAACGCGCTTCAATTGTGCGCAGTTTGGCGGTTGATCCCTCGGTATTGCTGATGGACGAACCCTTCGGGGCGCTCGACGCATTCACCCGCGACGAAATGAATTTGCTCATCCAGGAAATCTGGATGGAGACCCGCAAGACCATCGCATTCGTCACCCATTCGATCTCGGAAGCAATCTTCCTCGCCGACCGGGTGGCTGTCATGTCGGCGCGCCCGGGCCGCATCGCCGAAATTTACGACATCGATATTCCGCGTCCACGCCCGGTGGAGATACAAACCAAACCTGACTTCATCGCGCGGATTCTACAAATCAAATCACGCATCGAACACGGCCGGGGACCCGTGGCGGGATTGGCAATTACATGAAACACCCGGCAAACCCCTAACAGGAGACGATGCGTGGATAAGGTGCTTGGCGACAAGATACCGGACTTCAACAAGAAGCACGAGGCTGGTGGCAATGTGGGGATTGCCGGCGCTTCGCTGGGTCTTGGCGGACACCGGACCAAACTTGAGGTTTTGGTTATTGTTCTCGTCGCCGTGGTGATTATCGGCGGTAGCGAACTGTTTCTCACAGCATTCGAAGTGCCGCAATATGTGTTGCCAAGGCCGAGCCTGATCGTCACGGCACTGTTCACCGAATGGCATTTCCTGTGGCGGCATATCCTGATTACACTCATTGAATTATTCGTGGGATTTGCCATTGGCGGTTCGATCGGCTTCGTCCTGGCGGCGGTCATCACTCAGTTCCCTTTCGTCGAGAAGGTCGTCACCCCCTATATCCTGCTGCTGGTTACCACGCCGATGCTGGCGCTGGTTCCGCTGCTGATCCTGCGGTTCGGGTTTGGCAGCGAGCCTCGCATCATTGCGGTGGCCTTGGCGAGCGGCCCCATGGTGATGATCAATTCCGCCACCGGATTCCGCCGCGTTGATCTCGCAAAGATTGCCCTGGCACGTTCATTTGGCGCGAGCACCCTGCAAATATTCACCAAAATCCGCATTCCCATGGCGATGCCGATGATCATTGTCGGCCTGATGGTCGGATCGATCTTCGGGCTGCTGACCACCATTGGCGCCGAAATGGTTGGCGGGGCCGAAGGGCTGGGCAGCCGCCTTACTTACTATTCGGCGCTGATCCGCATGCCGCAGTTCTTCGCCATTATTCTGATTCTGGCAATGCTCGGCATATCGATTTATGTATTGTTTTTCTGGCTCGGAAAGAAATGGGCCAGTTGGGAAGCCTAATCCGGGGGATAAGACGGGAAAATCCCGCACAGTAAATCCGGCATAACAAGACGCACCAAGTAACAGAGGAGAAGAAGCCAATGACTGACAATCTGATGATCGGACGCCGCCGCCTGCTGACATTGACAGCAGCGGGCGTTTCAGCCGCCACACTCGGAACGTTTGCTGGTTCGAACCAGGCCCGTGCCGCGGACCTGATCCGCTGGGTCAGTCCGCGAGGATCGATCGAAGTGCTCGACGACTATCCTTATTGGGTTGCGAAGAAGTTCGGCTATTTCGGCGATATCGAAACGACGTTGGAGCCCGGTCCCTCGGATGCGACCGCGACCGTCAAGCTAGTCGACCAGAATCAGGCCGATGTCGGCTTTCCTTCACCAGGCGTCTTTTCACTGGCACTCTCCCAGGGGATGCCGCTTGTCTCGGCCTTCCACATGGGAGGCACGGACGTGTTCGACTTCGCCTTCCGCAAGGGAGAGAAGCCCGACAGCTTGAAGGCGCTGGAAGGCAAGACCATCGTGCTCGGCAGCGCCGGCTGGCAATCGATTTGCGATCCTATGCTGAAGGCGGCGGGTGTCGATATTTCCAAGGTCACGTATGTCGAGGGAGGCTGGCCCGCCTGGGGCACGGTTCTCAAGGAAGGCAAGGGCGACTCGGCGCTGGCCTGGGAAGGATTGCGGGCCCAATGGAAAGGCCAGGGCCTCGACTTCGATTACATCCTCGGCCGCGAATTCTCCAAGCTCCCGGCCAACAGCTTCGTCATCCGCAAGGCGGATTTCGAGGATGCCGCCAAGAAGGACCTCTATGGCCGCTACTTCCAGGGTTGGGCCGCCGGACTTGAGTTTGGCAAGCTCAATCCCCGCGCCGCGACCCAGATCGTCATGGAGCAATTCCCGGGACTTGCCTCGCAGATGACGCCGGACGTGGCGGTCGAATCGATGATGCAGCTTGCCAATGTTTTTGCCGGACGCATGGACGAGCGCAAGAAGTGGGGCTTTCACCTCATGGACAGCTGGCAGAAATTCTTCGATGTGGGCCGCGAGATCGGCCAGATCACCGTCGAATTCAAAACTGAGGACGTGGTGAAGAACGATCTGATCGACCAAGCTAACAGTTTCGATGCGGCCAAGGTCAAGGCCGATGCCGATGGCTTTGCGCTTTCAGATGCCTACAAGGCGGTCGACGTTGATGCGATCCGCAAGCTGATCTGATTGCTGGAGCGGCGGCATCAATCGTGCCGCCGCTTATCTTTGCTTGTGCGGGAGGCATTCGATGTTGATTTTCGATCACGTTGGCATCACCACGGCAACGCGGCAACCCAATGAGAACTGGGTTGAGCAGAGCCGGGTCTGGGTCACCAGTCCGCGCGAGCACCCCGAGCACATCGAATTCCTGCGTTACGAGCCAGACAGCATGGTGCCTGAAATCGTCAAGGCCAATCCGCATGTAGCCTTTCGGGTCGAGGCGCTTGGTCCTCACATCGAGGGTCAGGAAATCATTATTGCGCCATTCGTGGTCGGCGATTTTCTTGAGGTTGCGTTCGTGTGCAAATACAATACTGTGTTTGAATACATGCACTATCTGAAAGAAGGCTGGTTCGGAAACGAAAACCCGCGATGAGCTACAAGTCGATCTACACCTATGCGTGGGATATTGCCGAAATGGGCGTAAAAACGGCTGCGGCGGAATTCCGTGCGCTCGGTCTCGATACCGTTACTATCGCCGGCAGCTATCATGCGGGAAAATTTCTGCGGCCGCACGGCAGGACCGGCAAAATTTATTTTCCGGAGGATGGCACGGTTTATTTCAAAGCCGATCCCCGCCGCTATGGCGCCATAAAACCGGTGGCCAATTCCATGCTTGACGAACGTGACGTGTTGCGCGAACTAACCCAGGAGAAAAATATTGCCACCAATGTCTGGCTGGTGCTCCTGCACAACACGCTGCTTGGAACGGCGCATCCTGGTTCGACTGTCGCCAATGCCTTTGGCGATCGTTACATCTACAGCCTGTGTCCGTCAGCACCGGCTGCCCGCGCCTATGCGGTGGGGCTCGCGCTGGATGTGACGGAGAGCTATGCAGTTTCGGGCATCTCGATGGAGTCATCAGGCTTTGCACCTTATGCCCACGGCTTCCACCATGAGTTTGCACTCAACATGCCGAACCGCTGGCTCGACAGTCAGTTGGGTCTGTGTTTTTGCGAACACTGTCTCGACGGAGCCCAAACAGCTGGCATCGATGCGCGCCGGCTGAAAACTCAAGTGGCCAACGACATCACCAGTTATCTCGCCAGCGACATCGATTTTCCGGCGGATATGGCGGAAGCTTTCTGGTTCGCTGATACGCGAAGCGATAGCGAACTTAAAGCATTTCTCGATTGGCGCTGCACGGTAGTGACATCGCTGGTGGCAGAAATCCGCAACAGCGTGCGCAAGGATGCCAGCGTTGCAGTGATCCCATCGGTCGCGCGGCCAACCGGGGGTGCCTGGTATGAAGGCAGCGATCTTGCGGCACTGGCCGATGCGGCAGGCATTATCGAGGCCTGCTTTTATGAAACCGGAGCGGCGCGGGTGAAGGCCGATCTCTTCGATGTCAAGCGCAGGCTTCGCGGCACTGCCGAACTGCGCGGCATCCTGCGGCCGGCTTATCCCGATCTCGGAAGCAAACCCGAGTTTCTCGCTGCCGTCGAGGCGCTCGTCACTGGTGGGGTCACCGGACTCGCCTTCTACAATTGGGGTCATTTACGTTCCGCGAATGTGGAGTGGATTGGCGAGGCCATGGCATTGCTGGAGAACAGGCCGTGATGTTCAAGGGCAAGGTGGTTGCGATCACCGGAGCTGCTGGCGGCATTGGCCAAAGCCTTTGCCGCTATTTCGCCGCCGAAGGGGCCACGGTCGCCGCGATCGACAGAAGTCCCGCGCTTGTGGAATTTGCATCCGGGCTTGGCATCGCCCATGCCATCGCCGATGTTGGCGAGGCGGATGCGGTTGCCGATGCATTCACGGCACTCGCAGGCGTCCTCGGACCCGTCGACATTCTTGTCAACAACGCCGGTTTCTCCGAGCACCCGACCTTCGCGCGCACCGGCCCCGCGGACTGGGCATACGATGTGAATGGCAACCTCAACGGCGCCTATTACTGCGCCCATGCCGTCATCGAGGGCATGAAGGCGAAGGGCGGCGGCTCCATCGTCGCCATTGGATCGGTGAATGGCCTCAGCGGTTTCGGCGATCCCGCCTACAGCGCCGCGAAGGCCGGGATGATCTCGCTCACCCGCTCGCTCGCCATGGAATATGGCCGCTTCGGCATCCGCGCCAACATCGTGTTGCCGGGCACCGTTCGCACGCCGTTGTGGGAGCGCAAGGCGGGCATGGACTCGACGGTGCTGGACACGTTGCGAAAGTGGTATCCGCTGGGGCGCATCGTTGAGCCCATCGACGTGGCGCGCGCGGTGGGCTTCCTCGCATCAGACTCAGCCGCGGCCATCACCGGCGCCTCGCTCGTCGTCGATTGCGGGCTCACCGCTGGCAACATCGTGATGACGCGCGAGCTGACATTGGAGAATTTCTGAGATGAACAGACTGCGCATTGGTGTGATTGGTCTTGGGTGGTTCGGTGAAATCCATTGCGAAACGATTGCGGGCGTGCCCAATCTTGAACTGGCGGCGCTGTGCACGCGCACGCCTGAGCGGCTAAAATCCCAGGCGGACAAATTCGGCGTCAAGAAAACCTATCGCGATTACCGCGATATGCTGGCCGACTCCGAAATCGACGCGGTCTCCATCGTCACCATGTGGGACCAACACACGGATCCGGCAATTGCCGCTCTTCAAGCCGGCAAGCACGTGTTTCTCGAAAAACCAATGGCTTCAACGGTCGCCGATTGCAACAAGATCATCGCCGCCGCGAAGAAATCAAGGGGCATCCTGCAGATCGGCCACATTTGCCGTTTCAATCCGCGCTACCGCATGGCCAAACAAGCCATCGATCAAGGCAAGATCGGCAAGATCGTCGCGCTGAGTTCACGGCGCAATATTCCCGCCGCCTGGACGCCAGAGATATTGAACAAGATCGGTCCTATCGTTGGCGATGCCATTCACGACACCGACTTGATGTTGTGGTTTACCGGTGACAAAGTGGTGAGCGCCTATGCGCAAACTGTAAGCGTGCGCGGGCTGAAACATCCGGACATTGGCCAGACCATGTACCGGTTCAAGAACGGTGCAACGGCTACACTCGAGACGGTGTGGTGCATGCCGGAGAAGACGCCATTCGATATTGATGAGCGCATGTCGATCATCGGAACCGACGGCATCATCCACATTCAGGATACATTCCCAAATCTCGGCATCGTCTCGTCAGATAAATTGCACAGCCCCGATACGACATATTGGCCGATGTTCGACGGCATGCGCGGTGGGGCACTCCGCGAGGAGTTTGCCTATTTCGCCGATTGCGCGCTGAAAGGCAAGACACCGGCCATCGGCAGGCCGGAAGATGCCGCGGCCGCATTGGAAGCAACTCTTGCGGCGGAACAATCGGCCCGCACCGGAACTATTGTCAAGATCAACAGCTGAGCCACGGGAGAGAATCATCATGGTGGGAAAACGGGTTTTGGTTGTCGGCCTCGGCAACATGGGGATGAGCCACGCGCTTGCCTATACGCGCATTCCAGGTTTCGACGTGGTGGGGGTGTGCGAGCGCCACATTGCCAAACGCGAATTGCCGGAGGCGTTGAAGGCTGTAAGAAAATTCGATAATTTCGAAAAGGCCCTGGCCGAATTGAAGCCCGATGTCGTATCGATCAACACATTGCCAGACACCCACGCGCAGTTTGCCATCAAGGCCATGGAGGCGGGTGCCCATGTGTTTGTCGAAAAGCCGCTCGCCGATAACGCCGGGAATGCCGAGAAGGTGGTGGCCACCGCCAAGCGCACTGGCCGCAAGTTGGTGATCGGCTATATTCTGCGGCATCATCCCTCATGGATACGATTCATCGAAATCGCCCGTCAACTCGGCACGCCGCTGGTGTTCCGCATGAACTTGAACCAGCAATCCAACGGCGAAACCTGGGCGTGGCACAAGCGGCTGATGGATAGTTTTCCGCCTATCGTCGATTGCGGCGTGCACTATGTCGATGTGATGTGCCAGATGACCAAAGCCAAGCCGGTTAAGGTTCATGCCATTGGAGCCAGGCTTACCAATGAGGTGAAGCAACAGAACTACGGCATGCTGCAGGTGATTTTCGATGACGGCTCGGTGGGGTGGTATGAAGCCGGCTGGGGTCCGATGATGAGCGAGACGGCATTCTTCGTGAAGGATGTGATCGGCCCCAAGGGTTCGGTTTCAATCGTCATGGCGGAGACCGCCGGCCATGTTAAGTCCGATGACATCAATGCCCACACCAAGACCAATCAAATCCTGTGGCATCATACCGACATGTCAAAACCCGACGAACGCATCGACATGAGCGACGAGCCAAGTCATGATGATCTGTGTGAGCGCGAGCAACGTTACCTGCTCGATGCCATTGAGAAGAATGTTGATTTGACCGATCACATGAATGATGGTGTCAAGAGCCTGAAGATCGTGCTGGCGGCGGATCGTTCAATTCACGAGGGACAGGTCGTCAGTTTGTAACTGTCGAAAGTGAGAAAAAGGCCAATGATCAGAGCCCGGCTTGGTATTTACGCCGCATGTCTTGTTCTTTTCATCGGCAGTCATGATGTTGTTGCCGTCTCGCGCCAGCCGGTAACGGCGGTCAACGGCATGGTCGTCACGTCGCAACGCGATGCCACTGAAGTTGGTGTGCAAATCCTGCGGCAGGGCGGCAATGCAATCGATGCGGCGGTTGCCATTGGCTACGCACTGGCGGTCACCAATCCCTGCTGCGGCAATATCGGCGGCGGCGGATTTGCAACACTTCATCTCGCCGATGGCCGCGACATCTTTCTCAATTTTCGCGAGAAGGCCCCGGCAGCGGCGACCGGGACCATGTACCTCGATGCCAAGGGCGAGGTCGTGCCGGATCTCAGCCTCAAAGGTTATCTCGCCGTCGCCGTGCCAGGCTCGGTGCTTGGTCTCGATACCATGCTGCGGAAATACGGAACCATGCCGCGCGAAGCGGTTATGGTGCCCGCCATCAAACTGGCTGACGAGGGTTTTGTTCTCGGACAGGGAGACGCCAGCATCCTGGCAACTTCGACCAAGA
>JANLWG010000371.1:0-2624 GCA_031364405.1 Hyphomicrobiales bacterium
GCATTGGGGCTGGTGGGCAATGACCCCCGAACTGACGTTCGGCGGTGGCTACAGCGGCTCGCTGGGCAACATCGGTTACGGCGTCGATGGTTCGTGTAACTGCTACGGCACCGACTGGTGGAGCAACACGCAACGTGGTGGTGCTGCGACTTATGCTCCGAATCCCGGCGATGCCTCGCAGATCCGGTTGAGCTATGCCAGTGGCCCGATGTCGATGGCTATCGCTCTTGAAGACAGCGATGTCAGCACCAACAGTGGCGACTTGGCCGTTGCCGCCGAAATGGCTTATAGCGGCGATGCTTTCAGTGGCGAAATCTCGGGTATCTTCTGGCAGAATGATAATAACGATGGTTATGCCTATTACGGTGACGGCTGGCAGGTTGGCATTGGCGGCTCGGCGGCTCTCGGCGACGTCCTGTCCCTGTCGGTTGCGGCCGCAATGGGCCAGAACTCCTATAATGGCGACTACTGGCTGGTATCCGGTTTGGCCAGCGCCCAGATGACCGATCAGGTTCATGGTGAGATCGGTGCTTCCTATAGTGACTATACGGACCTGAATAAAAACATATTCGAAGCACTCGCTGGCATCTATTACGAGCCGGTCAGCCAGCTGACCTTCGGTCTCGAAGGCGAATATACCGAACTGCCGAAAGGCGTTTATGGCGATTCCAGCTTCGACGATAAGTTCTGGACCTTCGACTTCGTGTCGGTCTGGCGCTTCTAATACTACGCAATACTTCGTGAAAGTGGCCCGCGGAAACGCGGGCCATTTTTGTTTTGGGCCTGTCGATGGGCGATTTTGGTCTTGCTGCCGACATGTTTTGCAATTAGGTGTTCGTGCAATCCAGCAAGTTGAAAATATCCGTGAAACTTTCCCGCTCCCTGTTTCTGGCCCTCACCGCTGCCTCGCTTGCCGCCTGTTCGGCTGCATCCGATGTCGATCTGGAGAACCGCAGCATCGTTGTCGAGCAGACCGCCGAGCCGGCGGCGAACGCGGCGATTCCACCGTCGATGGCAGGTCTCGTCCGCGACTCAGGCCCCACCTATGTGACCCTGACAGTGTCGGAGATCGATACCCAGGGCAGTCTTGGCAAGGATCAGCGGAACAAGATCGCCATTACATCGGGCAGCGGCTTCCTCGTCGACAAGTCGGGCTATGTCATGACGGCCGCCCACGTCGCGGTGGCCAAGAATTACACCGTATCGGCGCGGGCCGCCAATGGCCGCGTCTACACAGGGTCGGTGGTGGACGTACTACCGAGCAACGATATGGCATTGATCAAGTTGCGCGGTTATAGCGGCCGCGAAGTTACGCCCACCGCCAACAATTGTCTGGCGCGGGGGGCTGCGGTGTTCTCGCTCGGCAAACCCCACGCCGAGGGCGATACGGCCCGGATGGGCCAGATCGAGTCGATGCATTTCGGCCGCCCTGTGCAATATGGCAAGTTCGGTTACCCCGATGCCCTGGTGCTGCACATGAATACCAAGAAGGGTGAATCAGGCGGGCCCCTGTTCGATGGCTCCGGCCGCCTTGTCGGCATGGTGGTCAGCACTTTGACGGACGGTGAGGGTCAATTGCTCAATCTGTCGCACGCCGTGCCGGCAACAAGTCTGGCACGTTTCCTGTGCACGCATCTTGCCTGCACAGGAAACTGGCAGACGCTGGCGCGGCAATCGACCGACGACTGCCCGGAGATTTGAACGTGAGCCGTATGAGGATTGATTGAATCGCCGTTTCTTGATCTTGTCTTCGCCGGATTTATTCCGGTGACTCATGGTGCAACCCACTCACTGACAGCACGCGCGGACAAATGGGTCCCCGCACCAAGTGCGGGGATGACAGTGCGGGGGGTGTTTCTGACTTGCGATTTAACCAAATAGCCTCGCCCTAACAGGCTGCTGAAAAACTCTGTCTACGGAGCAAGGGGACCCTTCGAGGCTCGCTTCGCTCGCACCTCAGGGTGAGGTAATCTCTTGATTTTCCTCATGCTGAGGTGCTCGCGGCGAAGCTGCGAGCCTCGAAGCATATCGCTGCACATGGTTTTTCAACAACCTGCTAAATCGGGATGCGCAATCGCCCGGCTGCGAAATCAAAGTCGTCACTCAGAATGTCGACCAGGGGCTGCAATTGCGTCCGGTAATTTTTCCACCTTCCCTTCGAGCCTTGGTGCACAGCGCTACGCACTTGGTGCTTACTGAAGGTTTTGATCATTGCGCCAGTTTCATGGAAACGCATGCAGCGTGAATCCCAAGGCAAACCCAAGAAGTCGAGAAGCTGACGGGTTTTTTCTTCCTGTTTGGCCACCATGTCCTCATAGCCCAAGACGAATATCCTATCTGGTATTAAGCTTTGCCAGTGCCGCATGAGCCGGAGATAAACCTTGTAGTAGTTGGCATAGAGTTCCGGATCGTAAGAATAGCTGTGTGCGGCATTCATCATGTTCTGGTATGCAGAAATGAAGGTGTCGGCGGGGTTTCGTATGCAATGAACAACGCGTGCATTAGGAAATAGCAGTGCAATGAGCCCGATGGCCATGAAATTGTGCGGCATCTTGTCCACGACGCGTTTGACGCCTGGCGCCAGGAACTTAAGCATGCTCACATATTTTTCGGCCAGTTCTCGG
>JANLWG010000238.1:0-16678 GCA_031364405.1 Hyphomicrobiales bacterium
CCAGATGAATGGTCATCCATGGCGGAGGGCAACCTTCGCAGGGACAGAACCCGGCTTACAGGCCAGCTGGCATTTATTTCACCCTCAATCTGTGCGCCGATGAGTCAAATTTGAAACCATTTGTTAAGGCTCGCAGGGGCATTGTCGGGGCAAATCTTAACGCCTTGTTCACCCTGAATTTCGCGAAACCGATGACCGCCGAATCCATGCCCAACAACCCGCCCCATGTGCCGGTGATGCCTGCCGAAATGCTGACGGCATTGAGCCCGCGCGCTGGCGGCATCTATGTGGATGGCACCTTCGGGGCAGGTGGCTATACCCGCGCCATACTCGACAAGGTTCCGTGCGAGGTGATCGCCATCGACCGTGATCCGCGAGCGATATGTGCTGGGCAAGGGCTCGTGCAATCATATCAAGGGCGGCTCAAGCTGGTCGAGGGCCGCTTCGGCGACATGGTGAAATTACTGGGAGAACTAGGCATCGCGGCAGTCGATGGCGTGGCGCTCGACATCGGCGTTTCCTCCATGCAGATCGATGAAGCGGCCCGAGGTTTTTCCTTCATGCGCGATGGCCCGCTTGACATGCGCATGGCGCAAGATGGGCCAACGGCAACCGATGTGGTCAACACGCTGGCGCAGGACCAGTTGAGCCGCATCATCTATATCTTTGGTGAAGAACCGCGCGCCCGTGCCATTGCGCGGGCCATCGTCGGGGCCCGTGCCGAGGCTCCAATCACCACTACAGGCGCACTGGTTCGTGCCATCGAAAGAGCCACGGGCCGGCAGCGCCCGCAAGACCGTACCCATCCTGCAACCCGCACCTTTCAAGCGCTGCGCATTCATGTGAACGGCGAACTCGATGAATTGGTGGCGGCTCTCCATGCCGCTGAAAAATTGCTGGCACCGGGCGGCAGCCTGGTGGTCGTCACCTTCCATTCGCTTGAGGACCGCATCGTCAAACGCTTCTTCACCTCGCGCTCTGGACATCTGCCGTCGGCTTCGCGGCATTTGCCGGAAGTGGCAAGGCCACCTGATCCCAGTTTCAAACTTCCGTTCAAAGCCCATCTCGCCGCCAGCGATGAGGAAGCTTTCCGCAATCCCCGCGCGCGCTCGGCCAAGTTGCGGGCGGGCGTGCGGACGCGAGCCGCCGCCATGCCATCCATTGCCGATGAGATTGCCGTGACCATGCCCCGGGGAACGAAGCACTGATGCATAAGCTGTTCAATGCCATTCTAGTTCTCGCCGTGCTGATATCGGGCTTCCTGCTCTATTCACTTGAGCACGCAACGCGCGGGCAGGAGCGTGACATTGCAGGACTCGAGCGCCGGATTTCCGCTACGAAGGAAGAGATCAAATTGCTCAATGCCGAGTGGAGCAGCCTGACCAGACCAGACCGCCTGCAACGGCTTGCTGCCGTCTATCTCAAACTTCAAACATTGAAAGCCCAGCAGATCGTCAAGTTCGGCGAACTCGGACAGATGGTTCCGCCTGAGCCCATCATCAAACTCGAAGCCCAGGACCATGATCCAATCGGCGACATACTTCAGAAGATGCAATGACGCCATGAGCAATATTGATACCGGCAGCGACGCCGCAACAAGCGATCAAGGCCTACCTGGCAAGCCGCCGCGGCTCGCTGGCCAAAACCGCATCCGGCTGATTGCCATTTGCTTTTGCGCTGCGTTCCTGGCGATTGCCGGACAGCTTGCCAACTTGACACTGCTTAAGCCGATGGCTGCACTCGACGATGTTGCGCTGGTTCACACTGACCGCCTGCCGCGCCCCGATATCGTCGACCGCAATGGCGTGCTGCTGGCAACCGACGTGGCGGTGGCATCACTTTATGCGGATCCGCGCAAGATCATCGACATCGACGAGGCGGTGGAGCTTCTCACCGCGACGGTCCCCGATCTCGATGCCAAGACATTGCGAATGAAACTCACCCAGCCCGGCCGGGCTTTCGCCTGGCTGAAACGGCAGGTAACCCCGGAAGAACGCGATGCCGTTTATAATCTTGGCATTCCCGGCGTGGGCTTTGTCAATGAGCGCCGCCGCGTCTATCCCATGGGAAGGCTTGCCGCCCACACCGTGGGTTATGTCGATCTCGACTCCAGGGGTATCGCTGGCATCGAAAAATTTCTCGACGATCAGGGCGCGCTCTATACGGCTTCGCTTGCCGGTCCCGAGAGCGGTGCCGCACAGCCCGCGCAACTTTCCATTGATGTCCGGGTGCAACAAGCCCTGACCGACGAACTCGCCCAGGCGATCGCAAAGTTCAATGCCATCGCCGGCGGCGGAATTGTGCTCGACATCAACACCGGCGAAGTTCTGGGGCTTGCTTCCCTTCCCGATTTTAATCCCAACAGCGAAGACAAGAGATTCGCCGTGGATCAAATGAACCGGATGACGAGCGGTGTGTACGAGCTCGGTTCGGTCATCAAGGCGGTAACTTTCGCCATGGCCTTCGACTATGGTACGACCGATCTCAATGGCAGCTACGATGCGCGCTTTCCCCTGATCATCGGAAATGCACGGATCGACGACTTCCATGCCCAGCGCCGCATTCTTACGGTGCCGGAGATATTTACCTTTTCGTCGAACATCGGCACCGCCAAAATGGCGCTGGAGGTGGGGATCGAGCGGCATCAGGAATTCCTGCGGCGGGTCGGCTTGTTCGACCGCCTGATCACCGAACTGCCGGAAAGTGCGAGACCGCTGCTGCCCCGGCGATGGAGCAGGCTTGCCACGGCTACGGCCGCTTTCGGTCAAGGTTTTGCCGTGCAGCCGCTGCAAGGTGCCGCGGTGATGGCTGCACTTATCAATGGCGGAAGGATGATGACCCCCACTTTCATCAAGCGTGGGCGGGCTGAGGCGGAAGTCATGGCCAAGAGAATCGTCAAGTCCGAAACCAGCGAAAAACTGCGCTATCTCTTCCGGCTCAACGTCGTGGACGGAACTGCGTCGAAAGCAGATGCCATCGGCTACCGGGTCGGCGGCAAGACCGGCACGGCGGAAAAGGTCATAAATGGCAAATATTCGACTGACCGAAACCTGACCTCCTTCTTCGGCGCCTTTCCGATGGATGATCCAAAATACCTGGTGTTTGTCATGCTCGACGAGCCGCGGGCGACCCCCGAGACTTACGGGTTTGCCACGTCGGGCTGGAATGCCACGCCGACGGCGGCGAAAATCGTCGAGCGCATTGCGCCGATGCTCGATGTCGAACCGGTGTTGACACCGGAAGAAGTCGAAAAACTCGCCAAGCAGGCGAAGGCTCAAAAGATGAAAGAAGGTTGAGGGAGTGGCAGCCACGCTCGCCAGACTGATTGGGTCCGATGCAACTGTTCCCTGGGGTGCGGCGGCGATCAGCATTGCCGGGTTGACATCTGACAGCCGCGAGGTGCGGCCAGGCTTTGTCTTCGCCGCCCTTCCGGGTACGGTAGCCGATGGCGTTTCCTTCATTGCCAAGGCCGTCGCCGCAGGTGCGGTTGCGGTCATTGCACCTGAAGGTGTTGCGGCAGAAGTTCCAGTAATCGCTACCAGCAATCCGCGCCGTCTGTTTGCGGTGATGGCGGGGCGCTTCTTTGGGGGCCAGCCCGATCTCGTAGTGGCGGTGACCGGGACCAACGGCAAGACTTCGGTTACTGCCTTCGTGCGGGAAATCTGGACCGCCATGGGATTTAGCGCGGCGAGTCTTGGCACCGTTGGTGTGGTTGGCCCTTTCGGCACTGTCGAACTTGCCCACACCACACCTGACCCGATGAAACTCCATGAGATCGCGGCAGGTCTGGCGCGGGACCACGTGAACCATCTCGCCATTGAGGCCTCGAGTCATGGGCTTAGCCAATACCGTCTCGATGGCCTCAGGATTTCGGCCGGAGCCTTTACCAATCTGACCCGCGATCATCTCGACTATCACGCGAGCGTCGAAGCTTATTTCGACGCCAAGATGAGGTTGTTCGAAGAGCTTCTGCCCAAAGGTGCGCCAGCTGTCATCAATGCAGATTCACCTGAAGCAACAGAAGTGGCGAGAAGGGCCGTGGCCCATGGACTCAGGCTGTTCATGGTTGGGCACAATGGTTTGGACTTGAAACTGGTGTCGGCCGGGCGCGAAGGTCTTGGTCAACGCCTCGATGTGCAGGGTCCATCGCGGCGGCATACATTGTTGCTGCCGCTGGTTGGCGATTTTCAGGCCGCCAACGCGCTGGTGGCCGCCGGTCTGGTGATTGCCACGGGTGGCGAAGAGGAACTGGTCATTCACGCGCTCACATCTCTTAGGGGTGCCAAGGGCAGACTTGATCTGGCAGCACGCAGCGCTGCGGGAGCGCCGATATTTGTCGATTACGCGCATACACCGGATGCGCTTGAGAACGCCATTCTGGCACTGCGGCCCTATGTCAAAGGCAAGCTCCATGTGGTGTTCGGTTGTGGCGGCGACCGCGACAAGGGCAAGCGGCCGCTGATGGGTGCTATCGTGGCGAAGCTCGCTGATTATCCCTATGTCACCGACGATAATCCGCGCACGGAGGATGCGAAATCGATTCGCGCTGCGATCATGGCGGCGTGCCCAGACGGTGTAGAAATCGGCAACCGGGCCGAGGCGATCCGCGTGGCGGTGGATGCGCTGGCGGCGGGTGATGTTCTGCTGGTGGCTGGCAAGGGGCACGAGGAAGGCCAAAAGACCGGCACGACCGTGATCCCGTTCAGCGATCACGATGCGGTGCGTGCTGCTATCGCAGGAGTGGATTATCATGGATGATAGGGCGCTGTGGACGGTAGATGAACTTGTGACCGCGACGGGTGGAACCCTCATCGGTGATATTGCCCAGGCGTTCAATGGAGTATCGATCGACACGCGCAGCATCGCTGCTGGCGATATTTTTGTTGCCATCAAAGGTGACGTTCATGATGGTCATGATTTCGTGCCGGCGGCGTTCAAGGCAGGCGCGGGGTTGGCTATCGTATCGCGTTTGAGCAATGAAATTCGTGGTGCCGGAGCCTTGCTGATGGTAGCTGATGATCCGCTGCATGGGCTTGAAAATATTGGCCGGGCGGCAAGGGAACGCTCTCATGCACAAATCGCCGGCATCACCGGCAGTGTCGGCAAAACCAGCACCAAGGAAATGCTGCGAGCCGCACTTTCAGCTTCAGGTTCAACCCATGCCTCAGCTTCGTCCTTCAACAATCATTGGGGGGTGCCGCTGAGCCTTGCGCGCATGCCACGCCAGACAGCTTATGGGGTGTTTGAAATTGGCATGAACCATGCTGGCGAAATCACGCCGCTTGGCGCCATGGTTAGGCCCCACGTGGCAATCATTACCTCGATTGCCGCAAGCCATCTTGGCCATTTCAAATCGCTCGACGAAATTGCCGACGCCAAGGCCGAGATTTTTTCCGGGATGGCGGCCGATGGCCAGGCCATCATCAATCGGGACTCACCCCATTATGATCGCCTCGTGGCAGGGGCGCACAAAGCTGGCGTGAACAGGATCGTTGGCTTCGGCAAGCATGATGATGCCGCAATCCGGCTCCAGCGTGCGGCCCTTCATGCTGAATGTTGCTGCATCACCGCTGATGTGATGGGTGAGGAAGTCATCTATAAACTTGGCGTACCCGGCATGCACATGGCGCTTAACAGTCTTGCCGTTCTTGGCGCGGTGAAACTCATGGGGGCCGATCTTGCGCGCGCCGCCATGGCTCTTGCAGCAGCGCAGCCGGCCAAGGGCAGGGGCGTGCGCCAGCGTTTGAAAATTGCTGGTGGAGAACTTTTGCTTATCGATGAAAGTTATAATGCGAATCCCGCATCGGTCGAGGCCGCACTTGCGCTCTTGGCACAGGCAAAACCGGCGCCAGGCGGACGGCGCATCGCGGTTCTTGGCGATATGCTGGAGCTGGGTCAGCATGGTCCCGCCCTTCATGCCGCGCTTTTGAGGCCGGTGGACGAGGCCATGGTCGATGCCCTATATGCGGCCGGTCCCCTCATGGCTAATCTGTGGGAGAACATACCGGCGGCGCGGCGGGGCGCTTACGCGGATAAATCAGATGGGCTCCGCGAAGCTCTCATTGCGGATCTCAGGGCCGGGGACGTTGTGATGATCAAGGGTTCGCTTGGCAGCCGCATGGGGCCGCTGGTTGAGGCCATCAGGGCTGCCTGTCCGCCCGTCGCCAAGGAGTCATGATTGATGCTGTATTATTTGCTGACGAGCTTCACCGACGAATTTTCACCGCTCAACGTGTTTCGTTACCAGACAACGCGGACAGGTTCGGCGATCCTCACGGCTTTGCTTTTTGTGTTCCTCTTCGGACCGCGCATCATCTCGCTGCTCAAATTGAAACAGGGCCGCGGCCAGCCCATTCGCAGCGACGGGCCGCAACGCCACATCGTCGAGAAGCAAGGCACGCCGACGATGGGCGGATTGATGATCCTCTCGGGCATTTTCGTGGCCACGCTATTGTGGGCCGACTTGCGCAATCTTTATGTGTGGGCCGTTCTGTTTGTGACCCTGGGTTTTGGCGCAATCGGTTTCTACGACGATTTTTTGAAGGTCACCAAATCATCGACGCGCGGCGTTTCTGGCAAGGTGCGGTTGCTCGTTGAGTTCGCCATTGCCGGAGCTGCCGTCGGCTGTTTTGTGTGGATTGGCGAGAGGCCGCTGTCGAGTTCACTGGCGCTGCCGTTCTTCAAGGACGTGCTGATACCATTTGGCGCCAGTTTTGTTTTCATTGGCATGTTCGTTGTTGTGGGTGCGGGCAATGCGGTCAACATGACCGATGGTCTGGATGGTCTTGCCATCATGCCGGTGATGATCGCGGCTGCGAGTTTCGGTCTCATCGCCTATCTCGTTGGAAATTTCAATTTTTCGGAATATCTGCAGTTGCATTTTGTCAAGGGCACGGGCGAACTGGCGATCATCTGCGGCGCCATCGTTGGTGCAGGACTGGGGTTCCTGTGGTTCAACGCGCCACCGGCAATGATCTTCATGGGGGACACGGGTTCACTGTCATTGGGCGGTGCTTTGGGCGCTGTCGCTGTTGCGGTGAAGCACGAGATTGTGCTCGGCATTATTGGTGGCCTGTTCGTACTTGAAACGGCATCAGTGATTATCCAGGTGGCTTCCTTCAAAATGACCGGTAAGCGCGTCTTTGCTATGGCGCCGCTACATCATCACTTTGAACAGAAGGGCTGGAAGGAACCGACCATCGTCATTCGTTTCTGGATCATCGCTTTCGTGCTAGCGCTGCTTGGTCTGTCGACGCTCAAGCTGCGGTAGACATCGTTCATGTTTCCCGCCTCATCATTCAACAAAAAGAAAGTCGCCGTGTTCGGCCTTGCCCGCTCCGGCACGGCGATGATCGAGGCTTTGCGCCGGGGAGGCGCTGAAGTTCATGGCTGGGACGATTCAGCGCTTGCTGTTGAAAAGGCCCGGAGTGCTGGATTGCCGGTATCGGATCTCCATGCGCTCGATTTCTCTACGCTCGATGCATTGGCGCTTAGCCCCGGCGTGCCGCTGACCCATCCCGAACCGCACTGGACTGTGAAGAAGGCGCGGCACGGGGGTATCGAGATCATCGGCGATACGGAAATTTTTCAGCGTGAAGCCAAGGCAACCGGTGCCAAAATTGTCGCGATTACCGGCACCAACGGTAAGTCGACGACGACCGCACTTATTGGCCACTTGTTCAAAGCAGCAGGGCGCGATGCCGATGTTGGTGGCAACATTGGCACGGCGGTTTTTCTCTTGAGGCCACCGGTCAGGGATCGCGTCTATGTGCTGGAACTGTCATCATTTCAGATCGACCTGATGCCGGGATTGCAACCCGATGCCGGCATTCTCACAAATATTACGCCCGATCATCTTGATCGCCACGGCACCATGGAAAATTATGCCGCGGTGAAGGCGCGAATGTTCGCGAAACAGGTGCCGGGGCAGACCACCCTGTGCAGTGTCGATGATAAATGGTGCAGCGCCATCGTTGATGGTATGGCGACCGGGGCTGATGTTCGCCGGGTTTCAGTCGAGCGGCAACTTGACGATGGTATTTCGGCAGCGGGCGGCATTCTTCGCGACATGCGCAATGGACAAGAAGTGGCGCGCATCGATCTTCGGGCGATGGCCGCGCTGAAGGGCAGGCATAACTGGCAGAATGCCTGCATGGCCTATGGGGCAGCCCGCGCCCTGGGTGTGGGTATTGCCGATATCGAGAAGGCCATGCGCAGCTTTCCGGGCCTTGCCCACCGCATGCAGGAAGTTGGGCGCGTAAGCGGGGTTGCTTTCATCAACGATTCAAAGGCGACCAACGCCGATGCGGCGGAGAAGGCGCTGCTGTCGTTCGAGACAATCTACTGGATCGCCGGCGGCATTGCGAAAGCTGGTGGCATATCGCCGCTGAAATCCCATTTCCCGCGCATTGCCAAAGCCTATCTTATTGGTCAGTCAGCGGATGAATTCGCCGCGATTCTCAATGGCACTCCCGCTGAAAAATGCGGAACCCTCGACAAGGCGGTGGCGGCGGCGGCACGCGATGCGATTGCAGATCGCCGCCCGGGTGCGGTGGTGCTGCTATCGCCGGCTTGTGCTTCGTTCGACCAGTATCCTAATTTTGAAGTGCGCGGCGACGCATTCGCCGCCGCCGTGTCCCGGCTTCCCGGTGCAATCATGACACATAATGGAGAAACCCATGCTGTTAGGCCGTAGTGATCGCGGGCTGCTTGCCCAATGGTGGTTCACCGTTGACCGCGGACTGATGTCGGCGGTGCTTCTGCTGATGGCATCGGGCGTGCTCGTCAGCATGGCGGCGAGCCCGCCGGTGGCTGAACGCATCGGTCTTGATTCATTTCATTTCTTCAAGAGCCAACTGATGTTTCTGGCGCCAGCCGTGACTGTTTTGGTAGCGCTCTCGTTCTTCACGCAGCCGCTGGCGAAACGCGCGGGGTTTATATTGTTCGGGGTGGCGATCGTGTTGATGATTGTGGCGCTTTTCTATGGGCCGGAAATCAAGGGTTCTCAGCGCTGGATCAATGTTGGCCCCTTTAGCCTTCAACCATCGGAATTCGCCAAGCCCGGTTTTGTCATCATTGCCGCGTGGTTCCTTGCTGAAAAAACCCGGCGTCCGGATATGCCGGGACATCTGGTGGCCGGTCTCTTGGTCGCGATGTTTCTCGGTCTCCTCATTCTGCAACCGGATTTTGGTCAGACTGCGCTGGTGATCCTCACCTTCGGCGCCATGTTGCTGATTTATGGAATCTCCTGGATGGTTGTGCTGGGATTGGGCGGCACAGTGGCTGCGGGCGTTGCCGCCACATACCTGCTGGTGCCGCATGTCGCCTCGCGCATCGACCGTTTTCTTCATCCTGACCGGGGCGATTCCTTCCAGGTTGATACGGCAATCCAAGCCTTTAACAATGGCGGCCTGTTGGGGGCGGGGCCGGGCGGTGGTCAGGCCAAGCAAATTCTGCCCGATGCACATACTGATTTTACCTTTGCCGTCGTTGGCGAGGAATTCGGACTTATTGCCTGCCTGCTGTTGATGATGCTATTCGCATTTATCGTGCTGCGCGTTCTCAAGCGGGCGAAAGAAGAACCTGATCCGTTTCCGGCACTCGCCATGAGTGGTCTCGCCATTATCTTCGGTTTTCAGGCAGTGATCAACATGGGAGTCAATGTTTCGCTGTTGCCCGCCAAGGGCATGACACTGCCGTTCATTTCCTATGGCGGCTCCTCGCTCATCGGCATGGCGTTTGCCATGGGCCTGATTCTGGCTTTCGGCAGAAGAAGGCCAGGTGGGTCTGTCGCGCCCACTGGATTTCACACTGTTGCCGCCTGAGCAAATGAGCGAACGCAAGGTCATCGTGCTGGCGGCAGGCGGCACCGGGGGGCATTTGTTTCCGGCGCAAGCGCTGGCAGAGGAACTGGCGCGGCGGGGGTTTGACATTCATCTGATGGCGGATGAACGGGTTAAGGATTATGGCAAATCGTTTCCGGCGATTGCCACTTATGTGGTGCCTTCGGCCACGCTGTCGCTCGGCCGGCCTTGGGAAGCGCCAGGCCGGGTGTTGCTGCTCTACAACGGCTATCGCCGTGCGCGGGCTATTCTCAAGGCACTGAAACCCGCGGCCGTAGTTGGGTTTGGCGGATACCCTTCGTTACCGCCGATTATCGCGGCATGGCAGCTCGGCATTCCGTCCTGTGTGCATGAATCCAACGCTGTGATCGGCCGGGCCAACCGGATGCTGTCAGTCATTGCCACAAAAGTCGCTTCGTCGTTTCCGAAGCTTCTGGGATTACCGCCAAAGGCCCAAGCAAAACTGGTGATCACCGGCAATCCGGTCCGCGACATTGTGCTGAAGAAAAAAGCTGTTCCCTATCCAAACCTCACGGCTGAAGGACCATTCAACCTCCTGGTCTTCGGCGGCAGTCAGGGTGCCCGTTTTTTCGGCGAGTTCATGCCGTTGGTGATAGCTGAACTTTCGGGCGAAATGCTGGCCGCTCTGCGCTTGACCCAGCAAGTGCGGCCGGAGGACATGGATGCCGTGCGCGCCACCTATGACGAGCTTGGGTTCGCCTTCGAACTGCAATCATTTTTCATGGACATGCCAAAACGCATTGCCGATTCGCATCTGGTTATCTGCCGCTCGGGAGCATCGACGATTGCCGAGCTTGGTGTCATCGGCAGGCCTGCGATCATGGTGCCGCTGCCGCATGCGCTCGATAATGACCAGTTGCGCAATGCCGAGAGTTTTGCCTCTGCGGGGGCCGGATGGATTCATCCACAGGCGGAACTTGTTCCTAAGCATTTTGCCGCATTTCTGACACGTCTGCGGTATCAGGAGGGCGAACTTGGCCATGCGGCGCAGGCCGCACTCGGGCACGGCAAGCCCGATGCCGCCAGTCGCCTGGCTGATCTTTGCGAACAACTTGCAGGAATATCCAAACCATGAAACTGCCGCGCGACGTAGGACCCATTCATTTTATCGGCATTGGCGGCATCGGCATGAGTGGCATTGCCGAGGTGATGGCGACGCTCGGCTACAAGGTGCAGGGCTCGGATATTTCCGACAACTATAATGTGGCGCGGCTGCGCAAGAATTCCATCGCCGTGAAAATCGGCCACCGCGCCGAAAATCTTGGCGAGGCGCAAGTGGTGGTGGTGTCCTCGGCGGTTAGACCCGACAATCCGGAACTGGTCGAAGCCCGTAACCGCTATCTGCCAATCGTACGGCGGGCTGAAATGCTGGCTGAACTCATGCGTTTCAAGTCTTGCGTCGCGGTTGGCGGCACCCATGGCAAAACCACAACGACTTCACTGGTGGCGGCACTGCTTGATGCGGGCGGCCTTGACCCAACCGTTATCAACGGCGGTATCATCAATGCCTATGGTACCAATGCCAGACTCGGCAAGGGCGACTGGATGGTGGTTGAGTCGGATGAGTCCGATGGCACCTTTGTCAAATTGCCCGCCGATATCGTTATCGTCACCAACATCGATCCCGAGCATCTCGATCACTACGGCACATTCGAAAAAGCCAAAGAGGCGTTTTTGGCCTTCGTCGAGAATATTCCGTTCTATGGTTTTGCCGTGCTGTGCATCGATCATCCGGTCGTGCAGGAATTGATCGGGCAAGTGCGCGATCGCCGCATCATCACTTATGGGCACTCACCGCAGGCCGATGTGCGTCTGCTCGAAACCAGCTATGTGGATGGGGAAACGCGTTTCTCGGTGCGCATGACCGACCGGCGAACCGGTGTTGCCCATGATGTTGATGGATTGACCCTTGCCATGCCGGGTGATCACAATGTGATGAACTCCACGGCGGCACTTGCGGTTGCTAAGGAGCTCGGTATTTCCGATGACAGCATCCGCAGGGGCTTCAAGAGTTTCACTGGCGTCAAGCGCCGTTTCACCAAGACGGGTGTGCACGACGGCGTTACGGTGTTCGACGACTATGGTCATCACCCCGTTGAAATCGCCGCGGTGCTGCGCGCGGCACGGCGGGTTACCGCGCACAAGGTCGTGGCGGTCATGCAGCCCCATCGCTACACCAGGCTTTCGAGCTTGTTCAATGATTTCTGCGCGTGTTTCAATGATGCCGATACGGTGATCATCGCGCCAGTCTATGCCGCGGGTGAGGCGCCAATCGAGGGGGCCACGCACACCGCATTGGTTGAGGGCATGCGTTCGCGCGGCCACCGTGCGGTGCATGCAATCGAGCGACCCGAACAATTGGCGCCGCTAGTGCGCAGCATTGTCAGCCCCGGTGACATCGTCGTGTGTCTTGGCGCCGGCACGATTACCCAGTGGGCCTATGCTCTGCCTGGACAACTCGCTGCCCTCGACGGAAAGGTTTCCACCTGATGGTGAAGTTGGACGGCGCCACTTTGCTAAAGCGCCTGCCTCAGTCGCGCGGCCGGCTTGAAGCCAATGCGCCGCTCGCCGGTCTCACGTGGTTTCGGGTTGGCGGTCCGGCGGAAGTTCTATTTACGCCGGCGGATGAATCCGATCTCGCTGATTTTCTCGGTCGCACGCCCACGGATATTCCTGTTTATGTGATCGGTGTCGGGTCCAATTTGCTGGTGCGTGATGGCGGCGTTGCTGGTGTGGTGGTCCGTCTGGGCCGCGGTTTTTCTGAGATCAGATTGGAAGAAGGAAACCGCATTCGTACCGGAGCAGCGGTTCCCGATGTGCGCGTTGCGCGGTTTGCCCGGGAGCATGGTATCGATGCGTTAACCTTTCTGAGAGGTATACCGGGCACCATTGGCGGTGCTCTGCGCATGAACGGTGGCGCCTATGGCGGGGAAACCAGGGACGTACTCGTGGAAACGCGCGCATTCGACCGCTCGGGGACCCTTCACGTGCTTGACAATGCCAAGATGCAATTTGCCTACCGCCACTGTGGCGCGCCGCAAGACCTGATTTTCACCGAAGCGCTGTTGCAGGGCAGGCCGGGAAAGCGGGACGAAATTGCTGCGGCGATGGACAAGATCACCGAAGCCCGCGTGTTGACGCAGCCGGTCAAGGGCCGCACCGGTGGTTCCACCTTCAAGAATCCGCCGGGGCAAAAGTCCTGGGCATTGATTGACAAGGCCGGCATGCGCGGATTTTCGGTTGGGTCCGCCAAAGTTTCGGAACTGCACTGCAACTTCCTGATCAACGAGGGTGACGCGACAGCTGCACAGATCGAAGATCTCGGCGAGGCTGTGCGGGTCCGGGTCAAGGAAACCTCCGGCATCGATCTCGAATGGGAAATCAAGCGCATCGGCATTCGTGTTTCGGAGTCCGGCTGATATGGCGAAATTTGTTCCGGCTGATACAACCGTCGCCGTGCTGATGGGCGGCTGGTCGGCGGAACGCGCGGTCAGTCTTTCATCTGGCGAAGCGTGCGCCGGTGCATTGCGCCAGGCGGGATTCAAGGTGGTGCCAATCGACGTCACTCGCGAACGCGTCGTGTCGATCCTGCAGGATTTGCGGCCCGATGTCGCCTTTAACGCACTGCATGGCAAATGGGGCGAAGATGGCTGCGCTTCGGCGATCCTGGAGACACTGCAAATTCCCTATACCCACTCCGGCGTGCTGGCTTCGTCTCTGGCTATGCACAAGGAAAAATCCAAGGCGATCTTCCGTGCCGCCGGCATTCCAGTGGCCGAAAGCAAGCTGGTCGAATTGGAATACGCTGCTGCCAATCACCCCATGCCGCTGCCATATGTAATCAAACCGGTGGCCGAGGGCTCGAGTGTCGGCGTCCACATTGTAACCAGCAGTTCCAATGGTCCGGCAGCCATGATCCTCGAACAGCGAGACCTGTACGGAACCTATGCCATGGTAGAAAGATTTATACCGGGCAAGGAACTAACTTGCGCAGTTATCGGCGATGTGGCGCTCGGCGTTATCGATATCGTATCGAAGGGGACATTCTATGACTATGTATCGAAATATGCGCCGGGCGGTTCGCAGCACATTCTTCCTGCTGAAATTCCCAACGATGTTTACCGCAAATGTCAGCAGTACTCGTTGATGGCGCACAAGGCGCTGGGCTGCCGGGGTGTGAGCCGCGCTGACTTTCGTTACAACGATATGCGGGGCGGCGACGGCGAAATCATTTTGCTTGAGGTCAACACTCAGCCCGGAATGACGGGAACATCGCTGGTGCCGGAATTGGCCAAGCACGCCGGTCACGGTTTCCCCGAACTTGTAACGTGGATGGTCAACGACGCTTCGGTGGACAGATGACGGCGGTGCCCTACACATATTATCGAAAGCGCCAGCCCGCTGCGTTCTTGGCATGGGGCCAGCGTAAACGCGCGCGCTTTGCAGCGCGGTCTGGTGCTGTGCTGTTTCTGGCGGCAGTTATCGGCCATGGCATCGTGGCCGGCGATCACCTCAACTATGAAGGAAGCCCCTGGCTGAAACTTCCGGGCAAGATGGCGGGCATGGTTGGACTGGCGGCCGAGGACATCAAAATCCAGGGTCTGGTCCATCAGGTACCCGAGACCGTGCTGGCGGCAATCGGCATTGCACCAGGCGGATCGCTCATCGGCTTTGATGCAACTGAAGCCAGACTGACGCTTGAAAACCTTGATTGGGTGCAGTCGGCCAAGGTGCAACGGCTGTTTCCCAACCAGATCGAAATTGCGGTGGTGGAACGCGAACCCTTTGCCATCTGGCAGCGCGGCGGTGAATATTATGTGATCGACAGGAGCGGCATCGCGTTGAGCGGGATTGCGCCGTCGATGGTGATGAGCCTGCCGCTGGTTACTGGCGAAGGGGCGCAGTTTGCCGCGGCCGAGCTGATTAACCAAGTATCAGTCTATCCTGCGTTAATGTTGCAAATGCGGGCGGCCGCGTGGGTGGGCGGCCGGCGCTGGACGCTATATCTCGATAGTGGCGTGACGGTCCTGCTGCCTGAAAGAGGCTGGGTCGAAGCGATGAGAAAACTGAAAATGCTCGATGAGACGCAGCAGTTGCTTTCGAAGGGAATCCGTTCGGTGGATTTTAGAGTGGCGGACCGGATCAGCGTGGCGGTTGCCGAGATTGCCGGCGAGGCCGAGCCGGCAAAGTAGTGGGTTTGTGTGTAAGAGGGTGGGGTAGATGACCGTGGTGCAGTTGCACGCAAAGATGCCGGGCCGTGGTCCCTTGGTGGCAAAGGGTGGCATTGTCGCAGCCCTCGACATCGGATCGACCAAGATCAGTTGCCTCATCGCAGAAGCGGTTGCCCAAAAACATCGCACCGCCGATGGCGAGGAAAAGCATGGTTTGCGCATTCTCGGCGTTGGCCATCAATTGTCGCGCGGCGTCAGGGCCGGCGCAGTCATCAATGTGGAGGAAGCTGAGCGCGCCATCAGACTGGCTGTCGACGCGGCCGAACGCATGGCACAGCGGCCGATTTCCGAAGTCTACGTCAATGTTTCGGGTGGACGACCGCAATCGAGGCTTCACTCAACCAGCATTACAACCCAGACGGGGCAAGTCTCGCCCCGCGATATGGACAATGCTCTCACTGCGGCTTTGGCCCAGGTCGATCCCGGCAGGCGCAGCATTCTGCATCTATCGCCGGTCCAGTATCACCTTGATGACGCCAGGGGCGTCAATGAACCGCTTGGCATGTTTGGTGCCGTTCTTGGAATTGATCTCGGCGTGGTGACTGTCGAACCTTCGCATCTGCGCAATTTATCTTTGGCCATTGAACGGGCGCATCTTGGCACGGCGGGCTTTGTGGTGTCGTCCTATGCCGCTTCAAAATCGGTTCTCGCCGAGGATGAACTGTCGCTCGGTGTAACGCTGATCGACATGGGAGGAGCCACCACCAGTTTCGCCATCTTCCATGAAGGCAATCTGGTTTTCGCCGATGTGATCGGACTGGGTGGCCAGCACATTACCAACGACATTGCGCGCGGGTTATCGACAACCATCGCCCATGCCGAACGCATGAAAACCCTGTGGGGCAGTGCGCTCGCCTCACAAATCGACGAACGTGAAATGATCGCCGTGCCGCTGCTTGGCGAGCGCGGCGTCGACACTGTGCAGCAGGTGCCAAAGTCGATGCTCACCGGCATCATCAGGCCGCGCCTCGAGGAAATATATGAGATGGTGCGCGACCGGCTGGAGGCCTGCGGCGCTGCCCATTTGGCGGGCCGCCGCGCCGTGCTTACCGGCGGTGGAAGCCAGTTGACGGGAGCTCGCGAGGTAGCTGGCCAATGGCTTGACCGGCAAGTGCGGCTGGGCATTCCCGCTCACATGACCGGGATGCCTGAATCGGCGCGCACGGCCGGATTTGCGGTTTCGGTGGGTCTTCTGAACTATGCCCTCAAACCCGACATTCACTATGCGCTGCCCCAGCATGTGGCGCGCGAGATGGCCCACGCCCAGCAGGGTTACATGCGCAAGATGGGGCGGTGGATCGTCGAAAGTTTCTGAAATTCCAGATGCGGCGGGCCTGAATATCGGCGCGCAAGGCGGTGGCGGTGCGCTTCGGCGTGCCGCCATTTTCATTTTTTTGGGATGATTGTGTGCCTGCAATATGTAATAAAAGCAGTGATTTTGGTGCCGACTACAGGACTTGAACCTGTGACCCCCTGATTACAAATTCCATTTTCAGTGTATTGGCATGAATGCACAAAGATACAAAACTGTGCATTAAAGTGTTGAAAACGTTGCTGCGACCCACTGTTTTTGGTATCAATCGC
>JANLWG010000410.1:0-2279 GCA_031364405.1 Hyphomicrobiales bacterium
GCCTTGCCGCCACGCCGCATCTCGTTTGCCACGCGGCGTTCCTTGTAGAGCGCCTGGCCAATGCTTCGGGTGCATCGCGTCATGCCGCGCGAGTGGCGCGTGAGCAGAAGCACTTCGATGTGGCGGAGCTATTTGCTTTTGTATGCCCGGCGCGCGTTGCCACGCCGACCCCCGCGGGATTGGCGCGGGCGTTGGCACTTGAGCCCGCAACGGCTGATGTTGCTACGCTGCGCCTTGTCGCCGGCGATTTGCTGCGCCGCCTGGCCAATCAGCGCTATCCCTTTATTCGCGAGACAGCGGAGAATGCCGCCTATCTGGCGCGCGCCAACTGGCCATGGGCAAAGCCGGTCATCGCGGCGTTGATGAAAGCCAATCCCAAACTCGATGTGGGAAGTTTCGCCACCGGACTCAATGTGTGGGACCGCATCGAGGAATGGGAGGATGATGGTGCGCGCCCGCCGGGCCGTCAGGAAGGCGTATCGGCCTCCGACGCCAAGGCCTTTCTCGCCGGGATTGTCGGCCGTGATGCCGAGCCCCGGCCGGCACAGAAAGATTATGCGGCCAGCGCCACGCACGCCTTTGCACCTCGCCAACGCAAGGAAGAGAATAATATCCTGCTGGCCGAAGCAGGCACCGGCCTTGGCAAGACATTGGGCTATCTGGCACCCGCCTGGCTGTGGGCGCGCAAGAACAACGCGCCGGTGTGGGTTTCGACTTACACCAAGAACCTGCAGCGCCAGCTCGATCAGGAAACCGCGCGCCTCATTGACGATCCGGCCGAACGCCGCGCCCATATTGTCATCCGCAAGGGCCGCGAGAATTATGTGTGCCTGCTCAACATGCAGGAAGTGTTTGGCAAACTCACCGCCGCCAATTCCCGTTCGGCATTGTTCGCGGCATTGATCGCGCGCTGGGCGAGGTTCAGCCGCGATGGCGACATGGTGGGCGGTGATTTTCCATCATGGCTGTTCTCGCTGTTCGGCGATGTGGCAATCGAGGGCGAGGGCCGCGCAATTTCTCCTGGTTCGATGGGGCTTACCGACCGGCGCGGCGAATGCATCTATGCGGCCTGCCCGCATTACCGCAAGTGTTTCATCGAACGATCGAGCCGGGCTGGGCGAAAAGCCTCGATCGTCATCGCCAATCATGCGCTGGTGCTGCATCAGGCGGCGGTCGATCACGCGTTGGGCGTTGCCATCACCAGTGAAGAGGAGGCAGCACCTGGCGGCATCCGCCGCATCATCTTCGATGAGGGCCATCATCTATTCGACGCCGCCGACGGGGCGTTCTCCAGCCATCTCACCGCGTTTGAAACATCCGAACTGCGGCGCTGGCTGCGCGGACCTGAAACCGAGCGCCGCCGCGGACGTGGCCTTGCCGACCGTATCGGCGATCTGGTCTCCGGCAATCCAAATGCCGAGAAGTTGCTCAACCAAGTGCTGCGCGCGGCATTGGTGCTGCCTGGCCCCGGATGGACGAGGCGGGTGCAAACCGCCAACCCCGAGGGACCGGCCGAAACTTTTCTGGCGCTGGTGCGCCAACAGGTGCTGGCGCGCACTGAAGATAATTCCGGTAATTCGCTGGAGACCGATTGCACGCCGCTGGTTGATGGCCTTGCCGCGGCGGCGGGCGAGTTCGCCGCCGTCCTCATCGATCTCAAGCGCCCGATGTCGGCACTGGCCAACGCGCTGGCGAAGAAACTTGACACATCTTCTGAAGAACTTTCGACTTACGACCGGGGCCGCATCGAAGCGGTATCGCGCTCACTCAAACGGCGCGGCGAGCTTATGGTGGGCGCCTGGATCGACATGCTGGCGCGGCTGATCGAGGACAAGAATCCGCTGTTCATCGAATGGTTCTCCATCGACCAGGCCTTCGGGCGCGAGGCCGATGTGGGGCTGCACTCGCACTGGGTCGATCCCACCGAGCCCATGGCATTGGCGGTGATGAGGCAGGCCGATGGCATCATCATCACATCGGCGACGCTGAAAGACCGCCCGCCCGATATCCCCGATGACTGGGCCAACGCCGAAATGCGCACCGGCGTGGTTCACCTGCCCTACCCGGTCAAGCGCGTGAGTTACGACTCGCCATTCGATTATAAAGCCATGAGCCGGGTGATCGTGGTCAATGATGTCAACCGCGAGGATATCGACCAGGTGGCGGCGGCCTACCGCGAATTGTTCATGGCCTCGGGCGGGGGAGCACTCGGCCTGTTTACCGCAATCGCGCGGCTGCGCGGCGTCCACAAGCGGCTGATGATTCCGTTGGCGCAAGCG
>JANLWG010000249.1:0-7911 GCA_031364405.1 Hyphomicrobiales bacterium
AAAGCGGGGATGCTTCGCCAACCAAGCTTTCACCTTGGGGTGCTTATGGGTGGCGTAGTTATCCAGGATCAAGTGGAGTTCCCGATCGGGCGGAGTCTGCCGGTCGATGAGATGTTGAGAACTTGCGGCTGGTTCATGGCCTATGATGGCTGAACCGTTCTACACAGTCTTGGTGCGCTTGCTACCTAGTGCCGGGTAATCGAGTTCGGTTAATGCCCTCAACAACTGGCCCAGCACCGACGTCTCGCGAAACAGCGGCACCAGCACGGAGTAGACCGGAAGCTCTTCATCGCCAAGATATTCCGCCGCAATCTGGCCCCACCTGATGGGTGGAAACAGGCACAACAACCGGAGTGCTATAACTGCCAGAAACAACAGGCCCGAGAGCAGGCTTACGCCAAACCACACGAAGCGCGCCTGAAACAGCAGGAAGGCAACAATCACCAGGCCTACGAGCATCAGCGCCGAACCTGACTGCCAACCGGTCAGACGCCGGCTCGCCGATTTTTCCGGATGATTGGTGGCGAGATCCGAGGTGGCTTCATGCAACAGCAGGGCACCATGGGTGCGGCGAACGGCGTCCAGAAAATCGGCTGTTTCGGCCTCGGCCACGACTTTTCGGCCATCGGCCAGGGCGATCGCCAAAGCTAGCGCGCCACAGGCGGCGTAGAGCGTCAGGCCCGGCATGATGACGATTGCTACTAGTTTATCACGCAGGGCGCGCTCGAATTCATCATATGGTAAATGACGGAGCGCATTGGCCAAAGTCTCAGCCGGTATTCTGGGCAAGACACCGGACAATTGTCCGGCTATCTTTCCGCCATCATGAAAGTCTTCTCTGAATCCAAACGACTCATTTATCTGTTCGAGACTCAAAGCCTCACCGCCAACATGATTTACCTTTGCGTCAAATGATGAAGATTCTCTGCGCGTCAACAACCATCCGATGGTTGCTATCGGTCACGGCAGCACTGCTATTGGTTGCAAACAAAAGCGGATTGGCCGACGGCGTGCCAGGATATAAATTGCCGCAGTTCAGAAAGGTTCAGGTGGCCGCGAAGATGCCGGCCTTTCCGGAAGGGACGTCGATCCACCTTTTTGCCGACGCGGATTTTCCGCCTTACAGTTTTCTGGCCAGGTCGGGGGCACCCGCGGGTATCGCCGTCGACCTTGGAATGGCGGCCTGCGCTGACATCAAGATCACCTGCGATGTGGTGTTGAAACCCTTGGGCGAGTTGTTGCCAGCGCTCGCCAGTCATCAGGGCGACGTTGTTGTTTCAGGCCCGCGCATTGACGAGAAAGCATTGGAGCAGGCGGTTCTGACCAGAGCATGGTTCCGCAGCTTCGGGCGCTTTGCGGTGCAGGGCGGCAACCCGCTCACGGCCAGCGATGCCCGCAGCCTGGCGGGCAAGCGCATTGGTGCAGTCGAAGGCACTGCCCATGCGGCGTGGATATCGACTTATTACGCCGAGGCGGAACTGCTGACTTTCGCCACCAGCGATGCGGCACAGGACGCCCTGCGCACCGGGGCTGTGGATACCATCTTCGATGACAATCTGCGGATGATCTATTGGATCGCCGGTGCCAACTCGCGCAACTGCTGCAAGCTTCTGGGCGGAGCCTACATGGACTTTGAATCGTTCAGCCGCAATGCGGCTTTTTTAATTCGAAGCGACCGGGTTGAACTGCGCGATGCCTTTGATGTGGCGCTGGACCGATTGCAGGCCAATGGCACCACGGAAAAACTTTTCAACATCTATGTGCCGCTTAATCCCTGGTGAGTGCGGCAGCTTCGCTGCCCACGATTGCCGTGAGTGATGAGACGCCTGCCTTGTTGAGTTTTCCGGCCAGGCCCTGCAGAATTTCGCTGACGAGGCCCGGCCCTTTGTAGACCAGTGCCGAATAAAGCTGCAGCAGCGAGGCACCGGCGAGCAGTTTGGTCCATGCATGTTCGGCATTGGCAATGCCGCCGGCGCCGATCAATGGAATGGTTCCCCCGGTCAAAAGGTAAAGCCTGGCGAGTTGGCTGGTCGACAGGACAAAGAGCGGCGCACCCGAGAGACCGCCCTGCTCTTTTGCATGGTGCGATTTGAGCGCGGGCCGTGATAGCGTGGTGTTCGACACGATGATGCCGTCAACCGCGGCCTTGCCGCAACAGGATGCAATGTCTTCCAGTTCATCGCTGCGGAGATCAGGGGCGATCTTCAGCAACATGGGCGGGCGGCGGGCTTCGCGGCCGCGGGCTTCATTGAGACGGTCCAGCAGCCCTTGCAGTTCGGTGCGTGATTGCAGGGCACGCAGGCCCGGCGTATTGGGTGAAGAGATGTTGACAGTCAGGTAGTCAGCAACGCCGGAAAAAATCTTGATGCCTGCCACATAATCGGCAATGCGGTCGGTTGAGTCCTTGTTGGCACCAAGATTGATACCGACGATACCACCGAGAGTTTTGCGCGCAATAAGCCGCGCCAGCGCCGCCGCGTGGCCGTGATTATTGAAGCCCATGCGATTGATGACGGCGAGATCTTCGGTGAGCCGGAATAGTCTGGGACGCGGATTGCCCGCCTGCGGGCGCGGGGTGAGTGTACCAACTTCGACAAAGCCAAAGCCCTGGGCCAGCATGGCATCAGGCACCTGGGCATTCTTGTCGAAACCTGCCGCAAGCCCCAGCGGATTGGCAAAACTGAGGCCGAACACCGCCATGTTCAAACGCGAATCGGATACGGGTGGCGCACGCCGTGGCGCAATCATTAGCATACGGATGGTTAGATCGTGGGCCGCCTCGGCATCGAGCCCATGGAGCAGTAGACGCAGGATGGGGAAAACAAGATTGGCGAGGCTCAACCGGCAATCTCCGGCGGAAAAGCGTGGACGTTATCTTGGAAAGGCAGCGGCTTCACCCAGCGGGCGGCCGTCGCTGGAATTGTACCATAGACATGGGGGAACAGTATGCCGCCGCGCGAGGGTTCCCACTTCAGGTATTCCAGATCGGCCGCGGCGAAGGCCACAAGCACCAGCCCAGTGCGGCCCGCGAAGTGCCGGGCGGCTGTCTCGCGCACCTGGTAAGCGGTCGAAAGATGAATGAATCCATCGGCATGATCGACCGCTGAACCAGCAAAATTCCCCCGTTCAGCGGCCTCCGCCCATTCGAGCGCTGAACAAATCTTGTAGATAAACTGCATGGCGGGCATCCTAGGCGGTCCAAGGGCTCTGGACAATATCCCCGAACCAAGGTATTGGTTCCTAGTTCATAAGAAAATTAGCGGCAAACGGGGAACATCATGTTCAACCACAAGCAGGTTTGGAACGCCATTGACACAATTGCCGAGCGCTATGGCTTTTCGGCGTCGGGTCTCGCCAAGAAATCCGGGCTCGATCCCACCTCGTTCAACCCCTCAAAGCGCAATGGTCCAGACGGGCGCCCGCGGTGGCCGACCACCGAAAGCATCGCGCGCCTGTTGCAGGCCTCGGGGGCTGGCATCGAGGAATTCACCGACCTGCTGACTGGCCGCAAGGGCCAGCCGCCTAAGCGCCGGCATATTCCGTTGCTCGGCCTCGCCCGCGCCGGCAAGGGCGGTTACTTCGATGATTCGGGCTTTCCCGCTGGATCGGGCTGGGATGAGATCGATGTGCCTGGCGTCACCGACCAGAACGCCTATGCGCTCGAGATCACCGGCGACTCGATGATGCCGGTCTACCGTGAAGGCGACACCATTATCGTTTCGCCATCGGCGTCAATCCGCAAGGGCGACCGTGTGGTGGTCAAGACCGCCGATGGCCAGGTGATGGCCAAGATCATGCAGCGCCAGACCGCCAAGACCCTCGAACTTGCCTCGATCAACCCCGATCACGTGACCAAGATCCTCGACATGAAGGACGTCGACTGGATCGCGCGGATTATGTGGGCAAGCCAGTAGCGCACTCGCAGCAAAGGCTCATCATCGCCGCAGGTTATTTGACCAACTCACCCCTCAACGCCTTGGCGATCAGGGCGCGGGTGTTGGCGAGGCCATAGAGTGCGGCGAAGGAGCCGAAACGGGGGCCTCGTTCTTCGCCGAGCAATACCTGATAGAGCATGTTGAACCAGCTTTGCGCCACACCCACCGAACCATCTTTCTGGGTGGTCTTGTAGGGATCCCTACGGCCCACGTCGTAGACCTTCAGCTGAATTTCCTCGGGGCTTGATCCCTCGGGCAAGACGGCAAGGGCGGCGGACAAATCCTCCAGGGCCTTGCGCTCATCATCCGTGGGCAGACGATATTGCTTTTTTGGTTTTACAAAATCGGCGAAATAACGCACGGCATAGCCGGCGAACGCATCGAGGCGGGGATGGGATTCGGGTGCGAGATTGGGCGCGTGGCGCTTGAGGAAAGCCCACAGCACGGATTTATCCCCGGCATTGGCCACGGCCACCAGATTCAACAGCAACGAGAAGGAGACCGAACCTTCTTCCGGCGGCGGCGGATTGCCGCCATGGATGTGCCAAAGCGGATTCATCAACCGCTCCTTCACCTCCTGGCGCGGATAGGCCTGCTGAAACTGGGCATATTCATCGACAGCCCGCGGGATCACATCGAAGTAGAGCTTCTTCGCCTCACGCGGGCGATTGTACATATAGAGCGACAGCGATTGCGGATCGGCATAGGTCAGCCACTCGTCGATGGTGAGGCCATTGCCCTTGGATTTGGAAATCTTCTGGCCCTTGTCATCGAGGAACAGCTCGTAGTTGAAGCCATCGGGAGGTTCAGCACCCAACGCCTTGCAAATCTGGCTCGACAACTTGACCGAGTCGATCAGGTCCTTGCCGGCCATTTCATAATCAACGCCGAGCGCATACCAGCGCATGCCCCAATCGGGCTTCCACTGCAGCTTGCAATGGCCGCCGGTTACTGGTGTTTCATAGGCCTTGCCACTGGCTGGATCGCGCCAGACGATGGTGCCGGCTTCGAGCTTACGTTCCTCGATGGGCACCTGCATGACCACACCAGTATCGGGATGGATCGGCAGGAAGGGCGAGTAAGTGGCCGAGCGTTCTTCGCGCAGCGACGGCAGCATGATTTCCATGATGGCATCGAAGCGTTCGAGCACCCGTAGCAAAGCCTTGTCGAAACGCCCGCTCTTGTAATACTCGGATGAACTGGCGAATTCATACTGGAAGCCGAACTGATCAAGGAAACGGCGCAGCATGGCGTTGTTGTGGTGGCCGAAGCTCTCGAACTTGCCGAAGGGATCAGGGATGGTGGTGAGCACCCGGCCCAGATGCTGGCGCACCAGTTCCTTGTTGGGAATATTATCGGGCACCTTGCGCAGCCCGTCCATGTCGTCGGAGAAGCACAGGAGCTTGGCCGGCAAATCGCTCAGGGTTTCAAATGCACGGCGCACCATGGTGGTGCGCGCCACCTCGCCAAAGGTGCCGATGTGCGGCAGGCCGGAGGGGCCATAACCGGTCTCGAACAGGATTTCCTTTTTGCCGGTGCGTTTGGCGCGCTCGACCAGCTTGCGGGCTTCCTCGAATGGCCAGGCCTTGCTTTCGAATGCAGCAGCGCGAAGGGCAGGATCGACGGACATGGGAAACAGGCTTTCGGTTGATAAACGCGGGCCTGTTTAGGGATGGGCGGGCTCGCGGTCAATGTCAGCGGGCAAATTCCGCAACGATCAGGCCGAGAGATATGGCGGCACCAAGCAGACCCCAATAGCGCCAGCGCCTGATCCTCTCAGGTGCTGCCTTGCTGCATCCGATGCTGAACAGGCTCACATTCACCGTGGTGTAGATCAGCAACATAACGAGACTTGTAAGTTCCGCCAGCCGCAGCAGGGGTACGCTCAAAGCCAGCACCGCGGTTGCCGCCGCCACCATCAGGATGGCTCTCGCAGGAGTTTGCCGGGTTTCATGGAGCACTTCAAACCATGGCGGCAACAGGGCTTCGCGCGACATGCCATAGAGCACCCGGCTCGCCATGACGATCTGCACGAGGATGCCATTGACCATGGCAATCGACGCCATGGCCGCAACGGGAGTGCCTGGCCAACCGGTGGCGGCAAAGAATAATGCCGCGAGCGGAGCCTCGCTGGAAGTGAAACCCACGCGGTCCGGAAAAGCCACTGCGACACTGGCGACCAAACCATAGAGCACCACTGAAATCACCAGCGTCAGAATGATCGCCAGCGGCACGGCGCGCTGTGGGTTCTTGGTTTCCTCCGCCATGTTCACAATATTCTCAAAACCGATGAAAGCAAAGAAGGCGACGAATGCGCCCGCCACCACGCTTGAGATCGCAACATGGGAGCCAGGCAGTGCTATGATGCGGGCAGCGACTCCTGCCTCCCCAAGCATCGGCAGACCAACGGCGATCAGCACCAGCAGCGTTCCCACTTCAAGGATTGTCACCACCGCGGCAAAGCCAACGCTCTCGCGCACCCCGGCGATGGCGATCGCCGCGAGCAGCATGAGCACCGCGACCAGCCCCACCGGTTCTGGAATGCCGGTGAAGCTGGCGAGATAGCGCGCGAAGGCCAGGCCAATGGTGGCCCCCGCGGTAACGGCAACCGCGACGACGCCGTATCCAACAATCCGCCCTGCGGCACTGCCGAGCCCCAGCTTGGCGAATACCGCTTCGCCAGCCGCTCGTGGATATTCCCCGGCGAGCAACATATAAGACCAGCCGGTGAGGCCCGCGACGGCGCCAGCAATAAGAAACGACATCGGAGCAAAATCACCGGCTAGGCTTACAACCTCGCCGATGAGTGCGAATATCCCCGCACCCACCGTGACGCCAACGCCATAGAACACCAGCCAAGGCAGGCTGAGGGCACGGCGCAGGGCGATGATTGGAGCGGTATTTTCCATAGTTAAATGATTACACGGCCTCTTGACCGGAATTCTTGATCGCGATCAATCCGTCAGGACAAATATTTCTTCAGAAACGCCACGGTCCGGCTCCACGCAAGATCAGCCGCTTCCTTGTTGTAGCGGGCTTCGTTGGTGTCGTTGTTGAAGGCGTGATTTACGCCTTCGTAGATGTGGAGTTCATAGGTCTTGTTGTTTGCCTTCAAAGCCCCCTCGAAGGCGGGGATGCCGGCATTGATGCGCTCGTCGAGGCCGGCGTAATGCAGGAGCAGGGGTGCGGTGATTTTTGGAACTTCTTCGGCGGCAGGCTGCGCGCCATAATAAGCAACACCTGCCTTGAGCAAAGGATCGGCTACGGCAAGGCGATTGACCTGGCCACCGCCCCAGCAGAACCCCATGGCGCCAGTCCTGTTCTTCTTGTTGGTGGGGAATTTGTTGACGGCCAGCAGTGCGCGCTGCACGGCGAGGATATCTGCGGGCTTCAAGGTGCCGATCATGTCGCGAGCCTTGCCGGCATCGTCGGGCGTGCCGCCAAGGGCAAAGAGATAGTCGGGCGCAAATGCCACGAAGCCTTCCAGCGCCATTCGCCTCGTCACATCCTTGATATGCGGGTTGAGGCCGCGATTTTCGTGGATGACGATAACCGCCGGTTGAACATCGCCGCCAAGCGGCACCGAGAGATAACCCGCCACGTTGGTGTCGATCACCTGAAACCCCGAGCGCAGGCGCGGATGTTCTTCAGGCACCATGGTGGCGTTGGCATAGTTGTTCTCCAGCGCACCAAGCAATGCACTGGCTGATACGGTGCTGCCGGCAAGCTGGCCAAGCCTTTCGAGGAAATCGCGGCGGCTCATGGTGCCATGGGTAAAACGGTCGAACAGGTCGATATATTTCTGGTCCATGGCGCTTACATCCTTCCCGGACTAAACCCTAACTCTAGATGATGATTCACGACGATAATATGGCGATGGTTGCTGATCTGCCAGCCGCAGCATTGGCGGGCGTCTCGCTGACGGCCGGGGCCGGTGAAACGCTGACCGCCGGAAAAGGTCTGGCACGCCTTGCCG
>JANLWG010000106.1:0-6446 GCA_031364405.1 Hyphomicrobiales bacterium
CTTCACGGCCTAACCTGTCGGCCGCCGAAAACCCTTTGACCTGTTCGCGCAATTCGCGTTCCTTGCGCTTGAGCCGTTCGCGCTCGCTCTCGCCTGCAACAATCTCGTGGAGATAGTTGCGGACAAGTGCCGAGACCGACGTATCCAGTTCCGCCGCCCGGATACGCGCCTTGCGATAAATCTCGTCGTCCACAGTAACTGTGATATTTTTCATAATTCACAGTATCACAGGAGAGTAACGGCAGCAACTCATTCTGTTACCCACTTGTGGAGCATGCCCCCTACTAGCCCGAGCAGCGTACGTTGTCAAGGCTTAAATTCCTGTTATATGATTTTAGTTTTTGGCAATGCCCGCAGCGCTTGCCCAAGCTATTGTGGCCGCATGGATATTCGCCAGCTTCAGTATCTCGCGGCGCTGGCCCGGGAAAAGCATTTCACCCGGGCCGCCCAGGCCTGCAACGTTACCCAGCCCACCATGTCGGGGCGCATCCGCCAGCTTGAGCAGGAATTGGGCGTTCCCATCGTCGAGCGCGGCCAGCGTTATATCGGGCTCACACCCGAGGGCGAGCGCGTGCTGAAATGGGCCCATCTCATTCTCGATAATTGGCAATCGCTGCAGCAGGAACTGGGCCAGATCCGCAACAAGAAGGGCGAACTGGTTGGCCGCCTGGTGATCGGCGTCATTCCTTCAGCACTGCCGATGGTATCGCTGCTCACCAAGGCCATGCAGGCTGCTCACCCCCAGGTGGAATTTGCCATCCTGTCGCACAGTTCGGAAGAAATCCTCCGTGGACTGCATGATTTCTCCCTTGAGGCCGGCGTCACCTATCTCGACAACGAGCCAGTCGAAGGCCTGCTGACGGCGGCACTCTACAAGGAACGCTATTGCCTGTTCCTGGCGGCCGGCCACGCCCTGGCGGCGCGCGCCACCGTCACCTGGCTGGAAGCAGCACAGGAGCCTTTGTGCCTGCTCACTCCCAATATGCAAAACCGGCGCATCATTGACCGAGCCTTCCTCGCGGGCAAAGCGCAGCCTTCGCCGCGGCTTGAAACCAATTCGATCATGAATCTTTTCGCCAGCGTCCGCTCGATGGGGCTGGCCAGCGTCATGCCGGAATATTTTCTGAATGTTCTTGGACCAATGCCGGGAATAAAGGCGGTGCCACTGGCCGAACCCAAAGTCGAACATACGGTCGGCCTGGTCGCCATGGCGCGCGAACCCCATTCGCCGCTGATCTCCGCCCTCTTCGTCGCGGCGCGAAAATTCGAGCCGCCATCCGCCGTCCCTATGAGTCCATAGACCCCGGCGATTGGCGATTTCCCGGATTTTCAGTCATAATGTGCAATGTCCGCAAAAACCACATTGATCGACAGCCTTCCGCGTGAAGCCACCGCCGCCAAAGCTATTGCCGCGCGTTATGGCAACCGGCCCGATGCGCTGATCGAAATCCTGCACGATCTCCAGCATGAGGTGGGCTCGGTTCCCGAATCCAGCCTGCCGGTTCTCGCCAAGGCGCTCAATCTGTCGCGGGCCGAGGTTCATGGCGTTGTCAGCTTTTACCACGATTTTCGCCGCAAGTCCGCGGGCCGCCATGTCATCAAGGTGTGCCGGGCCGAGGCCTGCCAGTCGATGCAGGGCAACGCCTTGGCGGCGGCGGTGCAGAAATCCTTGCAAGTCAAATTCGGTGAAACCACCGCCGATGGCGCGATCACCCTGGAGGCGGTATACTGCTTGGGTAATTGCGCATTGTCTCCAGCGGTCATGGTTGACGGGAAACTGGTTGGCCGGGTTGACGAAAAGAAGTTCGCGAAAATCGCGGCGGAGTGCCGGACATGATCAGGATCTATGTCCCGCGTGATTCAGCCGCCCGGTCGGTCGGTGCTGATGAAGTGGCCGGGGTCATTGCCGCGCAGGCCGCCGCCAAACAAATCAGTATACAGATCATTCGCACCGGCTCGCGCGGCCTGTTCTGGCTGGAGCCGCTGGTGGAAGTCGAACTTCCGGCCGGCCGCGTGGCGTTCGGCCCGGTGCAGGCCTCCGATGTGGCATCGCTCTTTGCCGCGAAGTTTCATCAGGGCGGCCAGCATCGCCTCTCTCTCGGCAATATCGAGGAACATCCCTATCTCAAGAATCAGGAACGCCTGACCTTTGCCCGCTGCGGCATAACCGATCCACTGTCGGTGAGCGACTATATCGCTCACGGCGGTTTCGAAGGCCTCAGGAAATCCCTTGCCATGGCTGGTTCCGCCATCGTCGCGGAAGTATCCGAGTCAGGCTTGCGTGGCCGCGGCGGTGCTGGATTTCCGGCGGGCATCAAGTGGAAAACCGTGCACGACGTCAAAGCCGATCAGAAATATATCTGCTGCAATGCCGATGAGGGCGACAGCGGCACCTTCGCTGACCGCATGGTGATGGAAGGTGACCCCCTCATGCTGATCGAAGGCATGACCATTGCCGGTATTGCCACCGGCGCAACCAAAGGATTGGTTTATATCCGCTCGGAATATCCTGATGCGATCATCACGATGAAAGAAGCCATCGCCGCTGCAGTTGCAGCCAATTGGCTCGGCGATAATATTCAGGGTACGGAGCATTCATTCAGTCTGGAAGTCCGCCGTGGCGCTGGCGCCTATATCTGCGGCGAAGAAACCGCCATGCTGGAAAGCCTCAAAGGCCGTCGCGGCATGGTTAGGCCCAAACCGCCGATCCCGGCTCTGGTTGGCCTGTTCGGCAAGCCCACGGTGATCAACAACGTGCTGACCTTTGCTGCCGTGCCCTTTATCCTCGCTGAAGGTGGAGCGGCCTACAAGAACTACGGCATGGGCCGGTCGCGCGGCACTCTTCCATTCCAGCTTGCCGGAAATATCAAACATGGCGGCCTGGTCGAGAAAGCCTTCGGCATTACACTGCGCCAGCTCGTCGAGGATTTTGGCGGCGGCACTTATACCGGAAAACCCATTCGCGCCATTCAGGTTGGCGGCCCGCTCGGCGCCTATCTGCCGGCTTCCAAATTTGACCTGCCGATGGACTATGAAGCCTTCGCGGCAGAAGGTGCGATGGTCGGCCACGGTGGCATCGTGGTTTTCGACGAAAGCGTCGACATGGCCCAGCAGGCCCGTTTCGCCATGGAATTCTGCGCGATTGAGTCCTGCGGCAAGTGCACGCCATGCCGCATCGGCTCCATTCGCGGGGTTGAAGTGATCGACAAGATCGTCGCCGGAGTTGACCGGGATGCCAATCTCGAAGTGCTCGACGATCTCTGCCAGACGATGACCGACGGCTCGCTTTGCGCCATGGGCGGGTTAACCCCCGGCCCCGTACTGAGTGCCGTTAAATTTTTCCCCGGAGATTTCGGCCGGCCCGCAAAATTGCAGGCGGCGGAGTGAGGTGATCCCATGAAGCCGATGACACTCATCAAAGAAACCGATTTCGGAACACCGCTGGTCAAATCGGCCACGATGGTGACGCTGGAGATCGACGGCTACTCCGTCACGGTCCCGGAAGGCACCTCGATCATGCGCGCGGCGATGGAGCTTGGCACCCAGATCCCCAAGCTCTGCGCCACCGACTCGCTTGAGAGCTTCGGTTCCTGCCGTCTCTGCCTTGTCGAGATCGAAGGCCGCAAGGGCACGCCCGCCTCGTGCACCACGCCGGTGGCTCCCGGCATTAAAGTCCGTACACAGACGGACCGCCTCGCCAGACTGCGCAAAGGTGTCATGGAACTTTACATCTCCGACCACCCGCTCGACTGCCTGACATGTGCGGCGAACGGCGACTGCGAATTGCAGGACATGGCCGGTGCCGTGGGCCTGCGCGATGTGCGCTACGGCTATGACGGCGACAATCACGTCTTCGCCAAACGCGATGGTGGCGAAGAGAACTTCCGCTACAAGGCCAAGGACGAAAGCAATCCCTATTTCACCTTCGATCCCGCCAAGTGCATCGTCTGCTCGCGCTGTGTCAGGGCCTGCGAGGAAGTGCAAGGCACCTTCGCGCTGACCATCGACGGCCGCGGCTTCGCCAGCCACGTGTCCGCCGGCATGGATGAAGATTTCCTCAACTCCGAATGCGTCTCCTGCGGCGCCTGCATTCAGGCCTGCCCCACGGCGACGCTGACCGAGAAGTCGGTGATCAAGCTTGGCCAGCCCGAACACTCGGTCATCACCACCTGTGCCTATTGCGGAGTGGGCTGTTCGTTCAAGGCCGAGATGAAGGGCGATGAGGTCGTGCGCATGGTGCCTTACAAGGACGGCGGCGCCAACGAGGGCCATTCCTGCGTCAAGGGCCGCTTCGCCTGGGGTTATGCCACCCACAAGGACCGCATGACCAGACCGATGATCCGTGAACGGATTACCGACGTCTGGCGCGAAACCACCTGGGAAGAAGCCATCGTCTTCACCGCGAAACGCTTCAAGGATATTCAGAAGAAATACGGTCGCGGGTCGATCGGCGGCATTACCTCGTCACGCTGCACCAATGAAGAAGTTTACGTCGCGCAGAAAATGGTCCGCACGGCTTTCCGCAATAACAATGTCGATACCTGCGCCCGCGTCTGTCATTCGCCCACCGGCTACGGCCTGTCCAAGACATTTGGCACTTCGGCCGGCACCCAGGATTTCAAGTCGGTCGACGAGTCCGATGTTATTATCGTGATCGGCGCCAACCCGACGGATGGCCATCCGGTGTTTGCTTCGCGGATGAAGCGGCGGCTGCGCCAAGGTGCCAAGCTCATCATCGTCGATCCGCGCCGCATCGATATGGTGCGTTCGGCCCATGTGGAGGCCCAGCATCATCTGCAATTGCAGCCCGGCTCCAACGTCGCCGTGGTCAACGCGCTGTCACATGTCATTCTCACCGAGGGCATTGAGGACCGCAAATATATCGAGGAGCGCTGCGATCCCGTGGAATTCGCCCGCTGGGAACAATTCATCCGTGAACCGAGGAATTCTCCCGAGGCGCTGGTGAGTGTCAGCGGGGTTCCCGCCGCCGAGGTTCGTGCAGCGGCCAGGCTCTATGCCACCGGCGGCAATGGCGCGATTTATTACGGCCTTGGCGTCACCGAGCACAGCCAGGGTTCGACCATGGTGATGGCGATGGCCAATCTCGCCATGCTCACCGGCAATGTCGGGCGCAATGGCGTGGGCGTCAATCCTCTGCGCGGCCAAAATAATGTACAGGGTTCCTGCGACATGGGTTCATTCCCGCATGAGTATCCGGGCTATCGCCACGTGGGCGATGACACGGTGCGCCAGTTGTTCGAAACCGCATGGCAGACGTCGCTCGATCCGGAACCGGGCCTGCGTATTCCCAATATGTTTGATGCCGCTGTTGAAGGCACATTCAGGGGCCTGTTCGTCCAGGGTGAGGATATCGCCCAGTCCGATCCCAACACCAATCATGTGACGCATGCTCTCGAAAGCATGGAATGCGTTGTGGTGCAGGACTTGTTCCTGAACGAAACCGCAGCCTTCGCCCATGTCTTCCTGCCGGGCACCAGCTTCCTCGAAAAGGACGGCACCTTCACCAACGCCGAACGCCGCATCAATCGCGTGCGTCAGGTGAAGTCGCCGTTGCAGGGCAAGCACGAATGGCAAGTGGTCTGCGATCTCGCGCAAGCCATGGGCTATGACATGCGCTACAACAACGCCGCCGAAATCATGGACGAAATCGCGGCCCTCACCCCGACGTTCAAAGGCGTGTCCTTCGCCCGTCTTGACGAACTGGGCTCACTGCAGTGGCCGGTGAATGATGCCGCCCCTGATGGCACACCCATCATGCACATCGGAAAATTCGTGCGCGGCCTCGGCCGTTTCATGATCACAGAATATGTGCCAACGAATGAACGCACCACAAGAGAGTACCCCTTGATCCTGACAACAGGTCGCATTCTCTCGCAATACAATGTGGGCGCACAAACACGGCGCACAGAAAACATAACCTGGCATACCGAAGACGTGCTTGAAATTCATCCTCATGACGCCGAAGTGCGCGGCATTCATCACGGCCAAATGGTGTCCATCGCATCCCGTATGGGAGCGACAAGCTTGCGCGCCGATGTGACGGAACGCATGGCCCAGGGCGTGGTCTACACCACCTTCCACCACCCGGTTTCGGGAGCCAACGTCATCACCACCGAATTCTCCGACTGGGCCACCAACTGCCCGGAATACAAGGTGACCGCGGTGCAAGTGACGCTATCTAATCGCCAGTCCGATTGGCAAGACGAATGGGAAACCCGCGAACGGGAAAACAAACGCGTGGCAGCGGAGTGAACTGAAACCGAATGCGTGGAAGCACCCCCTCCCGGCTTCGCCGTACTCCCCCACGCTTCGCGCGAGGGAGAAAGGGTTTTTCTCCCTCGACGCAGTCGGGGGAGTACCCCGAAAGGGGGAGGGGGTGTCAGCCACACAACGACTCTCAGGAGAACACCATGGTTTCAGGACGC
>JANLWG010000119.1:0-3923 GCA_031364405.1 Hyphomicrobiales bacterium
GGTTCAGGCCACATCGCGGGTGTGATCAATCCGCCCGCCGCCAAAAAATACCAGTATTGGACCAACCCGGTGGAGGCCGAGACGGTGGAGGACTGGTTGAAGGATGCCACTGAACATCAAGGTTCGTGGTGGCCCGACTGGATCGAATGGATCAGCAAGCGCTCGGGCGAAAAGATCACCGCTCCCACCCCCGGCAGCGGCAAGCTGAAAGTGATCGAGGATGCGCCGGGCAGTTATGTGAAGGTGAAATCGTAGGGAAGCCGTTACAAGCGAAATTCTGGTTGAAACCTGTTAGACTTACACGGAGTGGCGGCATGAACCGCGCGGAATTGATTGAGCTTGAGCGAATGGTCAGCGATAACGCTGCACAACTTCTGGAGGCCTGGGATGACTTCTTCGGCGCTTGACTTGAAAGTACCGGCTGTATTGTCCGCTTCCGCTACCGAGCAAACACTGAGTGTGGAACTGTCGGATGGCCGCTCGCTTTCAGTGCCGCTGGCGTGGTTCCCCCGTCTCCGCCATGCCACCTCCGAAGAACGCTCAAACTGGCGGCCCGTGGGAAAGGGCGAGGGACTGCGCTGGGACGATCTCGACGAAGACATCAGCGTGGAGTCCCTTCTGCTCGGACGTGCGTCGAAGGAAAGCCAGGCATCGCTGGATAAATGGCTGCGGCAGCGCCGGTAACAGTGGCGGTGCCGGCTTGCACTTGAGGATAATGATGGCACCCGCCTCCGCCATCGCGCGTTTCTATATGTGGTTCGAAATCCTGTTTGGCTGGGCGATGAGCCTGCTTTTGGTAGCTGTGCTTGGCAATCTGGTGAGGAAGGATTGATCCCAGTCAAAGCAATGTCGCAACTTGCAGGTAATTTTGTCACCATGCGAATCGCTGCCTTGATTGCCTTTTTGATGTTTTCTTCGTCCGCCATCGCCGAGGAAAGCACCCTTGCCAGAGGGCAACGGCTGATCGAGGCTAACTGCACGCCTTGTCATGCGGCCGGCGAAACCGGCGACAGTCCGTTTGCACCAGCCCCGCCATTCCGCGAGGTTGCCAAGAACTATACGCAGGACGAGCTGGTCGATGGCTTTATGGAAGGCCTCGCGGTGCGCCATCCGGCCATGCCCGATTGGGACATGACGGTCGATCAGGCGGAAGCCATTTCGACTTACATCCTGGGCCTCAATCGCAGCGGCGAGGCCAAGTCCGGCGACAGCCCGATTGCCATCGGCTATGGCCTCCTGTCGAAGAATTGCGCGCGCTGCCATGCCATCGACATGGCGGGTTTGAGCCCGCTCGCCAAGGCGCCGCCATTCCGCGAAGTAGTGAAGCGTTATGATCCCGCCTATCTTGAGGAAGCGCTGGCGGAAGGCATCGTAACCGGCCACAACGAAATGCCGGAGTTCAGTTTCGAGCCGGAGCAAATCGCGGCAATCATCGCCTACCTCTCCACCCTCAAGGCGCCGTAACTCCTGTCGATTAGAGTCTTTCCGGTCTTGATTGAAACGCGGATACCTCCCCTTTTTCGTCATGCCCGCACTTGGTGTGGGCATCTTCTTCAACGGCACGCAAAGAAGATGGCCGTGACGCGCACGGCCATGACGAGATGGGGGTTCAATCAAGACCAGAAAGACTCTAGAGTTCAACTCCGCATCTTCCTGCCGTCCGGATCGTAGAGCGGCCTTGCCCGCACGATCGCCGGATAGAACTCGCCCAGGATTTCGATTTCAAGCTTCGTGCCATCGGCGGCGCAATCGGCGGGGACGTAGCCGAGCGCCATGCTCTTCTTGACCCAGTGGGCGAAACCTCCCGAGGTAACATAGCCCACGCAGTTACCGGCATGGAAGATCGGCTCGTCGGCCACGCAGTCGATATCCCCGGTCTCGACCGTCATGGTGACGAGGCGGCGCCTGGGACCTTCGGCCTTCTCCCTCGCGGCCGCGGCCCTGCCGATGTAATCGGCCGGCTTGTTGTAGGCGACGAAGGCATCGAGTCCCGACTCCGCCGCGGTAAAGTCCGGACGGAAGTCCATGGTCCACACGCCCCAGTTCTTTTCCAGCCGCATCGACATCAGCGCCCGCCCGCCAAACAATTTGAGGCCGAGATCACGGCCTGCCTCCTCGATCGCTTCAAACAGGCGCAGCTGATATTGCGGCGCGCCGTAGATTTCGTAACCCAGCTCGCCGGTGAACGAGACCCGCGCGATGATAACCGGCACACTGGCGACGACGCTGGCGCGAATATCGAGGAACTTGAAGGCGTCGTTGGCGACATCGTCGCGCGTCAAGCGCGACAGAAGCTCGCGCGACTTCGGTCCGGCGATGGAAAGGCCCTGAAGATCGTCGGTACGGTTGGCGTAAGTGACACCCTCCGTGGGCAGATGCATCTCGAACCAGCGGCGATGCATGTTCTGCACGGCACTCGATCCAAACAGCATGTAGCGATCGGGGCCAAGGCGGGCAACGGTGAGATCGCCATAAAGCTTGCCCGCAGGTGTCAGCATTGGCGTCAGCGCGAGGCGGCCTTGCCTGGGCAAGCGGTTGGCCAGCATGCGGTCGAGGAAGGCTTCAGCCCCCGGCCCCGCGACTTCGTGCTTGGCGTAGTTGCCGATCTCGATCACGCCGACGGCCTCGCGCACGGCGCGGACTTCTTCGGCCACATAAGCAAAGGCATTGGAGCGGCGGAAGGTCGGCGTCTCATGGGCCTTGCCGGGCGAGCCCGCGAACCACAGGGCATGTTCGAGCCCGTAAGAGGTTCCCATGACCGCGCCGCGCGCCATGAAGCGGTCATAGAGCGAGGTGGTCTTCTGCTTGCGGCCCAGGGGCAGCGTCTCGTTGGGATAGGTGAGGATGAAGCGGCGCGAATAATTCTCGGCCGACTTGATGGTCCCCCAGTCGCGCGTCGCGAAGGCGCCAAAGCGGGCCACGTCCATGCCCCAGACGTCGATTGCCGGCTCGCCGTTGATGATCCATTCGGCCATGCACAGGCCGACGCCGCCGCCCTGGCAGAAGCCCGCCATGACGCCCACCGCTGTCCAGTAATTCCTGAGACCCGGCACCGGACCGATCAGCGGATTGCCGTCGGGGCCGAAGGTGAAGGGCCCGTTGATCACCGACTTGATACCGGCGCGGCCAAGGGCGGGCATGCGCTCGAAGGCCAATTCGAGGCGCTCGGAAACGCGGCCGAGATCATCCTGCAGCAGCTCGTGGCCGAAGTCCGGCGGTGTGCCCGAAACCGCCCATGGCACGCAGTTCGTCTCATAGGTGCCGAGCACCATGCCATAGTGTTCCTGGCGGGTGTAGGCGTTGCCCTCGTAGTCCACGGTGACGGCGGCTTCCTTGCCGTGGTTGCGCAGTTCGGGAATTTCCTCGGTGATGAGGTAGTGATGCTCCATCGGCTGCACCGGGAGATCGATGCCGGCAAGCCTTCCCACTTCGCGGGCCCACAGGCCCGCCGCATTGACCACGATGTCAGCGCGGATGGTGCCGTTCGGCGTGACCACGTCCCAGGCGCCGTCGGGCCGGTAGTTGGTTTCGAGCACCGGCGTCTCGCGATAGACCTTGGCGCCGTAGTGGCGTGCGCCCTTGGCATAGGCATGGGTGACTCCCGACGGATCGACATGGCCGTCGACGGGCTCGAACAGGGCGCCGAGATATTTCGTCGGATCGATGAGCGGATTGAGATCGCGGGCGTGTCCGAGGGAAATGAAATCCGTATCGAGCCCCATGTAGCGGGCCTTGGCGCGTTCCTGCTTGAGATAGTCGAGGCGCTCGGGCGTCGAGGCGAGATAAAGTCCACCGGGACGATGGATGCCGCACGACTGGCCGGTCAACTCCTCAAGCTCCTTGTAGAGGTTGATGGTGTAGCCTTGCAGCCGGGCGATGTTGGAATCGGCGTTGATGGTGTGGATCATGCCCGCCGCATGCCA
>JANLWG010000121.1:0-9222 GCA_031364405.1 Hyphomicrobiales bacterium
CCGGCGATCTTGTCGGTTTCGACCTCGAGGATCGCGTCACCGGCATTGATCGTCGCGCCGTTCTCCAACAGCCAGTTCGTCACCTTTCCCTCCTTCATGGAGAGACCCCACTTGGGCATGACGATCGGCACAATGCGGGTATCAGTCATATGTACAACCTCACTCAGTTCGGTGTGACGTTCAGTGCACCATCGACTTCTTGACGGCCGTTATGATGGCCGATGACGACGGGATGTAAAGGTCTTCGAGGACCGGCGAGAAGGGGACCGGCGTATGCGGCGCCGTCACCATCTGGATCGGGCCCTTCAGTGCCCTGAAGCATTCCTGCGCGATCATGGCCGAAACGTCCGATGCAATTGAGCAACGCGGATGGGCCTCATCGACGCAGACGACGTGGCCAGTCTTGGACGCGCTGTCGATGATCGTATCCCAGTCGATGGGTGACAGCGTCCGCAGATCGACGACTTCGCATTCGATGCCACCCTTGGCGAGTTCCCTGGCCGCGTCCATCGAGCGGTTCACCATCATGCCGTAGGTGATGATGGTGGCATGCTTGCCTTCGCGCACGATGTTGGCCTCGCCAAACGGGATCGTGTAGGATTCGGCGGGAACATCTGCCTCGGTCGCGTAGAGGTTCTTGTGCTCGCAGAAGATCACCGGATCATTATCGCGGATCGACTGGATCAGAAGGCCTTTCGCATCATAGGCGTTCGACGGGCAGACCACTTTCAGGCCGGGAATGTGCGTGAACAGCGGGGTGAGCATCTGGCTGTGCTGGGCAGCGGCGCGGAAGCCCGCCCCCACCATGGCGCGAATGACGACCGGTGTTTGCGCCTTGCCGCCGAACATGTATCTGAACTTGGCCGCCTGGTTGAATATCTGGTCGAAGCATACGCCCATGAAGTCGAGGAACATCAATTCCGCCACCGGACGCATGCCGCAGGCCGCTGCGCCGACCGCCGCGCCGATATAAGCCGATTCGGACAGCGGCGTGTCGAGTAGCCTGCCCTTATGCTTGGCGTGCAGGCCCTTGGTGACACCCAGGGCTCCGCCCCAGGCATCTTCCTCTCCCGCCCCGCCGGTGCCGCCGACGATATCCTCGCCCATCATGAACACCGTCGGATCGCGGGTCATTTCCTGATCAAGCGCCTCGTTGATTGCCTGACGCATGGTGATACTACGTGCCATTTTTCAAATCTCCCTGCGATCAGTAGCTGACATAGACATCGGTTGTGAGGTCGGCGGCCGTGGGCAATGGCGCTGCCTTGGCAAAGGCAAGGGCCTCGTGGATGTGGGCTGTCGCCGCGCGGTCGATCGCCTCGAGTTCGGCACGGCTGATGACGCCTGCCTCGATGACGCGGTCGGCGAACAGCTTGATGCAGTCCTTGTTGGCGCGAATGTCGTCGACTTCGCCTTTGGCGCGATAGGTCTGCTGGTCGCCTTCGAAATGGCCGAACATGCGGATCATCTTGCATTCGAGCAGGGCCGGACCGCCGCCCTCGCGCGCCCGCTTGATGATTTCTCCCGCCGCCTCATAGACGGCGAAGAAGTCGAGGCCATCGACGGTGACGCCCGGAAGGCCGAAGCCCGCAGCCCGGTCGACGTAGGAGTCGACCGCCACGGCGTAGTCGCGCGAGGTCGATTCGGCATAGCCGTTGTTCTCGACCACGAAGATCGCAGGAAGATTCCATACGGCGGCGAGGTTGAGGCTTTCAAGGAAGGTGCCCTGGTTCGAGGCGCCGTCGCCGACGAAGGAGATAGCGACTGCGCCATCACCGCGGAACTTGGCGGCGAGCGCGGCGCCACAAACGAGCGGAGCACCCGCGCCCAGAATGCCGTTGGCGCCCATCATGCCCTTCGAGAGGTCGGCGATGTGCATCGAGCCACCCTTGCCGCGGCACGAGCCGGAAACCTTGCCATAGATCTCCGCCATCATTTCCTTGGGGTCCACGCCCTTGGCGATGCAATGGCCGTGGCCGCGATGGGTGGAGGCGATCCGGTCGATGTCTTTCAAGTGCATCATGATGCCGGTTCCCGCCGCCTCCTCGCCGGCGTAGAGGTGAACGAAGCCCGGAATGTCGCCCTTGGCGAATTCGCCATGGAGCACTTCCTCGAATTCGCGGATGGTCCGCATGGTCCGGTAAGCCTGCAAGAGCTCGGGCTTTTCAAGCGGGAATATTCCCGCCATGGACGTCTTGGCAGTTGCTGCAGTCATCAGTTTCCTCCCGGTGGTTGCTGGTTGGTATCTTGTCTCGTCCGCATGAGGCCATGCCTGGCCGCATACTGCATGCAGGCGCTGACATTCACGGTTCTGAAGGCATGGGGGACAAGTTCGATGGTGATGGTGTCAGTCTTGTTGAACGACAGCTCACGCTCGCCATCGAGTGCTATGGAACCGTCGCTGATCTCCGGCCGGTAGGTCACGCCCGGTTGCATCGGCTGGTAATCACGGATACCGATGCCGCGCATGTAGCCAGGCGCAATCGGCGTGTCGAGCATGATCCTGGCCTCGGCTTCAGGTGCAAGACGCACATGCAGGCCATGACCGTCGAGACGCGTGACGGGCTCCAGCAGTCCGGCAATGGCCGACATGCCGATCACCTCGGGGTCGGCGAAGGTGACGAAGAGTTCGCGGAACGTCTCGGTGCGCCACAGCGCGCGGGCGCCGACGTAACGCTCGGTGACGACGGCCACGTCCACCAGGGCGATTTCCTCGTGACCGTTGACGCGGACGGTGATCTTCTTGTTGGGCAGGAAGGCTACTTCCTTCGGCACCTTGCCGGTCACCGCGAGACCCACGGCAAGGCCGGTGATGGTGGGCTCGCGATGTTCGGGAAAGGCATTGTTGGTGCCAGTCGAGATACCGGCAATCGGAACATCGCCGCAGGACGTCACCACGGCGCGGTGGGTGCCGTCGCCGCCAAGCACGACGATGGCCGCGACCCCCAACTCCTTCATCATGCGGGCACCCTTGAAGGTGTCGTCGACAGTACCCGAGATCTTGTAGTCGAGATATTCAAGCACCGGGAAGTGCTTGAGGCCCTGGTTCTCCGCCCGGTCGATGCCGCGGCGGACGTGATGCCTGATGCCGCCGTTTTCCGGCATCATGTAAACCTTGTCGACACCACAGGTCTTCACGCAGGAGAGAACGCGCAAGACGATGTTGGCACGGTCGGTGATCTGCAACGCAGTGGCGTTTGCAATGACCCTGCGAATGTCGCGTGCGGATACAGGATTGGCGATAATGCCAATGTCGCTTCCCATTCGATCCCGGTTTTTGTTATTTAGTTTGGTTAATAAGATAGCAAAGACCGTGCCAGTTTCCCAACACATATGCTGACGGCGCGTTTTCAAGGCAAGCACCGCAACATTCATTTCGCAATTGCGAGAAACGAAATCAGGTGTTGCAGCGGGTGTGGCGATCAGGCGCCACAAGTGTGGCGCGGTAACCAGTTGGCGCGCGGCGGCAGCGTCACGCCCAGGCGCCGTATGCGGCGGTGCATCGTGGTCCGGTCGATCCCCAGAATGCGCGCCGTGGCGGATACATTCCATCCCATGCGGCGCGAATCTTCACGTAGCGCGGCGTCCTCCCCCGTCAGGTGCTGGCTGGGCCGGAAATCGCCTTCGGCATCTTTCACGACGGGGCGGCTGAACACCTGATCGGGCAGGTCGCTCATGCCGATCTCGGGTTCGCCCGCGACCGCACAGGCAAAATCAATCACATTGACGAGTTCGCGGATATTTCCGGGCCAGAAATAGGCCGCCAGCACACCGGGCGCCGACGGTGCGATGCCGCGCGCCGCTCCATTGGAGAAAGGACGTTTCTCCAGCAACTGCGACACCACCCATGACAGATCTTCGCGCTCGCGAAGAGCAGGCAGTGTCATCGTGGCGCCGTTAAGCCGGAAAAGAGATCCTCGCGAAACTTACCTTCCCTGATCAGCCCAAGGAGATCGCAATGCGTGGCGGCAATGACGCGCATGTCGACAGCCGTCGGCTTCAGCGCGCCGATGGGCGTCACCTCGCGCTCCGCGAGCACGCGTAACAGGCGGGTCTGCGAATTGAGCGGCATGTCGCCAATTTCATCGAGAAACAGAGTTCCGCCATGGGCCTCTCGCACAAGACCCTTCTTGCCCTTTGACAGGGCGCCGGTGAACGAGCCGCTTTCATAACCGAAAAGTTCACTTTCAATAAGGTTTTCCGGAAGGGCCGCACAATTGACGGGAACGAATGCCCCCTCGCCCGCGCGCTCGACGCGTGAATGGCCTTGACCAGGAATTCCTTACCGGTTCCCGTCTCGCCCTGCACCGGGATACTCATGCTGGTGTTCAGAAGACGCGATATCTTCTTGAGGTTCTTTTGGATTGTAGGCTCCTCACCCGCCACGGTCTTGAGCGGTGCCGGAAGCTTGAACTCCTCATTGGCCGGCACCGCGGCAGGCAGAATACGAATTGTCGAGGGCGGTATAACCTGGATGAACAGACTCCGCCCGCTGGCGGTCAGGCGGACGATATTCCTTTCGATTGCATATGACGCCACAAAGCGGGTGAGATTGTCGATCTCGCAGTCGAAGAAATCCGTAAGCGGCCTTTCCAGCAGAAGCCCGGGCGTGCGCCAGTCACTGCGCAATTCATGAGCGAGCAGTTGGCGGCCATAATGTTTGAAGCCGACGATCCGCCCTGAGGAATCCAGCGCCAGCACGTACTCGATGTCGACTTCGGCCAAGGCTTGGTTCGACGTGAGCTTCACGATCCAGTTTCGCGAGCAGGACCGGATCAGATTCGCTGTTTCAATCCTGTGAGCGAAGCTCTTGACGACCTGCAGCGCGAGATATTGGCTGGATTTCTCCTTTGGCGAACTTAGCGCGGAAATATCAAGTACGGCCGAGAGGTTGCCTCGCGGATCGAAAATGGACGCCACGGTGCAGCTGAGCGGAATATGGGTCGCATCGAAGTGATCGGTCTGGTGCACGGTCATCGCCTTGCCGGTGGCGACGCAAGTGCCAGTGCCATTGGTGCCTGCGCATGCTTCGTTCCAGTCGGCGCCGATATAGAGCTCCGCCTCGCGCAGATGGTCCGGGATCGCCGCATCGCCGATATAATCGACGGTGATCCCCTCGCTGTCGGTCAGCTGCAGCACATAGCCCATGCCGGCCACCTGCTTATAAAGCGCCTCGACGCCGAAACGTGCGGTCCGCAACAGGTCATCCATCGCCTCGCGGTGCTCGCGCAACCGCCGGTCCTCGACAATCACCGTGGGCCTCATGACGGACGGATCGAGATTGTGGTTGCCCATACAGCGAAGTCAGGAATTGACAATTAGGGAGTCCCGATCAGTATGGCCACCTTCCGCCACCCTGATCAGCTCATCGATGTGTTCGTGCGTTTCCGTCGAGATGGCTGCTTCCTCGCATAGACGAGGGAGTATCCGCCACGTCAATCAACGCTGTCAAGCAAGCATGGACCGAGACTGATTTTTGACGCACCTGTGAAAGCTATTGCACCGCACCAGTCCGTTGCATCCCCAAACTCGACTGGATGTCATGCAGATTGACGGAGGTCGATTCACTGGACGGCTCCCGGAAGATCACCCACCATAACCCGCAGCGGCACCCTCGCAGCGAAGGAAAATATTCCGATGACATGGCGCGAGCAGAGTTACATGGGCCGCAAGTCTGTCGCCGGCGGTGCCGCGGGAAGGACCCATCTGCTAAGCACGAACATTCAAGGTGAATATCATTATGTTTATGGGCCTTACGCTAAGTCAGTGATGACGATAAAGCCCGGCGAGATCGTCATCGCGGAGACCGAAGATGCCGTTCGTCAATCCGCAATGCGGACCGATCGCGGTGGAAGGGGCGAGCCCGGAGACGTGCGCTGCGTTCTCATCAAGTCGATCCTGCCGCGCGGACCGCAACCGGTCGGCACATCCGCCCTCATTCCGGAATTTGGCGGCCTGATCTCCAATTCACAGACCGTATTTTTCATTCCGCCGCTCGCCGAGCGAGTGATGAAATACGAGATCACCGAGAAGGGTGTGCGGTTCAATTCGTGCATCATGAGTCTCTATGAGCCCTTCATCGGTACGCTCGGCGTTTCGCCGCAGATCGAGGCTGTCTCCTCGCTGCAGCCCGATTACAGGGGCGGCAACATGGACTTGCCCGACGAGGCGCCGGGCGCAATCGTCTATTTCCCCGTCCTCCACAAGTACGCCCATCTCTATCTCGGCGATTGTCATGGCCGGCAGGGCGAGAGCAAGGATGCGGACTGTGGTCACCGCATCCAGAGACTGGCAAAAGATCTGCATAAAGTGATCGAGGCGTTGGGTCTCGACAGCGTCGACGTTCTGGGACATTCGATGGGAAGCTCCATCAATTGGAGATATCTCGATCTCTTCGGGCCTGCAAACCTGCGCAAGCTCGTCATTGTCACCAGGCGCCGATGGTGGCCTAGAAATCATGAACGACGAAGGCACCAACCTCATGGCAAATGCCACAACCGTCGTTTACCTCGATATTCCAGAGAAGCAGTAATGGCCTTGAAGCGCATCATCCTCAAAATGGGTCATGGCAATGACATGCATGGCGGCAACTATACCAAAGCCGCGCTGCGGGCCGTGCAGGACTGCATCCATCACAGTTCCTTGCCTTTCCTCAGAAGCCTCGACGTCGATCCCAAGACCATGCAGATCGAAGTGACGATCGGCGTGCAGAAGCCGGAAATGGTCGATGCCGCAAAGGTGGGCGCCAGCCTGCCGCACGGCCAGGTGAAGGTAAACGTCGTCAAGGGCGGCCTTGATGTGATCGACAAGGAGCGTGGCGGCGCTTCGGTCATCGCGATGGCGACGGTCGCCGTCAGGCTCGATCTCAAGAAGCATCTTGGGATTTAGGGAAAATAGGCGGAAGATTTGAATTGCGTCACGGGTGATTGCGCGCCAGCTGTGGACTCTTAATAGGTTTAGCCCGGTTTGACAGAATCTGCTGATGGGTTGGTAATCTTCGATGGCCCTGTGTGGTCGATGGTGATTGTATCGGTGGAGCCATGCAGGGAGTTGAGCAGCCTTGATGTCTGTTCTTCCTGCCGCCCTACAGCCCCGATCTCAACCGTATCGAACAGGTCTTCGCAAAATTAAAGCATCTGCTTCGCAAGGCAAAGGAGCACACCATCGAGGCGGCATGGAAGCGCATTGGCGCGCTCCTCAAAGACTTCTCCAGCGATGAATGCTGAAACTATTTCACAAATGCAGGTTGAACCAACCTAATGTCATGACGCTCTGGTGGATTGAAACCAATGTCGTTGCCCTCGTGCCGCAGAGGCGTATCCGTTGATGTCGGCTTGCAGATCGATGAGTGCGGCGAGCCCGCCGTGTTTGAGGCGTCGTTTGGTCAGCTTGGCGAATAATCCCTCGACTGCGTTCAGCCGTGAGGCGCTGGCCGACGTCAATTTGAAAGAAACGCACAGGTGGCGGTAGAACCTGTGCGATCACTTTGGGATGTTTGTGATCTGAATAGTTGTCAAGGATGGTGTTGACGGCCTTCTTCGCTGGAACAGCACTATTTGGCAAAGTCAATTGTTGCCCGAGTTCTCCTCGACTGTCCAGCCCAGCGCCTTGAGGTTCTTCTTTGTCAGCGCCGTCGCCGTTCCGCTGATGTGGAGAAGCTTCGGACCACTGATTTTGGCGTCCTGTGTCGCCGAAGTCATTGCGGTGAGGACGTTGCTGGTATTTTCGGTCCATGACAGGATGTCGATTGGAAACACCCCGACAACGCCATTGTCGGCCGTCACCGACATCGGGAAGGGCGAACTGCCGAGCAGCATGAAGCCGATGAGCCGCCCTGTTCTCTCCTGATAGGCAGATGTCATTTCGATCCGCCGGCGGATGAAGTAGGCAACGTCGCGGCTGTCAGCCGTGGCGGCGCGTCCAACCATCACATCCAGGTCTTGCATTTTGCCCATGCGGGCAAGGGCATCGACCATCGACGTAATGTCGACAGGTGTATAATTCTTGTTGGACAGCAGTTCGCCAATAAGATCGCCGTGAATGCCAAGCTGACCTAACTTCTTTTGGTTCAGGTCCATGAGTTGGGCGGCGGAATAGTCGCGCACGTAACCATTTAGGGTATTTGCAGTGGATACATTTGAGATGATGGTGCCAGCGGCACCTGGAATCGCAATGAAGGCGGCTGTGACCGCCAACCCGCCGACGGCTGCCGCTCCCGCCAGCTTGTTCAGTTTGTCAGCCAGCGGTTTGAAATCGGTGTAGGGATCGACACCATATTGAAAGGCAATCAGGCGCTTTTGTTTGGCGGCGCCAGTAATACTCGCCACTGCGCTATCCTGGGTCTTGCCGGCATTCTTGATGCCGGAGGCAATTCCGCCGAACAACTGGCCGACTCCAGAGATCGTATTTTTCAAAGTGCCCACCGGCTTGGTGACCAGGTTGCCAGCGAATGTGACGGGGCTCAAGCCTGCCTTGACAACGGCATCGGCGAATTCCTGAGAGTCGGTGGTTTGGTTGAGTGCGGCAAGTGCTGTCAGTTCCTTGATCCGCATCAGCAGCATTTGATCGCCACTCACCTTGACCACGCCATAGGGCGTGTTGAGAGTATAGTCACGGAGATAGCCGTCGCTGGTGACCGGGTTCTCAATCGTATAATTGTCACCCTGTGCGGCATCGCCGAGTATCTTGCCTGGACTGTAACTTGGTGGCTGCTCGAAATTACCGGCCCAGGCTGTCGCGACAATCAGGAGAAGCGCGGCAATTGTGGCGGTTAGACGGAGAGTGATTGTCATTCTTACTTTCCTTCATTGTTGCGTCAACTGCCAAACAGCCGTTCTGCTTAGTCCAAATTGGGTCAGTGGATCAACTGGACTTCCGCATGTCCAGTTCGCTCGGGCAAATTCCGGCGTACATCTTTACAGAAATCCAATGCGGTTGCGTCATTGCCAATGGTTGCGATTCCAAGGAATGTTGGTAAAATTGATGGTGGGACTGATAAAGCCGCGAGGGGAAAGCTCACATGATGAAACAATTTGGATTGACCGCCCTGGCGTTGGGCAGTCTGACGGGTCTGGCGAATGCCGCCGATCTGGCGCCATTGCCAGACCAGTCCGACTGGGTGTTCACGGCAGCGCCCTATCTGTGGACTGCCGGCATCAGCGGAGATGTCGCGGCATTTGGAGCCCCGGAAGTGGACATTGATGTCAGCGCTATCGATGTTCT
>JANLWG010000125.1:0-5002 GCA_031364405.1 Hyphomicrobiales bacterium
ATAGGCGATGACCGGTTTCTTCATGTAGTCGCGGATATATTCCGCCGCCTCGGCTTCCTGCGGGCCGCCGATCTCGCCAACCATCACCACCGCATGGGTGTCGGGATCATCGGCGAACAGTTCGAGAATATCCTTGAAGGAAGATCCGTTGATCGGATCGCCGCCAATGCCGACGCTGGTTGAAACGCCAATGCCGAGGTCCTTCATCTGCGCTGCTGCCTCATAACCCAGCGTGCCCGAGCGCCCGACGATGCCAACGTGTCCCGGCAAATAGATGTTGCCCGGCATGATGCCGAGCAGCGCCTTGCCGGGTGAAATGACGCCAGCGCAATTGGGCCCGATCAGCTGCATGCGGTTTTCCGCCCGGTAGCGCCGCATGTAGCGCTTGACCTTGATCATGTCCTGGGCCGGAATGCCATCGGTGATGGCGACACAGAAACGGATGCCGGCGTCGGCGGCTTCCATGATCGAGTCGGCGGCAAACGGCGGCGGCACGAAGACGATCGAGGCGGTGGCGCCGGTCTTCTCGACCGCTTCCTTCATCGTATCGAAGACAGGTACTCCGTGCTCGGACGTGCCCCCCTTGCCGGGGGTCACACCACCGACGATGTTGGTGCCATAGTCCATCATTTCCTTGGCGTGGAAGGAGCCGATCTTGCCGGTGATGCCCTGCACCAGAACAGCGGTCGAGCGATCAAGAAGGATGCTCATGCGTTCACCACTTTGAGATTTGCCGATTTATCATTCTTCCACGCGGCAACCGCCCGCTGGGCGGCTTCCGCCAGGGTGTTGGCGCGGATGATCGGCAGCCCCGAGCGGGCGAGAATCTTACGGCCCTCCTCCACATGGGTTCCAGCCAGGCGCACGATCACCGGCACCTTCAGTGGATTTTTTTCAAGGGCCTGCACCACCCCTTCCGCCACCCAGTCGCAACGGTTGATGCCAGCGAAGATGTTGACCAGGATGGCTTCGACATTGCTGTCGGAGGTAACCAGCTTGAAGGCCTTGGCGACGCGGTCGGGTGTTGCGCCACCGCCGATATCGAGAAAATTGGCGGGCTCGCCGCCAGCCAGCTTGATCATGTCCATGGTCGCCATCGCAAGGCCCGCACCATTGACGATGCAGCCGATGTTGCCGGTGAGCCCCACATAGGCAAGCCCACGGTCATTGGCTCTGGCCTCGCGCGCATCTTCCTGGCTCTTGTCGCGCAGTTCGGCAATCGCCGGATGGCGGAACAGCGCGTTGTCATCAAACGTCATCTTGGCATCGAGCGCCATCACCGAGCCATCGTCGGTGATGATCAGTGGATTGATCTCGACCATGGTGGCATCGAGTTCCTCGAAGGCCCGGTAGCACCCGAGAATGGTAGCCACCGCCTGCTGGATTTGCGCAGAAGCCAACCCCAGCGCGAAGGCGATCTCGCGCGCCTGAAAAGCCTGCATGCCGACGGCCGGCTCAACGCTGATGCGGATGATTGAGCCTGGTTGTTCGACCGCGATATCCTCGATCTCCATGCCGCCCGCGGCCGATGCCACCACCATCACCCGCTCGGACTTACGATCGAGCACGAAGCCCAGATAGAGTTCACGGGCAATCGCCACGCCGCCTTCGACATAAAGCCGGTAGACGAACTTACCGGCGGGCCCCGACTGGTGCGTCACCAGGCGCTTGCCGAGGAGATCGTCGGCCGCCTCGAGCACTTCATCCTCGCTGCGGCACAGCTTGACGCCACCCGCCTTGCCGCGCCCGCCGGTGTGCACCTGGGCTTTGACCACCCACAGCTTGCCACCGATCTCGCGGGCCCGGTAAGCCGCCTGCTCCGGGCTGTAGGCGATCGCGCCCTTGGGCACCGGCACGCCGAATTTCGCCAGGATTTCCTTGGCCTGATATTCGTGAATATCCATGGTTGTCTCCTCAGGCCGCCTGCTTCAACGCGGCAGCGGCACCTGCCTCGCGGTAATATTCTTCAGCCGCCGCAACCCCGGCTCCGGCAATCACCGCAATTCCCATGTCGCGCATCGCCATTTCCGAACCAGCCAGCGCTGTGAGGCACATCAGCTCGTTGAGGTCACCCAGATGGCCAATGCGGAACACCCGCCCCGCCACCTTGTTGAGGCCCGCACCGAGCGACAGATTGTAGCGGTTATAGGCGTGCTTCACCAGCGCAGCGGAGTCAAAGCCCTCAGGGATAACAATGGCGCTCACCGTATCGGATTGCCACTTGGGCGCCTTGGCGCACAGATGCAGACCCCAGGCCGAGACCGCGAGGCGCACCCCTTCGGCCAGCCGGTAATGCCGGGCAAAAACATTGTCGAGTCCTTCGGCCAGCAGCAAGTCCACCGAAGCCCTCAGTGCACGGAGCATATGGATGGGCGGCGTATAGGGAAAGAACCCGTCGTTGTTGGCCCTGATCATGTCGTCGAAATCGAAGTAGCAGCGCCTGAGCCCGGCAGCCTTCCGCGCCGCCAGGGCTTTGCGCGATACCGCCAGGATGGCAAGGCCGGCCGGCATCATGAAGCCTTTCTGCGAACCTGAAACGCAGACGTCGACAGCCCATTCGTCCATGTGGAAATCGATCGAGGCAAGCGAGCTCACCGCATCGACCAGCAACAGTGCGGGATGGCCCGCCGCATCGAGTGCTGCACGTACCGCCGCCACATCGCTGGTCACTCCGGTTGCGGTTTCATTGTGGGTAACCAGTACCGCCTTGTAGGTGTGCGCCTTGTCGGCCTTAAGCTTGCCGGCGAAGATTTCGACGGGGGTACCCTCGCCCCACGGCACATCGACCACATCGGCATCAAGGCCATGGCGCACGCACATATCGGCCCACAGTAGCGAGAACTGGCCAAAGCGCGCGATCAGCACCCGGTCGCCCGGGTTCAACCTGTTGGTCATCGCTGCTTCCCAGCCGCCGGTTCCCGATGCCGGAAACACCAGCACCTGGCCTTCGCTGGTTTTGAAAATCTTTTTCACATCCTCGAACAGCGGCAAGGTGAAGGTCGGCAGATCGGGGGCACGTTGGTCTTCCATGGCAATATCCATGGCCAGCCGGACCGCCTGCGGAACGTTCGTCGGCCCCGGAATGAACAATCCCCTGATACCCGCCATGTCTTCCTCCTCAACTATCCGGGCCGATCCCGGATCAGTTGGAGCAACTATGGACGGGTAGGTTTTGGACCAAAACACCCGTAACACTAGCCAATCGTCATCCAAAAGTATTGGAATTACCCTATACTTAAAGGTGGTAACGATAATGACACTTGCGGCACCCCGCCTATTCGGGTAGTTTTAAACTATGAGCACTCCCATCGACATGATCCTTGCCGATCCCAATCCTCTGATGTTGCAGGCGCTATCGGAAATCTTCGAACGCGACCGGCGCTTCAGCCTCCTCGCTACATCAAAGACGGCGGAGGGTTTTCTCGAAGCCTGCCTCCGGGCGCCGGTGCCGATTGGTGTTATCGACTGGTCTCTGCCGCTGCTCGGGGCCGAGCGCCTGCTGGCGATCCTGCGCGATCGGCCCAATCCGCCGCGCATCGTCATCTATGCCTCCTCCACCGATCCCGGCATCGCCCGCCATGCCATGGCGGCAGGCGCCGCCGGCTTCTGCACCCGCGATACCACGCCCGAGCAGTTGCTTGACATCGTTGCCGCCGTTGCCGCGGGCCGCATGGTGTTTCCCTTCCTCGATGCGCGCACCCTGAAGCGCGATCCCCGCGAAGACCTGACCGCCCGCGAAAAGGCCATGCTCGCCGCCCTGGCACGCGGGCGCACCAATATTGAGCTCGCCCGCGAACTCTCAATCTCGATCAACACGGTGAAGTTCCACCTGCGCAATCTCTATGAAAAACTCGGGCTCCGCAATCGTTCACAGGCCATCGCGTTTTACTACTCTCAAGGCCAATCGGAAACTTCGCTTCATCCGCCTACTGATTAATGACGCAAGTTGCAATTGTCGCACCCCGGTTGCGGGTAGCGATTGCTTGCGACTAATTAGACCGCCACAAAGCCATCCACAGGGAATGCCTTACATGAGTTTTTTGAACGTCGAACAAGCCCCGCCCCGTCTCAACCGCAGTGAACTGGCGGTGCCCGGCAGCCAGCCGCAACTATTTGAGAAAGCCGCCAAATCGGCTGCCGACGTGGTTTTTCTCGATCTTGAAGATGCGGTCGCCCCCGACGACAAGGTGCAGGCCCGCAAGAATGTCATTCAGGCGATCGGCGATATCGACTGGGGCAAGAAATCGCTCTCGGTGCGCATCAACGGCCTCGACACCCACTTCATGTACCGCGACGTCGTCGACGTGCTCGAACAGGCCTCCGGCCGTCTCGATCTCATCATGATCCCCAAGGTCGGCAATGCATCGGATGTCTATGCCATCGATATGCTCTGTACACAGATTGAAACCGCGATGGGCCGCAAGAAGCGTGTGGGTTTCGAGATGATCATTGAAACAGCGCTCGGCATGCAGAATGTCCACGAGATCGCCGCTGCGTCGAAGCGCAACGAGTCGTTGCACTTTGGCGTAGCCGATTATGCCGCATCGACCAAGGCCCGCACCACTTCGATCGGCGGCGCCAATCAAGATTACGCCGTATTGACCGAACCCCTCGCCGATGGCTCGCGCCAGACCCATTGGGGCGATATGTGGCACTATGCCATTGCCCGCATGGTGGTGGCCGCCCGCGCTAACGGCTTGCGCCCCGTCGATGGCCCGTTCGGTAACTTCTCCGACGCCGAAGCTTTCCGTGCTGCCGGCCTGCGTGCGGCAGTTCTCGGTTGCGAAGGCAAATGGGCCATCCACCCCTCGCAAATTGCTCTCGCCAATGAAGTGATGAGCCCGAGCGAAGCCGATGTCACCCGCGCCAAACGCATCATCGCGGCGATGGAAGAAGCCGCCAAGGCCGGCAAGGGGGCGGTGTCGCTTGACGGGCGCCTGATCGACTATGCCTCAATCCGCCAAGCCGAAGTGCTGGTGCAGAAGGCAGCCCAGATCGCCGC
>JANLWG010000130.1:0-1640 GCA_031364405.1 Hyphomicrobiales bacterium
CGATGGCCGTGGTGACAGCACTTTTGCGGCAGAAGTCCTCCGCATCAATGCCAAGCGACGTGCCGCCCCAATACACATGGGTGTGCATGTCGATGAGGCCGGGCGTGACGATAAGGCCTGAAACATCGCGCGCCTCGACGCCTGCCGGAACCGCAATGGTTTTCGCAATGGCCGCCACCTTGCCAGCCGCAAAGGCCACATCCATCTTCGCGTCGATGCTTTGCCCCGGATCGACAACATGCCCGCCCTTCAACACCAGATCATACGCCGCCATACAGCCTCCAAACGTTCATGTCGTAAATGGAGACGATTGGTCAGATGGAGTCAACTGGACGATCAACCGGCGCTTCCCTATTCTGTGGCACCCGTGATCGGAGTGATGGATCGTGCGTGCTTCAGGGATTGCCTGGCTGTGCCTTGCCCTAACACTAACAGCCGCCAGAGCTGAGGACAGCCCATGGACCAGCCGCGACTATGTTGATTTCTACTTCCGCCACTACAACGGCCACGTGCCGTTGCCGCATCTGCGCGATGAAGCGCAGAAGGCCTTGTTCAAACACCTCATCGATCCCGGCAACATTACCCGCATTGCGCAAACTTCCGTTTCCAATGACGAGAAGCTCCGCCAGTTGCGCATCATCCTGGCCATTCTGGGCTCCTACCGCGCCGCCTACAATGTGGCGGTGATCGTCGGCGAGCCGCTTCAGCAGGAATTGACCCTGGTCCAAGTCTACACACTGGAAGTTGCTGCTGCCGTTGCAAAGCTGGTGCACCTGTCACACGCCGATGAAGGCGCCTCGACCGCCTGGGCCACGCTGGTTGAGGGTGTTATTGAATCGGTTGGCGACAGCAAGCGTTATTCCTCCATCCAGCGCGCCGTCATGGCGGACGCAGTCATCCTGCACTATCCGGCCATCGCCGCGGTACTTTCCGAAAATGAACGTCGCCGCCTGGATGAAGCGCTCAAGCGGATGAAGCAGGCGCTCCCGGCCGCACCATGAGCACGCCAATAAAAGCCAGCGCTGACAGCGCCGCCCCGGCGAAAAGAATCCAGATCACCTGGTCGTAGCCGCCCATGAGCGACCACAGCACAGCGAGCGCAAATGGCGTTGCCGCCTGGATCGCGAAATTGATGCCGGCGAAAGTGCCCTGCAGGGCGCCATAGCCTTCCCGTCCCAGGAACTCAGGGCCTGCCGTGGCCTGCACAATGGTCTTGATGCCCATGCCGCCGCCGTAAAATATTGCAAAGAAATAGATAAGTGGCGAGCCCGGCGTGGCCAGCATGAGCAGCACAAGGCCGATCACCGGCAGGGAAGTTCCCACCATGCCTGCAAGCCTGACATCAATGCGTTTCTCGAGCACGAAAACCACGATGCGCCCGATGACCTGAAACGGCCCCACCAGCGTATAGGCCGCAATGATCATGGGCAGCGCAAAGCCACGCTCGGTGAGCAATGGAATTATGTGGAAGGTGAGGCCGGTGAACATGAAGGCATGTCCCCCGTAACTGAGCGCCAGAAGCCAGAACACCGGCGTGGCCAGCGCCTTGCGCACCCGGCCCTTGGGCACTTCCCTGCCGGTGATCGGCCTTGTGCTGCTCATGCTGGCCACGCCGGGCTCGCCACTTATCTATTTCTTTG
>JANLWG010000194.1:0-8180 GCA_031364405.1 Hyphomicrobiales bacterium
AGATGGCAGGCGGTGCAGACAAGAAAATCATCAGTAGATAATAGACTGACAACAAATACTTGCCCGCGCCGCTCAGCGTTCGCGGAACGTATGGGCGAACTGGTCCATCAGCGGCTTGACAAAGTACGAAAGCGGCGAGCGCGCATCGGTCTGGATAAACGCCTCCGCCGGCATTCCGGGCTTCAGCTTGTTGGGGGTGAGCTTGGCCAGCTCGCCTGCGGAGATTTGCAGCCGCACCAGATAATAGGGCGGTGAATTCTGATCCAAGCGGCTGGTATCGGCAGCAACCTGGATTACGTGGGCAAAGATCTCCGGGGTGCGCCTTGAATTGAAGGCGGGGAAGCGTACGTGGGCCTTCTGCCCCACTTCTACCTGACTGATGTTTTGCGGCGAAACCTGGGCCTGAAGGACAAGTTCATCGGCCTCGGGCACGATCAGCATCAAACCTTCCGCGGGCTGGACGACGCCGCCGATAGTGTGGACCGCAAGTTGATAGACGACCCCGGTGATCGGCGCCTTGATGGCAATACGGCCGAGCCGCGCGGTTGATGCATTCTTGCGCTCGCGGTATTCGGCAATTTTTCCCTCGGTATCGCGTAAATCAGCGAGTGTTTGGGTGAGCTCTTCTTCATCAATCTGCAGGACGCGCAGTTTGGTTTCTCCAATGCGGCCTGCAGCGCTGGCCTTCTGCGATATCGCCTCGCCCCGCTCGCCTTCCAGCCGGGCTAATTCGCGCTCCATGCCGAGCACCCGGCTTTTCGCCATCAGGCCCTTTTCGAGCAGGTTGTGCAAATCCACCAGATCATCTTTGACAAGCTTTATCTGACGCTCCTTTGCATCGATTTGAGCGGCCATGCCGGTTATTTGTTCGGTGATCTGACCAACTTGCTCAAGCAACTGTTCCTTCTTGCCCTTGACGGTGGCGGTGCGGGACTCAAACAGACGCACTTGCCCGAGCATGATCGAAACGACCTCGGGCTCCTCCTTTCGGGCCTCAATCTCCGGTGGAAACGCAACGGTTTCAGCCTGGTCCCGCTGCGCCTCGAGTCTTGCCCGCTTGGCCATTGCTTCAAGCAGCAAGGCGTCGACAATTCCAAGATCGGCCTTCGTATCGGTATCGTCGAGAATGATCAGCGATTGCCCCTCGACAACGCGGTCGCCGTCCTTGACGAGGATCTCCTTGATGATACCGCCTTCCTTGTGCTGAACCTTCTTCGTATTGGATTCGGCAACTATGATAGCGGGAGCAATGACGGCGCCGTTAATACTGGCAAGCGTTGCCCAGCTGCCACCCACCCCGACGACGAGAAAGATCGACAGGTAGCCGATGAGTTGGAAATGCCGAAGCGAGCGATCGGTGTTGAGAGGTTTCTTCATGACATCATTTCCGCTCGCCGTGGGCGGCTAGCTGAATATGCTCGACATTGCCTTGGCTCGTGGGCCGGGCAAGCACCTTGCGCATGATTTCATCGCGCGGCCCAAGTGCCGCCATCTTGCCGTCCGCCAGCACCAGCATGGTGCCGATCGCTGCCAGCGCGCTTGGCCGGTGGGCAATGACAACAACCGCAGCACCGCGGTTCAACCCATGCCTTATCGCGTGATCGAGTGCTGCTTCACCTTCAGCATCGAGATTTGAATTTGGTTCGTCGAGCACGAATACCGCCGGGTCGCCAAACATCGCGCGGGCCAGTGCCAGGCGTTGGCGCTGGCCAGCTGATAGCCGCGAACCATTTTCCCCAAGTTGCGTATTGTAGCCCTCGGGCAACCGCATGATCATGTCGTGAACGTTGGCGAGCTTGGCCGCCGCCACAACTTTTTCAGCTTCGGCTTTCGGATGGAAGCGCGAGATGTTCTGCATTACCGAGCCATCGAATAGCTGTACATCCTGCGGCAGATAGCCAAGCAGACTGCCAAGTTCATCGATTTCACGCTGGTCGAGCGTTGCGCCATCAAGCCTTACATTGCCACGCGTGGGTACGATGATGCCGACCAGAGCCCGCGCCAAAGTCGACTTGCCTGCCCCGGTGGGGCCGATCACGCCGATGCCTTCGCCAGGTCCCACGCCAAAAGTGATGCCCTGCAACAGCGGTCTTTCCACATTGGGAAGCTGGACAATAAGATTTTCCACATCGAGCCTGCCCCTCGGCGGCGGCAATGCCATGCGCGTTGGGCGCACCGGAACTGATTGCAGCAGATTGGTCAGGCGCTCGCGGGATTTGCGAAAGGCCAGGAATTGCTGCCAGTTGGCCACCGCCTGTTCGACCGGCGCCAGCGCCCGTGACAAGATGATGGTAGCGCCGATCATCGCGCCCGAAGTGATTTCACCTTTGATCGCCAGATATGCGCCGAGCGCCAGGGCGCCCGATTGGATCATCAGACGCAGCACCTTCGAGAACGCGCCGAGACCCCCTCCCGCATCATTGGCCTTGGTCTGGTGATCGAGTGCGGTTTGATGAACGCTGGCCCAACGATCGCGCAGTGCTCCCAGCATTCCAAGAGAATGCAGAGCTTCGGTGTTGCGCCGGCCTTCTTCGGCCATCATCGTGGCTTTGATGGTGGCGCGCGTTGCTTCCACCACTGGTTGGCGGGTCGCCCATTCGGAAAAAACCGCGAGTGTGAAGATCACCAGTGCCGCGGCCGCCGAGGCTAATCCCAGAAGCCAGTGCATTGACGCGATTACCAGCAGGTAGACTGGCACCCACGGCATATCGAGAAACGCAAACGGCCCTTGCCCCGACAGATATTGACGGATCGTTCCGAGATCAGTGATCGGTTGGGAACCAACGCCGGGGGTCCGCCGCAATGCGTGTGAAGCCACAACATCGAACACCCGGCCACGCAATTGTTCTTCCACCCGCCTGCCGATGCGCACGAGGAGGCGCGCCCGCACATATTCGAGAAACCCATAATAGGCATAAAGCACGATCACGATGGCAATGAGGGCGATCAAGGTGGGAACGCTACCCGAACCCAGAACCCGGTCATAAATCTGCATCATGAAAATCGGGCCGGTCAGCATCAGGATATTGACCAGGCTGCTGAAGATGGCCGTAGAAATAAACGCCCCCCGGCTTGTCCGGTAGACTGCCTTAAGTTCGTCGCTTCCGGACAACTCCGGCCTTTGAATAGGTTTATTCACGATGCGCCTGTTAGTTAAGATTTTTCTCAGGGTAACAGGAATTACCTGCAAAACCATTTAAGGATATTTGTCACATAGGAAAAGACTGTCCCCCAGACAAGTTCACAAAAATAGAGTCTATTTTGGGGCGTTTAGGGATGATCATTGGCCTTGGCGCGACACTACCATACGGCTAACGTGGGTTGAACAATTTCTCTCCTGAAAGGACAAGGCTCTTGCATATTCTGGTGATCGGCGCCGGCGGCATGGTCGGCGTGAAACTCATTGACCGCCTGTGCCGCGATAGTGCGGTCGCAGGTAGGCCCATCACCCGGTTGACCCGCCATGATGTGGTTATTGCCCCGGCACCGCCCGCATCGGCATTTCCCATCGATACTTTTGCCAGCGACCTTTCGACGCCAGGCGAAGCCGAAAAGCTGGCCAACCTCAAGCCCGACCTCATATTTCACCTTGCGGCAATCGTTTCCGGCGAGGCCGAAGCCGACTTCGAAAAAGGTTACCGCATTAACCTTGATGGTACACGGGTTCTTTTCGAGGCGATTCGGCGGGTTGGCGGGGGATATTGCCCCCGTGTCATCTTCACTTCGTCGATCGCGGTTTTCGGCGCCCCCTTTCCCGCCGCCATTGGCGATGAATTTTTTACCACACCCTTGACCAGCTACGGGACCCAGAAAGCCATCTGCGAACTGCTTCTTGCCGATTATTCGAGGCGCGGTTTCTTCGATGGCATCGGCCTCAGGTTCCCGACCATCTGCGTGAGGCCCGGCAAACCCAACCTCGCGGCGTCGGGTTTCTTCTCCGGCATCATCCGCGAACCACTGGCGGGGCAGGAAGCCATTCTGCCGGTTGGCGAGGATGTCCGCCACTGGCACGCGAGCCCGCGCGCCGCCATCGGCTTCCTGCTGCACGCCGCCAGCATGGATACGGGCTCGCTTGGCACCAGGCGCAACATCACGCTACCCGGCGTTTCCTGCACGGTTGGCGAACAGATCGAAGCATTGCGCCGTATCGCTGGTAACAAGGTGGCGGCCCGCATCAAGCGGCAGCCGAATGAAACCATTACCAAGATCGTCGCCGGCTGGCCGCGCAATTTTGAGGCCAAGCGCGGACGCGAGCTTGGTTTCAAATGCGAGAGTTCGTTCGACGAGATCATCCGTGTTCATATCGATGATGAACTGGACGGCGTGATCAGCGCCTGAGTTTGCACCATGCCAGCCCAAGCGCGCGAGCACCGCACCCGCGGCATCCTGTGGATGCTGGCCACCATGTTCTGTTTCATCGCACTCGATGCCATCATGAAATACCTGCTCGAAAATTATTCGCTGGTGCAGGTGACCTGGGCGCGATTTTTCTTTGCCACCATCGCCGCCGTGTTGATTTGCGGGCGCCGGCTTCCCAGTCTAGCAATCAGCCGTGCGCCCCGACTGCAAATGCTACGCTCGATCCTGCTGATGTCGACCACCGGATTGTTCAATGCCGGAATTAGGACAACCCAACTCGCCACTGCCACCACAATCATGTTTACCAATCCTTTGCTGGTAACCGTTCTGTCGATCCCGTTGCTCGGCGAAAAAGTCGGGCCCCGGCGTTGGCTGGGCGTGGTGATCGGCTTCATCGGTGCGGTGATCGTGGTGCGGCCATGGGAGAGCGGATTTGCCGGAACCGGTGCCGGCATTTTGTTCCTGCTTGCCGCCGCGCTGTTTAATGCCAACTACCAAATTGTTACCCGCAAAGTGCGAGCCGATGAACCATTGACCTCGTTGCTTTATACGGCAACGGCAGGCGCCATTGTCACCAGCGCCATGGTGCCGTGGTTTTGGGCGTGGCCCGATTTGTTGTCGTGGGTTCTGTTGATAGCTTCGGGATTGGCGGGCGGCATCGGCCACTATTGCCTGATCAAGGCGATGACCGCAGCACCGGCCTCGATGGTAGCGCCGTTTGGGTATTCCTCGCTGGTGTGGGCTACCATGTTCGGCCTGGTGATCTGGGGCGACTGGCCCGACCTATGGACGTGGGCCGGGGCTGCCCTTATTATTGCTTCCGGCCTTTACATTTTTCACCGCGAACAGGTGCAGCATGAAAACCGTTAATTTCACCGCCATGAAGGACGGCACGAAGGAAGATTACCTGTTTCTCCAGCCGCTCGAGCAGGACCATATCAATCACACCGCCGACCGGGTGCTGCGCGAACTGCGCCTGCAGGCCGATGAGAGCCTGCCGGGCTTATAAGATCGCCCGTCTCGAACACGCGCTGCAGCCGGCAACCAGGGCCTACCGCGAGGGTGCCGGCATCGATTGGGTAGTGGCCGCCGTGCTGCATGACATCGGCGATGGCCTGGCCCCGCAAAACCATGACCACTTCGCCGCCGAGATCATCAAACCCTATATGCATGAAGAAGTGGTTTGGACCGTGGCGCACCGCGGCTCATTCCAGATGTATTATTACGCCCAGCACTATGGCTGGAACCAGCACGAGCGCGAGAAATACCGGGACTCGATCTACTACCAGTCCTGCGTTGATTTCTGCGAGCGCTGGGATCAATCCTCCTTCGATCCCAACTATAAAACCGAGCCGCTGAATTTCTTCGTGCCGATGGTCAAACAGGTTTTCGCCCGCAAGGCCTTTGACCCCGGGGTTTTTCAGAGAGGCGTGGTGAACGGACTGCCGAAACGGGCTGCCGCCGCCGAATAAGCCATGCGGTATAGGAACGTTTCCCTTTTCCCGCTGCGGGAGAAGGAAGTTTTGCTACTTCACTGGCGCGTCGGTGGCGGTGAGTTGGCGTAGGACCAGCACCATGGTGGCATGTGCTTCGTCTTCCCCTACATTGACGATTTTGTGCGGGAGGTCACCGCGAAAGCGGATTGCCTCGCCCATTCTGACGCGGCGGGTTTCGTCGCCAGTGGTGACCTCGATCTCGCCTTTCAGTAAATAAAGGTGCTCAACCGTGCCGGGCGGATGCGGATCGGATTCGAGCACGCCCTTGGGCTTGGCCACGAAATCATACCACTGGATCTGGTTGACCAGATTGAGCGGCCCGGCGATGGCGAGGCGGCACAGGCCATCCTGGCTTTCGAGAATGGGAATACCGGATTTGAGCTGGTGTTCCAGGAAGACGTTACTGTCGTCGGCCTTCAACACCTCGTCGATGGTGGTATCGAGCGCCTTGGACAGGCGGTAGACCGTGGAAATCGTCGGGTTGGTTTCGTTGCGTTCGATCTGCGAGATGATCGATTTGGCGACGCCTGAGTGCTCGGAAAGTTCCCCCAACGACATATTATAAGCCTTGCGCAGCCGCTGAATGGTTTTGCCCAGCGCCGGTGAAGGGTCAATTTCTGGTGAGCCCGGTGATTTTTTGCTGCGCCGCATTGACATTTTGCCGTCCTGTAATTAGAACCAGCGTTCTGTATAACGAACACTAGCATTGTTTGCTGTTGGGTACGAGGGTTAGATAGCGCCATTTCGCTTGGTAGATCAAACGAATTCGGCCAGGGTGAACCACCCGTACTGTACAAAGAACGTCCGGTGAAGAGAACAGGTAGACCCATGAGTATCATAAAGCTGATCGACACCAACGGAACCAGCCATATTCTCGACGCTGTCGAGGGTTGGCGGGTGATGGAAATCATCCGCGAGCATGGCTTCGACGTCGGCGGCCTGTGTGGCGGCGCCTGTGCCTGCGCCACCTGCCATATTGAAGTCGACGGTGAATGGCTGTCGAGGCTCCGCCCCGCCAACGATGACGAGGAAGCCATGCTCGACCAGGTGCCGCTGCTATCCGATGGTTCGCGCCTGTCGTGCCAGATCATCTTCACTCCCGAGCTTGCAGGCCTCGCTGTCAAGCTTGTCGCCAACGGATAACACCCCATGCGCTATTTCCCGATTTTCCTCGACCTGAAGGACGCCACCGCAGTGATCGTCGGCGGCGGCGAGGATGCGCTCCGCAAGGTGCGTCTCCTGTCGCGCACCGGGGCCCGCATCGCGGTGATCGCCGAAGGCCTGCATGATGAACTGGCCGCCAACCCCAGGGTGGAGTGGCTGGCCCGGCGCTTTGAGGCAAGCCTGCTCGACGGTGCTGCCCTTGTGGTTTCGGCTGATGCGGCCCTGAACGAGGCCGTGTGCGCCGCCGCCAAGGCGCGCGGCATTCCGGTGAATGCCGTTGACCGCGCCGATCTCTCGACCTTCATCGTGCCCTCGATCGTCGATCGCAGTCCCCTCGTTGTCGCTATCGGCACTGAGGGTACTGCCCCGATGTTGGGCCAGGGCTTGCGCGCCCGCATCGATGCCATGCTGCCGCAGACATTAGGTGCGCTGGCAAGTGCCGCCCACCCCCTGCGCGACCGGGTTGCCCGAGCCATCCCCCAAGGCAACCGCCGCCGCAGTTTCTGGCAGCGCTTCTTTTTTGGCGATGTGCGCAATGCCTTTATTGCCGGTGAGACCACCAACTACCAGTCCGGCGTGGAAGCGCTGTTCGCCAACGAAGCAGCACCTGCCCAGGGCCGGGTATCCTTCGTCAACACCAGTGCTGGCGACCCCGAACTTCTCACGCTGAAAGCTCAGCGCAAATTGCTTGAGGCCGATGTGATCGTCCATGACCGTTCAGTTGCGCCCGCCATCCTCGAAATGGCCAGACGGGATGCGGTGCGCATTCCACTTGGGTCGCTCGCGTTCAACGGCGTCACCACGATCTTGCTGCGTGAAGCAATGGCCGGGCGTCATGCCGTGCGCCTGCGTTCGGGCGAGGCCCATGTCGAGGAACTGGCAGCTGTGGCCGCTGAAGGCGTTCCGGTGGAAACCGTCCCCGGCGTTCCTGCTCAACACGAATGCAAGATACTTGGCTTTCCGGTTCGCGAAGATATTCGCGATGCAATTCTCAAGGCTGCCTCATGAGCGTCGTTGAAAAAGGTCAGATCGTCACTGCCAATCGCCTGCGCGATGGCATTGCGGTATTTCTCGGCCGCACCGGCCAGTGGAGCGAGAAAATCGATGAGGCAACATTGGCACTTGAGCCCAAGGCCGCCGCCGCATTGGAAGCCCGCGCCA
>JANLWG010000203.1:0-2109 GCA_031364405.1 Hyphomicrobiales bacterium
GTGCTTTGCCGGAGACAAAAAAACGCCGTGAAAGCGTGGGCGCGAGTGGCGCCAACCGCCGGAATTCACCACCGGCATTCTGCGTCGACTTTGCGTCCACGCAACCCTTCTTCCCCGGCCGCCGGCATAACCGGCGCCATCTCCGGCGAAGCCGTGCCTGCAACCAACTGCTGTTTGACAATTGAAGATGAGTGACTTGATCCGGGGATCGACTCTGCCACCCGGACGGGCTGTTTTTGTTTAAAGATGACGCCCATGCCCAAAGCACGTCATGCCAGCGCCATCGCTCGTCCCAATCGTAAATAATTTGTAATGACCCGGACAGGTTGCTGTCATCACACCACTGATATGAATGTGCCATGACGTCTTGGATTCCATCGTCATGGTGCGCTTTCAGTGGGGAAAGGGCGCATTCATAAAAATTCCATCCCCTTTCAATCATGGAGTTCACCAATGAATCGCCCATTGACCCTGGCGGCTTTTGCCATTCTGATGACCGGACCGGCTTTCGCCGGAGCCTCCTGCAGCACCGCCCCTGCAGCTAAATTCCAGCCCAAGGCCACTCTCAAGGCACAGCTCGCGACGGAAGGCATCTCGGTTCGCAAGATCAAGGTCGAGAAGGGCTGCTATGAAGTCTATGCCGTCGACAAAGCCGGCAAGAAGATGAATGTCGCCTACAACGCCGAGACCCTCGACAAGGTCGACAATGTTGAAGCTGGCGAGAACTGATAGCAACGTGTCAGCAAGCCTGGACGCGCCTCGCTCGCCCGAGATGACGCGCGTCTGGGATCCGCTTGTCAGGATTTTCCACTGGAGCCTTGTCTTCAGTTTCGCAGTCGCGTGGTTCACTTCGGAATCCCGCGATGATATTCATTATTGGGCGGGCTATTGTGCCGCCGCCCTCGTTTTCATGCGCTTGTTGTGGGGCCTGGTGGGCACGCCCTATGCGCGCTTCTCGCAATTTATACGCGATCCCCGAATTGTCGGGCGCTATCTGTTTGCCATTCTCTCTGGCAGCGAAGCGCGTTATGTCGGTCACAATCCCGCTGGTGGTGCAATGGTTCTGGCGCTGATTGCGGCCATCGCTGTAACCGCCGTGACCGGGTGGATGATGACGACCGATACCTATTTCGGCGAGGATTGGGTCCAGATATTGCATTCGTTGAGCGCCCACGGCGTGCTGGTATTGATCCTCATACATCTCGGCGGCGTGGTGCTGGCCAGCCTTCGCCACCGGGAAAATCTGGTGGCCGCCATGATTAACGGGCAAAAGCGCAAGGCCGCGAACGAAGACATCGCCTGACGGTTGGCGGACTCAAATCCCCTGCTCGATCTTCTCCAGCGTCTTCACCGCGTCCTGGGCCGAGGGCATGTGCGGATTGATCGCCAGCACGCTTCTGAACGCTTCAAGGGCCGCTGTGTAATTCTTCTGGCGCTGATAGATCATGCCGCGGCCCGAGAGAGCGCCGAAGTGGCGAGGTTCGAGATCGAGCACCTTGTCGATGTCGGCCAGCGATGCCTGGTAGTTCCCCATCAGGAAATAAAGCGTGGCCCGCTTGTTCCAGGCCTCGGTGTAATCAGGATAAGCGCCGATCAGGCGGTTGAGAATGTCGAGCGATTGTTCGGGAGCACCCTCGTTCATCGCCTTGGTGGCCTGTTGCAGCAGCACTTCCGCCGTGGGCGAATCGGCTGCCATCCACAGGGACCAGATATCCTGCTCGGCCGCCTTCATATCATCATCGCTGGTGGCCCGGTGCAGCCGCGCAAACAATTGATCGAGCCGCTCGGAGCGCATTTCGGCGGACGATTTTTTCGGGGCTGGCTCAACTGCAATGGTGGCGGATTCGCGTGTTTCCCCGGCCAGGGCCGGAGCAGCGGTCAACAGGCAAAGGACAAACCAAAGGAGAATGCCACGCATGCAGCCATGCTACACCAGAACATGTGGCAATAAAATGAGCGCCGTGCCCGCAACCCGGCCACCGCCGTTCAATTGTTCGTAACCCGGTGGAGCTTAGCCCTGGCGCGCCTTGAAGCGCGGATTGGTTTTGTTGATAATGTAAACGCGCCCCTTGCGCCGGACAACCTTGTTGTCGCGGTGCCGCTTGATCA
>JANLWG010000240.1:0-12587 GCA_031364405.1 Hyphomicrobiales bacterium
CCGGCGAGGCTTCCGGCGAGCGCCGCGCCATTGAAGCTGCCGAGGCGGCGATCTCCAACCCGTTGCTCGACGATGTGTCGATGCGCGGGGCTCGCGGTTTGTTGATCTCAATCACCGGCGGACCTGATCTCACGCTTTATGAAGTGGATGAAGCGGCAACGCGCATTCGCGAGGAAGTCGATCCCGAAGCCAACATCATTCTTGGCGCCACTTTCGATGAATCACTCGAAGGCATCATGCGCGTCTCGGTTGTGGCCACCGGTCTGGCGATTGAGGCCAGTGCCATGGGCAGCGGCGAAACCCGCGATCCCGCCGCCAACGAAGAGCGCGAACCGTCGCGCCCGGTTTTCGGTTTCACTGGCAAACAGAATATCCCGGTGAAAAAACCAGTGCAGCAGCCCGCACCGATGGCTGCCCGCGTCACGCCGCAACCTCAATCAGCGCAGCAAAACGAAGTGCACGAAGCGCCAGCCGGAAGTTTGACTGAAGCTGAACCGGCGCGCCCGCAGCGCCCGCAGCAGCGTATGCCCGCCATTGAAGACTTCCCGCCGATTGCCCAGAAACAGATTGCCGCCCAGCAGAACCGCATCGAGCACATTGCCGAACATGCCTCGCGCAAGAAGAAGGGCCTGTTCGAGCGTTTGGCCAATGTAGGATTGGGCCGCAGGGAAGATCCAGTGGCCGCGCCTCGCGAACCGACGATGACAGTGCAGCAACAACCGCGCGTGCAGCAGCCATCCCAGGCGGCCTCCCAGCAGTCTACCCATATTGACCCCACGCTCGATGACGACCAGCTGGAAATTCCGGCTTTCCTGCGGCGCCAAGCCAACTGATTGCCCCAACCCAGGCAGAATGACTTCGAGACCCGGCGGTCACACTTCCGCCGGGTTTCGTGCCTCTAAACGGGCGGCCTCCACACCGGCGCTGGTGGTTCCTTGCCGAGCAAGATAGAATGCATCGCGTAGGGGAATTGACGAAACTTGTGGGTGGTTCGGAACTGATGTCGGCCTTGAAAAGCATGTGGCGGTCCATGAGCATGGGCTTGGCAATCGCGGTGATTGCCGTGTCCCAATCGGGCTGCGCGTCAGGACTGATGGACGGCATTTGGGGCGACAGTTCCTCGACCCAGGCGGCTTCCGTGCCGCAGGGCGATGGCAGTGCGGTTTCACCTGATCTTGCGGCGGCGCAAGAAAACGACACGGTGGCCAAGCTTTACAACGAGGGCCTGGCCGATCTCAAGGATAACTCATACAAAGGCGCCATCAAGAAATTCTCCGAAGTGGAACGGCAGTATCCCTATTCAACCTGGGCCACCAAATCCATCATCATGCAGGCTTATACGTTTTACCTGCGTGCCAGTTACGACGATACGATCAACGCGGCCAATCGCTTCATTACCTTGCATCCCGGCCACAAGGATGCACCCTACGCCTATTACCTGATTGCACTTTCCAACTATAATCGCATCAACGGCATCAGGCGCGACCAGACGGCGACGCAACAGGCACTTGACGCTCTTGAGGAAGTGGAACGCCGCTTCCCCGGCACGCCCTATGCCGAGGATGCCGGCAAGAAAGTGTTGCTGGCCCGGGATCATCTTGCCGGCAAGGAGATGGAAATCGGGCGCTACTATTACTCGAAAAATTCCTACCTCGCCGGTATCAACCGCTTCAAGCGCGTGGTCACGGATTATCAGAACTCAACCCAAACGCCGGAAGCCCTGTACCGTCTCACCGAAGGCTACATGGCGCTGGGCGTCGTCTCGGAAGCCCAAACCGCCGCAGCAATACTTGGCCACAACTACCCCAACTCCGACTGGTACAAGGATGCCTACAATTTGGTTTCGTCAGACGGACAGGCGCCGGTCGAGAACAATCAGTCGTGGATCAGCAAGGCGTTCAGCTCGCTCAATCCGTTGTGAGTTGAGGCATCTCCTCCGCCATCTCTCCATGGCGGGGCTTGACCTTGCCACCCAGACTGGGTCACCGGCTCGAGGCCGGTGATGGAGTACCACGGGAACCCCGTGCAAGTAATTTCAAGACCGTCATTGTCGCTGCTATTCTTGAATACGATCATAGATTACCTTCTTGCCGGTGTGTGCGGATTCTGGCGGAGTCTGCTCTGCCGCCAGATCAGTTGTTTCTCGATCCGATGATGCATTGTCCGGAATCCGATCGTATACTTCCTTCTTGCCAGCCTGCGCGGACGGGCCTTCTCCGGCGCCAGACTGGAGTATTTTGTCTTTCGAATTCAGTGATCCATTTGCACTGACAACCGTGTCATCCGTCGTGGCTGTCTGCGTGAACGGCCAAATGCCATTCGTCCAACGGTAGACCGTGTCCGCACCCACCGCGAAGATCAACAATATAGCCAAGAACTGCGCAAGGCCAATGCGCTGGCTTGGTGGACTTTCATGATCAGCCGGTGGCGACAAACCTTCTTCCTCGGCAGCCCTGACTTCAATTCAGAATAACACTTTCTCCCATCAGGCAGTAGGCACATGCTGCGCCGGCATCCGATTTTCAATCAATTTCCTGGCCCCTCCACATTAGGCCCGACTCTCGGCTATAAGGGCTGCATCATGCTCACAGCCCTCTCCATCCGCGACATCGTTCTCATCGAGAAACTCGATATTTCCCTTGAAAAAGGCCTCACCGTACTCTCGGGCGAAACCGGGGCGGGGAAATCCATTTTACTTGATGCGCTGGGGCTTGCGTTGGGAGCGCGCGGCGATTCGGGTCTGGTGCGGACGGGTGCCGAGCGCGGTGTGGTGACGGCGGCGTTTGCGCTTCCCGCCAATCATCTGGCGCTCGCCGTATTGCGCGAACAGGGAATCGACTGTGATGGCGAACTGGTCATTCGCCGCATCCAGGCGGCCGACGGCCCGAGCCGTGCGGCAATCAACGACCAACCAGTGAGCCTCAACTTGTTGCGCCAGATCGCTGGCTCCATCGCCGAAATCCATGGCCAGCATGCCGACCGGGCATTGGTCGAAGTAACCGCCCACCGCCGCCTGCTTGATGCCTTTGCCGGGCTTGATGCGCAGGCCCAGGACGTGGCGCGGCTATGGGAGGTGGCGAGCGCGGCCAAACAAGCGCTTGACGAACACCGGGCGCTGATGGAACGGGCCGAGGCCGAGCGCGATTATCTGGAGCACGCAGCCGAGGAACTGCGCGCCCTTGATCCCATCGACGGCGAAGAAGCCAAGCTCGCCGAAGCGCGGCAGATCATGATGTCGTCGGAACAATATGCCGATGCGCTGAGCGAGGCCGAGGAGGCGATGGCCGGCGATGGCACTTCGATTGCTCGGCTTAACGCGGCCTTGCGCAAGCTTGAGCGGCGGCGCGAGACAGCGGGTGGCCGCCTTGACCAGGTGTGTGCGGCACTTGACCGGGTGCTCGCAGAAATCGCGGAGGCGGACCGCGCCGTTGCCGAGGCGAAGCGCTCGTTCATTTTCGATCCCAAGCATCTGGAGAAATCCGAGGAGCGTCTTTTTGCGCTACGAGCGGCGGCGCGCAAGTTCAAATGCACTGTCGATACACTGGCTCATGTGCGAGAGCGCTTCGAGGCGGAGTTGACGGCGATCAGCGATGGTGGGGCCCAGCTGCAGGCCTTGGAGAAAAACTGGAAAGAGGCCCGCGCCGCCTTCGATATGGCGGCCGAGCGCCTGAGCGACCGCCGCCGCAAAGCCGCCAAGGCATTGGACAAGGCAGTGATGGCGGAATTGCCGCCGTTGAAACTTGAGCGCGCCCGCTTTGAAACGAAGATCGATACCGATGCGGGAAAACCCGGCCCCACCGGCATCGACCGCATCGAATTCATGGTCGCGGCAAATCCCGGAACGCCGCTGGCGCCGCTGATGAAAGTTGCATCGGGCGGCGAGCTTGCCCGCTTCATGCTGGCGCTGAAAGTAATTCTCGCCGCCAAGGGGTCGGCTCCCACATTGATTTTCGATGAAATCGATACCGGTGTGGGCGGAGCCGTGGCCGATGCCATCGGCGCCAGGCTTTCGCGCATGGCCGAGGGCTTGCAGGTTCTGGCCGTTACCCACAGCCCGCAGGTTGCCGCAAGGGCGGCCCAGCACATGCTGATTTCCAAGATGGAGGAAGTGGCGAGCCGCCGCATGGTGACCAGGGTGCAGGCGCTCTCGGCCCACAGCCGGCGCGAGGAAGTCGCCCGCATGCTCTCTGGCGCGCAGGTGACCGACGCAGCACGGGCCCAGGCCGATGAACTGCTGAGGGGCAGGGGCTAGACCGTGGCGGAATCGGCGCGCACGATGACGGAGGACGAGGCCAAGGCCGAACTCGAACGGCTGGCACGCGAAATCGCCGAACATGACCGGCTGTATTATCAGCACGATCAACCGGCGATTTCCGATGCCGGCTACGATGCGTTGCGCGCCGCCAACGACGCGCTTGAACGCCGATTCCCGCATCTGGTGCGGGCGGACTCGCCATCGAAGCGGGTAGGGGCGAGACCGGTTGAAAAGTTTGGCAAGGTGCAGCACCGGGTGCCGATGCTGTCGCTCTCCAATGGTTTTTCCGATGAGGATGTCACCGATTTTCTTGGCCGCATCCGGCGCTTTCTCAATCTCGGAGCGGATGCGCGACTTGCGTTGACGGCGGAACCCAAGATCGATGGTCTCTCGATTTCGCTGCGCTATGAAAACCGCCTGCTCGTGCTGGCGGCGACGCGGGGCGATGGGGCCGAAGGCGAGAACGTCACCGCCAATGTAATGACTATCGCCGATGTGCCGAAGAAGCTTCCCAAATCAGCCCCTGATGTCATTGAAGTCAGGGGTGAAATCTATATGTCCCACACGGATTTCGCAGCACTGAATGATAAACAGATTAAAGTTGGCGAAAAGCCCTTCGCCAATCCGCGCAATGCGGCGGCGGGATCGCTGCGCCAGCTTGATCCATCGATCACAGCGGCACGGCCACTACGATTTTTTGCTTATGGGTGGGGCGAGGCACCAGAGCTTCCGGGCGAGACGCAGTGGGAAGTGGTGCAGGCGTTCAAGGCCTGGGGCTTTCCGGTCAATGAATTGATGAAACTTTGTGGTTCAACCGATGAGTTACTTACACATTACCGCCTGATCGAAAGCAAACGTGCCAATCTTGGTTATGACATCGACGGCGTCGTATACAAAGTTAACCGGCTCGATTTTCAGGAGCGCCTAGGGTTTGTTTCACGCAGCCCGCGCTGGGGGCTTGCCCATAAATTTTCGGCCGAAAAGGCCACGACTATTCTTGAAGGCATCGACATTCAGGTTGGCCGCACCGGGGCATTGACGCCGGTGGCGCGGCTGAAACCGGTTACGGTTGGTGGTGTCGTTGTGTCCAACGCAACACTGCACAATGAAGACGAGATCGCCCGCAAGGACATTCGCATTGGCGACACGGTGATGGTGCAACGGGCTGGCGATGTCATTCCACAAATTCTGGGCTTTGTGCCAGAGCACCCCGCTGGCTCCAGGCCTTACAAGTTTCCGAAAGTGTGCCCGGCCTGCGGCAGTCTTGCCGTGCGCGAGGAGAAGGCCAGCGGCAAGACCGATGTGGTGCGGCGGTGCACCGGTGGCTTGATCTGCCCCGCCCAACGAGTCGAGCGTCTCAAACATTTCGCCTCGCGCAATGCCTTCGATATTGAAGGCCTCGGTGACAAGATCATCGAGGAATTTTACGCCGATGGTCTGATCCAATCGCCGCCCGATATTTTTACACTCGAGGCGAGCGATCAGCGAGCCCTCGAGAAACTTAAGGATCGCGAAGGCTGGGGCGAGGCCAGCGTTGCCAAACTTTTCGATGCCATCGATGCGCGGCGTTCGATAGCGCTCGACCGATTTATCTTCAGCCTCGGCATCCGCCATGTGGGCGAGACGACGGCGCGGGCGCTGGCTCGGGCTTATGGAACGGCCGAACATTTTCGCGAACAGATGATTGCCGCTGGCGATCAAAGTGGCGAAGCGTGGAACGAGCTTACCTCGCATGATGGAATTGGCGATGTAGTGGCGGAAGCTGCGGCGCAGTTCTTCGGCGAGAAGCACAATCTCGATGTCATCAATGACTTGTTGAAGAATGTGACAGTCGCGCCACTGGAAGCGCGCAGCACCACATCGCCGGTCGCCGGCAAGACAGTGGTGTTCACAGGAGCACTTGAGCGGATGACGCGCGAGGAAGCCAAGGCCATGGCCGAACGTCTCGGCGCCAAGGTAGCAGGGTCAGTTTCGAAGAAGACCGACCTGCTGGTGGCGGGACCGGGGGCCGGATCAAAACTCAAGGACGCGCAGAAACATGGCGTCGAAGTGATCGACGAGGATGCGTGGTTTCGCCGGGTGGGGGAGGGATGACGAATTATTCCAGCGGCGCGCAGGCTCGCTTCAGCCAATTTAACTCTTCACCATCGAGGTGGTCGCCGATTTCCTTCAGCACCCGGGCGTGATAGGCGTCGAGCCAGATCACTTCGTCCTTGGTGAGGAGGTGGCGGTTGATCAGGCGGCGTTCGATGGGGCACAGGGTGAGCGTTTCGAAACCCAGCATCTTGCGCTCGCCACCTTCGATCACTTTGGCTTCGTGGACCATCAGCAGGTTCTCGATCCTTATGCCGAAGTCGCCCTGCTTGTAGAACCCTGGTTCATTCGACAGGATCATGCCGGGCTCGAGTGGCGTCCGATCGGATTTGTTGATACGGGCCGGGCCCTCATGCACTGAAAGATAGGAGCCCACACCGTGGCCGGTGCCATGGTCGTAATCGAGACCCGCCTGCCACAGAGAGCTCCTTGCCAGCACATCGAGCTGCGACCCGCAGGTACCGGCGGGAAAGCGGATGCGCGAGACGCCGATCATGCCTTTCAGCACGCGGGTGAAGCGGTCGGCCATTTCATCCGTAGGCTGACCAACAATTGTCGTTCGCGTTATATCGGTGGTGCCGTCCTGATACTGTGCACCGGAATCGATCAGGAAAATCTCATTGGGCTTGAGCGGGCGGCTCGATTTCGTTGTCACACTGTAATGCGGAATGGCGGCATTGGGGCCCGCTGCCGAAATTGCATTGAATGAAAGATCCATCAGCATGCCGGTGGCGTTGCGGAAATCGGCGAGCTTTCCCGCCACCGACAGTTCGGTGAGGCCGCCTTGCGGCGCAGCCTTCCCGAGCCAGCACAGGAAGCGCGACATGGCAACACCATCGCGCACATGGGCGGCACGCGCACCTTCCTGCTCGGTCTTGTTTTTCCTGGCCTTGGGCAGCACGCAGGGGTCAGTGGCGTAAATGATCGTGGCACCGGATCTTTTCAGGCAATCGCGGATGCGGGCAGGTGCCCACGATGGGTCGATCTGCACCTTGGCTTTTTTCCTGCCGAGGGCACGCAACGATGTCTCAATCCCGGCAGCATCGCGCACCACCGCGATTGTTCTGAGGTGGGCCTGAACATCTTCAGGCAGCTTGGCTGCATCAATGAAAATCTCGGCCTTGCCCGTGCGGTGGAGGATGGCATAGGCCAGCACCACCGGCGTGTAAGGCACATCGAAGCCGCGGATATTGAAAACCCATGCCACTGAATCCGGCATGGTAAGTACCACCGCATCGGCGGACTGGTTGCCCAGTTCCTTGGCCACATCCTTGAGTTTATCGACGGGTTTGCGGCCGGCAAACTGCGTAGGCTGGGTGGTAATGGCCGCTGCCGGCCTTAGTGGTTGATCGGTCCAGATTTGATCGATGGGATTGGAAGTGACGGCCACGAGTTTAGCCCCGGCCGTGGCGCAGGCCTTGCTGAAGCGATCGGCCTGTTCGGCGGTGAGAAGCCAGGGGTCGAAACCCAGGGTGTCGCCCTTCTTCAGATTCTTCTCGATCCACTTTGACGGCGGATCATCGACGAGATGCTGGGGGCTAAAGATTTTCGTGTCGACCTGGGCCCGCACCTGGATGGTATAACGGCCATCGACGAAAATCGCACCCTTGTTGAGGGTGAGGATTGCCAGGCCCCACGAACCGGCAAAGCCGGTCAGCCAGCGCAGCCGTTCGGCGTAGGCTGCCACGTATTCGCCCTGGAATTCATCCTGGCGGGGAATGATGAGGCCAGTGAGTTTGCGTTTCCTGAGTTCGGCGCGCAGCAGGGCTGCGGGCGACGCGGGGACAGTTGTTTTTCTTACCATCCCCGGTTTCTAGCGTTTCAGCAAGGCGGCGTGAAGGGCCTACATCTTCACCTTGATACGGCCCTCGATATCGGGCGCCACGTCTTTTTTCGCGGCGATATAGTTTATTACTTCGCCGGCCAGCAGTTTGCCGTTAAGCGCGTCCACCAGCACCTTGGCGGATTTGAACATGGCGTAACCATCGCCGCCACCTTGCATGTAGTCGTTGGTGGCGAGTGTATAGGTAGCGGCCTTGTCGAGTGGCTTACCACCGACGCTGACGGAAACAACGCGGCTGCCCTTGGGCTGCTTGAAGTCCGCTTCGACGATCAGCCCGGATACCTGGGGGAAACGGCCAGCACCATTCTCCACTTCGCTGAAACCGTTTTCGAGGGCAGCCCATATAATCTCGCCCGTCACTTCAAGTTTCACCGTCTTGTTGCCAAATGGGAGTTCGGTGAAAATATCCTTGCGGGTTATTTTGGCTCCCGCCGGATATTCCTTGTTGCCGCGAATGCCGCCGCCATTGGTGATGGCGACATCGGCACCGGTCGAGTGGCGCGTCGCATCGGCGATCAGATTGCCAATTGCGGTTTCGCCTGAACGCACCGAAGCCTTGCGGCTGTCGAGTGCGGTGGAGGATGTGCCGACGACGACATCAAGCTCCTTGGAAAGCTGAGCATTGTATTTGTCGACTGCGGTCTGCGTCTCGGGGTCGGGTGCCACCGTGGCCGAGTCAATCACCCGGAAGTTGGGGAACCAGGTGAGGCTGCGCTTGCCATCCTTCTCCTGCACATCGACAGTCAGATCAACCGCGGTGATGTAGGCTGCCTCGGTCATCGACTCGGCCAGGGCCGAGCGGCCATCGTAATAGACATTGAGATGGTGATCATCGCCAGACAACAGCAGATCGAAGAGATGGCTGTCGAGCATGGCGTAGTCCTGCACGCGGTCGGTTTGGACGATGCCGACGATCAACTCAGCACCCTGCTTGCGCAAATCCCTGGCGGTGGCTTCGGCGGTTTCGACCGACGGCAGGAACGTGTAACCGGGGCCGGGGCTGGCGACGTCTGGTGTATCGTCAGCGGTGATCCCGAGGACACCGACTTTGACGCCGCCCACTTCGACGATCTGACTAGCGGCGAAACCTTCCGCGGCCTTGTTGCCATCCACAGCCAGGTTGGCGGCGAGGAGTTTCGACTTCAATTCTTTCATTCGTGTACGGAATACCTCGGGCCCGAAATCGAATTCATGGTTGCCAGGCACAAAATAGTCGGGAGCAGCGAGGTTGAGAAGGGCCACGGTGTGGGCGCCCTTGTCGATACCGGAAAGTAGTGAAGGCGATATCATGTCGCCGGCATGGGCATAGATGACATGGCCACCTTTGGCGCGTTCGGCTTTGACGACTGCATTGAGCCGGGCAAATCCACCGCGTCCAGCCTTGTCGGCATCGAAGTTATAAATGTCACTGGTGAGCAGGAAGGTGATGTTGACTGTCTCGGCGGCGGCGCCGGGAACCAACAGTGTGGATGAGAGTAAAGCGGCGATGAAGATTTTCTTGATCACGGGCATGGACAGTCTCCGTCAGTTGCAGCGGTAAGCCAATCGAACGCCAATGTGGCAGCTTTTGCAACAACGCCATGACGCTTGGGAACAAATTTGACTTGCATCGACGCCGAACGTGAGTCATAAAGTCGGGCATCGAAACTAGGGCCGGACGATTGGCCGCTTCGCTCTCCGTGTTCGGGGCGCACGCAAGACTCCTCCTATTATCGACAGCGGGTCTTTTGGCGTGCAGCAACATTCCTTAAGGCCTTTTGATAACCCAACTAAAGGACATCCCATGAATACGGGCACAGTGAAGTGGTTTAACGAACAGAAGGGCTACGGTTTTGTTCAGCCCGACAACGGACAGAAGGACGTCTTCGTCCATATTTCCGCAGTCGAGCGCGCCGGTTTGCGCACGTTGAAAGAGGGCCAGAAGGTCACTTTCGAAATCGTAACCGACAAGCGCACCGGCAAGAGTTCGGCTGGCAATCTCTCGGCGGCGTAATACCGGTTAGATCGCTTCTACCGTTTGGTGCCCGGCCTTTTGGCCGGGCATTTTGTATTTCGGAATTGTTGCGGCGCAGTATAAGCAGTGATTCTTAGATATGCGTAATTCGCATAATTAATTGTCACAATAGGTGTGATTTTTTTTGATTGATCATGGTCTGAAAGTGAGACTTTTGGCAAAATGGTGGAATAATTCGTGTTAAACATGTCTTATTTCAAATATATAAATGAATTTCCTAAGAATTGTATTGATGGTTAACAGAAGCTTAAAGTGGATTGCGTTTTTTGCATATCAGCTTAGTCCTTTCCGATCTGGAATGGCCTCATTGGTTCCCTTATATGGCGGATATCATTGTGCATCGCACAACAACATCACCTCGAAGTTTCAGCCCCTAAACGAGGCAAGGATTTTTGAGAAGCAAAGGAGAACGAAGATGACCACGATCACTTATGGCCGCGAAGCCAGCTACAACGGCGGCGTACACCTGTCGACGGGCCTCATGAGCCGGGTTCGCACATTTTTGGCCCGCAGCCGCGCCGAACGTCAGTTGGCCCAGCTCGATGACCGGCTCCTGGCCGATATCGGCCTGAGGCGCTCCGAAATCAGCCGGATGGTGTGGGGCAAGTAACCAGACCAGAAGCCTGACGTTTCAGGCTTCCTCCCAGCCGGGGCCAGTCGCCCCGGTTGAAAGGCGTCCGGCGCGCAAGCGTTCCGGGCGCCTTTTCCGTTGAGGGCGAGTCAGCACCAGGGCAGCCCAGTTGCCGCGGATGATTTTCATAACCGGCACCAATCCGCGATTGCGATAAACCGCCAGTATCCACCGGCATTGATCGAGGGTGAGGCCGGAGAGGACAAGCGCGCCACCTGGTTCAAGAATTCGCGACAGGCCCTGCGCCAAGGCCACCAGCGGGCGCGCCAGAATGTTTGCAAAGATCAAATCGTAGGGAGCACCGCCTGCGATGCGCGGATCCTTGAGGCCGGCGGCGGCAATGGCGGTGATGGCCGGGCCCACTGCGTTGGCATGGGCGTTGAGTCTGGTTACCCGCACCGCTTCCGGATCGATATCGCTGGCGAGTGCTTTCGCACCGGTGGCCTTCACGGCAGCGATGGCGAGAACCCCGGTGCCGCAACCCAGATCGAGAATACGGCGCGGCTTGCGTTTCTTGATGATCTGTTCGAGCGCCACAAGGCAGCCTTCGGTGGTGCCGTGATGACCGGTGCCAAACGCAGTGCCGGCATCGATCTCAAGGGCAATGCCGCCGGCCTTGCGGCGCTGCCGGTGGTGGGAGCCATGCAGTAAAAATCGCCCGGCAGTAACCGGTGCCAGGCCTTCGAGTGACTGCCGAACCCAGTCCTCGTCGGGCAGGGCGGCGATAATCGCATCCGTACGATCAAGCACTTCACCGGCCAGTTGCGCTTCAGTCTCGCTTTCGAAATAGGCGATGACCTCCCAGCGTGAAGCCACTTCGTCGGTCTCGTTGATGGTGATGGCGCGGGCATCAATGCGCAGGTCGTCATCGATGCGCTGGCTCTGGATCTGCGCGTCGCCGAATTTGAGATCAGGGATGGTGAGTGTGAAACGGGCGGGTTTCACGAACTCACGTCTATGATTGTTCAGTCAGCGGCACGATCTGGATTTCGACGCGGCGGTTCTGCGCCTTGCCGGCTGGTGTGCCGTTGGAGGCAATAGGCTGGCTCTCGCCCAAACCCTGCACCGAGAAGCGCCGCGGGTTCAACTGTTGCGAAGTCAGATATTCGGCGACGGACGATGCGCGGCGTTGCGACAATTCCTCGTTATAGGCGTTGGAACCATCCGCGTCAGTGTGGCCGTCAACTTCCACATGAGTCTTGTCAAATTCGGCGAGCACGATGGCGACTGAGTTGAGGGTGTCATAAAAATTCGGTTTGATCGCGTCCTGGTTGGTATCGAAGGTAATATTGGACGGCATGTTGAGAATGATGCTGTTGCCAACCCGCGTAACCGACACGCCGGAACCCTGCAGGCGCTGGCGTAGCTTGGCTTCCTGATTATCCATGTAGCTACCGACAGCGCCACCAGCGAGAGCGCCAAGGCCCGCACCCACCAACATCGAAGTGCCAGTCTTGGCTTTGGTGGTTGAGCCGACGATGGCGCCCGCCGCCGTGCCAAGCAATGCGCCGGTGCCGGCACCAATGCCCATGTTGGAAACCTTCTGTTCGCCCGTGTACGGATCGGCGGAACAGGCGGCGAGCAGAAGGGTTGCAGCCGAAATTGCGATCAAGGAATGTTTCATGGAATCGCCCAGTTGATTTTGAAGGCCTATTGAGGCCGGTTGTGGCGCGAATATGGTTAATGAAGGGTTATTTCGCACTGAATTGCACGGATCGAAAATCAACCCGGATAACTTTTGAAAGTCTAA
>JANLWG010000276.1:0-5118 GCA_031364405.1 Hyphomicrobiales bacterium
CCGGTAGGCGCTTCGATCAGGTGTGTATCCCACGTCAATTGTTTTTATCAAAGAGATATATAAGTCAAATCGGTCAACCTCAACGGGCAGTGCTCGTTCAAATACAATTTCCGCTATCCAGGGGTGCCTTGCGCGGTAGGCCATATCCAGCCCTGGTCTGTATTCCTCAGTCAGGACAACCGATTCAAGAGGAGCAAAAAAATGTTCCTTAAACTCGTGAAAGGATATCCCCGTGATTCGATTGACAAGGCCTGCTCGAACCGGCACGTTTAAGCGGTTCAGGGCGCAAATAACAAGATACATCCTTCTTGCCCGATCATTAACGATGTTGCGGTATTCGTTGAAAACGATATCGGGAAATGACGCGCCGCTAGTAACTTCATATAGCGCGACGAGCAATTGGCGATTTGCATATTCAAGAAAAGCATGGCGACGCTGCTCGGGCGTCTTGTTGGTTAGTTCCCCGAGAGCGTTGTGAGCTTCTAGCTTTGCTATGAGATAGTCGATCTCAGGGCCTGATAGCGATCGGAGTTCGTGCTCGTCGTCAATGAGCGGTGAAATAATCTGGCAATCAACATTCCATTCATTCGTTCGTTCGGCGATTAATACTGTGAGGGGGAGTACACGCGTACGGGCGGCGCGGATAAATGACTCGAGATCTGCTGCCCGCCGAGCGGCGCCGTCAATGAACAGGAAGATGCGCTCTCCAAGGAGTCGGCAGAGTTCCTCGAACGGTTCTATGGTCAGTCTCGCATCAGCCCTTAAGTAAAGCGTCGGCTTACCAAAAGTGACACCTGCTTCATAGGCAATACGCTTAAGTGCAACGGTTTTTCCTGCGCCGGCGTAGCCTTTGAGAAGATATAGATCTGTCTGTCTAGGTCGATCTGAGTCATCAATTAGTACTACCTCAGAAACGATTGTATCGGTCAAATTCCGCGTGGCGTCGTAGTTAGCAATGATGGCACTCCAGCCATACGATGCCCCCCGAAAGAATGCGTGGGCGTCTGGTGGTTCTGAATGCATGCCAGCATATACATACGTTACGTCGTTGGACAGGAAGGCAAGAGTCCCATCCGATGGATTGCCATGGGAAACGAATTGGGAGGTGATTGGGTGCGCTGACGCAGCGAAAGTTATTGCGCGAAGGGCACGCGGTATTTTTTCGTCGAGCTCAGTGACGAAATCATCGAAAGTTCCAGTGAGTGCCGATATCTTCTTGGCATCCCAGACTTTCTTGTCAAGATCAGAGGCGCTAGGGGTAACAACATAGTGTCTCGGCCGTGACATCTCGGGCGCATCGAGTTCAAGAAGAATCGCGCGTATATCCGCGTCTTCGAGTCTATATCCGACGAAAACAACTGTGTATTCGCCAGCATATTCCGTAAAGCGGGCGAATAGTTTGTCACGCCTTTTACGATGAGTGACATATTGGTCAATTGTTAAGATTAGGGGGTATCTTTCATCGTCAGCAATTGAAATGCATCCATGAAGTTTCAATAATGGCACCGCATTCAGGGTGCGTAACTCGTTGTCGACGCGGTCCGAATTCCGAAGAATCGGAACTGGTGTTTGCAGGCGATTCGAGTTTTCGGAATATGCCCTTTCCAGAATCTGATCGTAGTTGGTTGTGACCAATGCCGCCCATCGAAAGTCGGCAACTTTCTTGTGAATATTACTTGGTCGGAAGGGGATAAATATGTCGGCAATATATTTCTGCACAGTCTTCAAGTCCGAAGAAGCAATGCAATATTCGGCGACGATTGATAGTGACTTGTCCTCAGCTTGACCACCGAGAAACTTCTTGGAAAGAAGTGAAGCAAGCCCAGGTCCGGTGGGGGGAGTCTTGGGATCACTTGGGGAAGTAGCACCGTGAGAGGCGCCCGATCCTAGGAACAATACGGCTTTTCCTGACCGTATTTGCTCAATGAGATAGGGTGGGATATCCATTCTGATTTGGGAGGTAGTTCACTAGAATCGAGCGTGGAAGAGATATGCTTAAATGCTGCCAATTCACTTGTCGAATATTATTTGACTTGTCTAAATCACGCGATGTCAGATGGACGTACGCCAATATTTTAGGCGTCCCGCTGATTCGTGGGTAGGTATCTGGTGCCGGGCAAGCATGAACTCTCAGTCAGGTCGGGCCACGCCAAGTTTCTGATTCTCAGAATTAAGAGCGGGAAAAAGAGCCTGTATGGGCTCTTAGAGACACCTTTTCAGGTTAGAAAAGCGCCCTGTAAGCATTAGAGGTTCTGCGCTTTGAACTGGCTTCTCCGGCTGACATTCCGGCCGGAGATCATGAACACACCCTCGCCACGATAGTGAACCGTCTCCGGATACTTCGGCGACGTCGCGACATGCGCCTTCACGACTTCCCAGATGAAAAGACTGTGATTTGATATCTGGCTACCGTCGTAGAGCCGGCATTCGAAGTTGGCGTAGCACTCCTTGATCAAAGGCGCATCGACCTTGGTGCCCGCGACCGCCGTCAGGCCGAATTTCTCAAACTTGTCTATATCGGCTCCGGTGGAGTTGCCGATGCCGATCACCTCCTTCAGGAGGTCGGTTGTCGGCAGGTTGATCACGCACTGCTTACTCTTGCGGATCATATCGAAGCTGTAGTCGGCGTCCCAGATGTAGCAGGCGAACAGGGCAGGGGAGAAGCCAATCATCATGTGCAAGCCCATGGTCATGATATTGGTCTCGCCCTTCCAGGCGGAACTCACCAGCACGATCGGCCCTGGCTCGAGAAAACGGCGCACGTCATCCACCGGGAACTTCTTCTTGCGGTATAACTTCACGGCCGCTCTTCCTTTGGCGATTTACCGGTTCCTGGTTCTGCTCGCGCAAACCGGCCGGTTCAGGCCTGCGGTGTTCATGACTGCCACGCGTCTCCCAAGTTCGATTCTCGTGAAATTGCCGCACCGAAGCTGGCATCATAGGCGCCGCCCCGGCATTCAAAGGGCCGTATTACCCCCGGCCAATAATGACAAGGACCCATGGGAATGGTTGTCACCACCCGCCGCAGCGGGATTGAATTTCATCACCCGATCGCTTTCTGGGTGGGAACCCTCATGCTGGGCGCAGGAGTCTGCGCGCACATTCCCATGTTCATGATGGCCGCCCCCTCGGGCTTCAGGATGGTGGACATGCCCGTGGACGGTGTCATGATCGCCGGTATGTTCCTGATCGTGGCCGGGCTGATCCTGTCCGTCTACGGTTTGATTCCGCGGCAGACCGCGTCGATCCGTGCCCATGGCGAGGATGGACCCGCCATCTCGCTGGTGAGTGCGGACAACGCGGCGCTCACCCGTGCGCACGGGACGCTGTTCATCGTTCTCATCGTCGCGCTCATCGTGGACATCATGAAGCCGGCAACACTCGGCTTCGTGATTCCGGGCATGGCGGACGAGTACAGCATCACCCCGCAGACGGCGAGCTGGCTTGCGATCACGGCTTTGACGGGCACCGCCGTCGGCTCGGTCGTCTGGGGATTGATCGCCGACACCCTGGGCCGGCGCGGCGCGATCCTGATTTCCTCGCTGATGTTCGTCGGCACGGCGATCTGTGGCGCCATGCCGACCTTCGAGTGGAACCTGTTCATGTGTTTCCTGATGGGCGCATCGGCGGGCGGTTTGCTCCCGATCGCCTTCACGCTGATGGCCGAAACCGTGCCGTCGCGCCATCGTGGCTGGATGCTGGTGTTGCTGGGCGGCATCGGCACGACCGGCGGTTACCTTGCGGCCAGCTTGTGCGCGGCGTGGCTCGAACCGCAGTTCGGATGGCGGGTGCTTTGGGTTCTCAACTTTCCGACCGGGCTGCTGTTGATTGCGCTCAACCGGTTCCTGCCGGAGTCGCCGCGTTTTCTGGTGCATGTGGGACGCAACGAGGAAGCGCGGCATGTGCTTGAAAGTTACGGGGTCGCCGTCGTGACGACGGGGCAAGCCCGGGTTCATGACCAGGCGCATCACTGGATGCAGTCGCTGTTTGGCCGCCCCGTGTTTGCGCTGACCGTTGGCCTGGTGTTGTGCGGCCTGGCCTGGGGCCTGGTCAATTTCGGATTCCTGCTGTGGCTGCCTTCAAACCTGCGCGGATTGGGAATGATAGGCGGCGCAGCGGAGTCCTTGCTTGCGAAGTCCGCCATCCTCGCGCTGCCCGGCGTGGTGCTGGTTACCTGGCTATATTACAAGTGGAGCACCATCAAGACGATCGTGCTGTTCGTCGCCGTGACGGCGGCCGCACTCCTGGGATTTTTCCTGCTGGAAATCGGCTCGGTGCATTCCACTGGCTGGTTTGTTGCGCTGACCGTCATTCTCCTGATCAGTGTCAGCGGCATCATCGCGATGCTGATTCCCTATGCGACAGAGATCTATCCGGTGCAGGCGCGCGGCACGGGCAGTGGGCTTGTCGCCGGCAGCAGCAAGACAGGGGGCATCGCCGCGGCGGGCCTCGGCGTTATGGGCTTGTTCGGAAGTCTGACGGCCTCTTCACTTTCCATCGCGGCGGTTCTGGCCGTCTCCGCAGTCTTCCTGGCTGCCAAAGGCGTTGAAACCCGCAACCGCGATCTCGACGATATCGATCCGGAGAACTCGAAGGAGGCGCTGCCTCTACCGTCGGAAAAATAGGTCGACCTCAGCCGGGGTCGGACCGCCGCAACTTTCTGATTCTCTGATTCAAGAGCAGGAAAAAGCGCTCACATCTGCTCTTCGAGACATGTTTTCAGGTCGGGAAAGCGTCCTACAGTTGCCGAGGGTCAGGCCTTGCCTTTTGCCTTCCCGCTTTCATTACCCCGGTCTTCGGCACTTGGACCGATCGACTTGCGTGTACCGACTGTTCGTAAGCGAGGGTAACGGCTGCTGGCATACAGTCCACTGTTGGGCCGCAGAAATCCGGCGTCGCCTTCACGTTCGTATTCCCCTTCCCGGGCTTCCGCTATAAGGTGTCGGACTTCGCGGTTCAAGTCGGTGAGGCCGCGTACGGAATTCCCGAAAACTTCGATGTCGCCCGGAGGAGGGCAGGAATGGATCAGGCAATCGTTAGCCGGGCGCGCCGCATGTTCTCGAAATCGAGCCGCAAGACGGCCGCGGTGCTGTTGATACCGTGATTGCGCATTGACTG
>JANLWG010000277.1:0-4123 GCA_031364405.1 Hyphomicrobiales bacterium
TAGCCGCCGCCGTAGCCGCCGCCATATCCGCCACCAAAATTGATGTCGATGTTGAATTTCTTGTGATGGGCTTCGGCGGTGGCCGCCATGCCGGTGAGGAGGACTGCGGCGGCGCCGAGGGCGATCAGGGACTTGCGGATCATGATGTGGTTCCTTCCTGGTTGATGTTTCAGCGGTGGTCATCACCGGTGTTGGATGCCGTTCTAGGCGAACCGCCCTGAACCAAATCTGAGGCCGGCGTTTATCGGGCGTTCATGTTCACGCCGATCGCATGCGCACGAGGTAGATATCCTCAGGGCCGTCGATCTCATCCACTTGCGAGCCGATCTTTTCGCCGCCGAGTTTTGCCGCGAGGCTCAGAGAGGCTGCATTGTCTGGCGAAATCGAGAGAACCAGCGCCTGCACACCCTGGGCCATCGCCCATTTGGTGAAGCCCTGAATGGCCTCGGTGACAAATCCCCGGCGCCGCCATGGCTCAAAAATCGTGTAACCCATTTCAACCGCAAGCATGGCCTCGCCTGCAATCATGAAAGGCATCGGCGCGTGGTGGCAATTCATGTTGCCGATAATCTGGCCGGTATCCTTGAGGCCGATGGCGCGGACCGACCACGGGCCATAAGAGGGGTCTTCGGTCCATTGCTTCAAGCGAAGTTCCGACACCCAGGCCTCGTCAAACCACGCCTCCGGCAGTTCCATGCCGATGATGCGCCGGGCGGCCGGGCGATCCTTCGCGGCGGTGGCCGCAAGTCCTGTCAGCGGCACCAGCCTGAGAATCAGGCGGGAGGTTTCAATGCCGGTCATAATTCAGCTTTCAGGGCGCGGGCGAGATTGCCTTTGGGACCAGCCTCAACCCGCTCAAGACCAAGCCACTGGGCCATCAGCCGCAATTCGCCGGCCAGAGCCGCGGCGGTGGGCGCTGGTTCCGCATGGGGTTCCAAATGCGCGGCATTGGCGCGCAGCACGCCAGCTTGGCGGTCGGCCTTGAGGCAAACCCTGGCGGCGAACCGGTCACCATCCAGGAAGGGCAAAACGTAATAACCGAATTTTCTTTTGGAAGCAGGAGTATAGATCTCTATCCTGTAGTGAAGGTTGAACAACCGCTCGGCCCGTGCCCGCTCCCATACCAGGGGATCGAAGGGCGAGACGAGGGCGGTGCCGCCGGCCTTGCGGGGGAGTTTTGCATCTTTGTGCAGATAAGCCTGCTGCGTCCAATCCTCGACGCTGACCGGGATCAGCGTGCCATCCTCCACCAATTGCGCCAGCGCGCGTTTGGTGTCAGCCACCGGCAAGCGGAAATAGTCGCGGAGATCGAATTCAGTGGCAATGCCCAAGGCGCGGCCCGACAATGCTAGCAGCTGGCGAAAACTTTCAGCTTCATCTGGCGTCCGAAGGGCAAGCGTTTCGGCCGGGATAACCCGCTCGGGGATATCGTAAATGCGCTCGAAACCAGCCCGCGTCGCGGTGGTCACCAGCCCCTGGTCGAACAGGCATTCGAGCGCCATCTTGCCTTTCGACCAGCCCCACCAGCCGCCAGCACTCTTGCCGGCATCGGGCAGATCGCTCACGGCGGTGGGACCATTGCAGGTCACGAAATCGAGCACCGATTTGACGAAGGATCGTTGATCACGGGCAAAATCATTCATCGTGCCATAGGTGCCGTTGCCGGCCCGGGCGCGCGCCATGCGCCAGCGCATCAAGGGGTGAAGTTCCAGCGGAATGAGGCTCGCCTCGTGGGCCCAGCACTCGAACATGGCGCGCTTCTTGTTGGTGAAAGTGCGGGCATCAAGGGTGGCGTGGGCATAAGCGCCTAGACGCGAATAGACCGGCAGGTAATGCGAGCGCACCAGCACATTGACGCTGTCGATCTGCAGCAAATTGATTTGGCGGATGGTGCGGCCGATCTTGCTCCAGGTGGCGGGCTGCGAGCGGTCGGGATAGTCGAAGCCCTGTGCAGCCAGCCCGATACGGCGAGCCTCGGCGATCGATAGCGCCGATTTCATCTCAGCAGCTTTTCGAGTGTGATAAACTTGTCCTCAAGGCCGGCGCGGGCGTAAAACTGGCGCGCTTCATGGTTGGCGGCATGAACCCCCAGACGCAGCCATTGCCGCCCGGCGGCGCGTGCCAGTTTTTCGCATTCAGAAAACAGTGCGTGCCCGATGCCTTGCCCGCGCTGGCCGGTGGCGACGGCCAGATCACCCACATAAGCACAGGTGTAGAGGACCTCCTCGCGCTCATCTTGTGACGACACTTCTCCCAATAGGCTGGCATAGCCGCTGACCATGCCATCCAGTTCCGCCACCAGAAACCAGCCCTTGTGCTTGGCGATGTCCTGTTTCAAGCCGTCGATATACCAGGTGCCGATTTCCTCGGGCGGGCGCAGGCGGTCATAAAACCGGCTTTCATCGGTCTGCAGATCGCGCACAACGGCCAGCACCGCGGCTTCGTCGCCGTCGCGGTATTCACGGATGGTGACGGGGCTGGCTATGCCGCCTCGGCGTGCCAGACCGCCTGCGCCGGGCTGGCGCTGCCGGCATCAAGGGCACCATTGAATTTGTAAAGCGTCGAGCAATAGGGGCAGACGATCTCGTCGTCCTTGCCCATATCGAGGAACACGTGCGGATGGTCGAACGGCGGGGTCGCCCCCACGCACATGAATTCGCGGGCGCCGATGTCGATTGCGGCAAGACCCATGTCGTTGTGAAAATGTGGAGTCGCACCCGCTGCCATGTAATCCTCGAAAAACCTTGAGTGACCGGGCGATTAGCATATGTTTCGCCCGATGCACAGATTCAATTCGGACGGTGTGGAAATTGCCTACGAGGACGAGGGTGAGGGCCCGCCCATCCTGTTGATCCACGGCTTTGCCTCCAACGGGCGGGTCAACTGGCGCGATACCGGCTGGGTTAAAACCCTCACCGAGGCGGGCCACCGGGTCATCACCATCGATAACCGCGGCCATGGGGCGAGCCAGAAGCTTTATGATCCCGCCCAGTATTCAGCCCCCGGAATGGCCGAGGATGCGCGGCGCCTGCTCGACCATCTGGGTTTGGGAGCCGTGGTCGTCATGGGCTATTCGATGGGTGCCAGAATCAGCGCCTTCTTGATCATCAACCACCCGCAGCGGGTAAGTTGTGCGATTTTCGCCGGCCTCGCCTCCCGCATGATCACCGGCGTCGGCGGCGGCGATGCGATCGCCGCGGGCTTTGAAGCGCCATCACTCGAACAAGTGATCGACCCCGGCGCCCGCTCCTTCCGCATCTTCGCCGAGCAGACCAAAAGCGATTTGCGCGCCCTGGCCGCCTGCATGCGGAGTTCACGAGTAAAAATCACCGAAGCCGATCTCGCACGAATTTCAGTTCCGGTGCTGGTGGCGGCGGGAGAGAAGGACGATATCGCCGGCGATGTGGCAACCCTGGTGGCAGCGATCCCGGGGGCGAGGGGTGTGACACTTCCGGGACGCAATCACATGAACGCGGTGGGGGACCGGGGGTTTAAGGAGGCGGTGGTGGAGTTTTTGAGAGAACAGAGCAACCAGTTTAGTGCACTGTCACCGTAATCCAGAAGGCTGGAGTTAATGAAAGCGTTGAGCGATTTGAGCAGGTGGTCTCATCGGGGCTTCTGCGAAAGGTCAGACCCAGCGGCCATTAGTGCGTAAACCCTAACTTTCAGACTCTCCATCTCATGTTCTATTGCGCCCCGATGGACCTCTATAGTCAGTCGGGGGAACGCTACCTTGGGATTCCATGGGTACGGAAGTTTTTCCCCGTGAATAAACCCGTCCGTCTCTCTCCAGCGCCTCACCCACCAAGCATAAGAATCAGCCGCCTGTAGCGGTCTCACCCTTTTGTCGTCGTCAAACCTTGGCTTTTGTCCTACATATTTTTGTAGATGTTCAGGTAGATTACTTAAGAACGACGCCCATATCTCAGTTACTCGCGGCTCCACTTGGTTATTATCAAGTACAAAGTCGATTGGCTCCGAAAACCCCATGCGCTCTTGCCAATTGATCACCACGGTATAAAGGGTCCGCAATCCGAGAAAATAGGGATTCTTGAGAATTTCTGGAAATTGAAGCCGGTCAACAATTTCCTGAAGTGCGGTGACATCAACGGCGCAAGCTATG
>JANLWG010000284.1:0-1571 GCA_031364405.1 Hyphomicrobiales bacterium
CGTCTCCGGCCAAAAGGTGACGACGATCGAAGGCCTCGGTGGCAACCACAAGGTGCAGAAGGCATGGGTCGCACTGGACGTGCCGCAATGCGGTTACTGCCAGCCCGGTCAGATGATGTCGGCCTCCGCACTGCTCGCTACCAACAAGAATCCCTCCGACGAAGATATTGATGCCTTCATGTCCGGCAACATCTGCCGCTGTGGAACGTATCCTCGGATTCGCGCGGCTATCAAACAAGCCGCGAAGATGGCCTAAGGGGAGATGACAAATGGAAAATATGATCAAAAATGAAACTCGTCGTGACTTCCTGAAAGTTAGCGGCTCGGTCGCAGGCGGACTGGCGCTCGGGTTCTACATGCCCGGCCGGCACAACGTCGCTGTCGCTGCCGAAGGCGCATCTGCCAGCCCGAATGCCTGGGTCAAGATCGGTCAGGACAACACCATCACCATCATGTGTGCACGCTCCGAAATGGGTCAGGACGTGTACACCTCGATGACAATGTTGGTGGCCGAAGAACTCGAAGTCGACATCAACAAGGTCAGGGTCGAGTTCGCGCCGCCTGCAGAGGTGTACATCAATGCACTGCTGGGTGGCCAACTTACCGGCGGCTCGACGTCCGTGCGTGACGCATGGGAAAAGCTGCGCAAGGCGGGAGCTTCTGCCCGCATGATGCTGGTTGCTGCTGCAGCCAGCGAATGGGGCGTTGACGCTTCTCAACTGAAGGCGGCCAACGGCATGGTCACCGGCCCCGGCGGCAAGAAAGCCACCTACGGCCAGCTCGCCGTGAAGGCTGCGGCCATCGAAGTGCCGAAGGACGTTCCGCTCAAGCCATCCAGCCAGTTCAAGCTTATCGGCAACGCCAAGCAAAGGCGTCTGGACACCGAAGCCAAGGTCAAGGGACAGACACAATTCGGTATCGACACCCGCGTACCCGGCATGCTCTACGCCGCGGTTGCAATGTCCCCGATCATCGGTGGCAAGGTGGCGAGTTTCGATGATTCCCGCGCCAAGTCGATGCCCGGCGTCAAAGCGGTCGTTCAGTACAGCCGCGGCGTTGCAGTGGTAGCCGATTCCTACTGGCAGGCAAAGAAAGCGAAAGACCTGCTGCAAATTCAGTGGGATGGTGGTCCGAACGCCAACAACGATCAGAAGGCGATCTGGGATGGCATCCGTGCTGCCAGCGAGCAGCCCGGTGCAGTGTTCCGTGAGCAGGGCAACGTCGAAACCGGCATGAGCCAGGCAGCCAAAAAGGTGGAAGCCACTTATCAACTGCCGTTCCTGTCGCATTCCCCGATGGAGCCGATGAACACCACGGCTGACGTCCGGGCTGACAAGGCAATCATCATCACCCCGACTCAGTTCCAGCAACTGATCCCGCACGTCGTTGCAGGTGCGACCGGACTGAAGCCGGAACAGGTCGAAGTGCATACCACGTTCCTGGGCGGCGGTTTCGGTCGGCGCGTGGAAGTGGACTATGCAATCGATGCCGCTGAAATTTCCAAAGCGGTCGGTGCGCCGGTGAAGATGGTGTGGAGCCGCGAAGACGACATGACGCACGACTCCTACCGT
>JANLWG010000343.1:0-4455 GCA_031364405.1 Hyphomicrobiales bacterium
CTTGATACATAAGGCCGCGGATTCCAACTTGCGGCAATGGTCATGGGATGCGCTACGGGAGCTATGTTGCCAGCGCATTCAGGAGATGCCGGGTCCGGTGATTTCCCTGATGAGCTTCAAGTAGATGGCATCGGCATAGGCGCTGTAATCATTGGCTGAAACCACAAAATTGCCCTCGCCGCCCGCCACGTCATTTTGAAAATAGACATTCAAGGCGGGCCATTCGTTGACAATGGCCAGGGCGTTGATGGTAACGCCGGTTGCCACCAGCCGGTCACGCACCTCTCGCACCGGCGCTCCCACATTGTTCGGGCCATCCGCTGACAGGTCGATCACCCGCCGCGCCGCCTGCGGCGCCTCATCAAGCAGCGCTTGGGAATAGAGCAAGGCACTGGAGATCGATGTCGCACTTGGCGCCAGATTTCGCGGCAACTTTGCAACTCTTGCGCCAAAGCTTTCCGCATCATCGTCGTTGGCAATAATGGTCCATGGAATGACCGTGGTTTGGTTGCGGTTGCCGGACCATTGCACGACAATGACGGCGATCCGCCGCAAGGTGCCATGGCGGATGGCGGCCTTGACATCGGCACGTTGAAAAGCCCGGCCGAGGCCATCCATCTGCAAGGAAAATTCCCGTTCATCAACGCTGGTTGAACAATCCATCGCCAGCACCAGTGCGAGGTCGACTTCGGCGCCGCCTGCATGGGTGAACCGGGAGGCGAGGCTGGCGATGAAAAGGAAAATCAGGCCTGCAACACCGTGTACAATCCAAAAGCTGGCACGTTGCATGGGCGGTTTTACCCGGCATTCCCCGGATGAACCCGGATTTCCGTCACCCCAGTAGCCCGTGAGGCGCGAAGGCTGGTGGGCGATGAGAGACTCGAACTCCCGACATCTTCGGTGTAAACGAAGCGCTCTACCAGCTGAGCTAATCGCCCCCGGGGTTCATTACCGCTTCGACCGTGCCGGTGCAAGGCAGCTGATGACCCTTCGAGGCCCGGCTCTGCCGGGCGCCTCAGGGTGAGGGAAGCGGGAACACCACCCAACAAAAAACCCCGTGCGATTGCTGAGGGCGCACGGGGCTCACTTGGTTTGAACGTGCTGTCAGGAATTATCCGTTCACAGCCTCCTTCAGTAGTTTGCCCGCTTTGAACCTTGCCCGCTTCGAGGCCGGCAGTTTGATCGGCTTGCCGGTTTGCGGGTTTCGCGCTTCACCGGCCTTGCGGCGGGTGACCGTGAACGTGCCAAAGCCCACGAGGCGCACATCGTCGCCCTGCCTGAGGGCTCGCATGATATTCTCGATGGTGGCTTCAATGGCCTCGCCAGCCTCGCCGCGCGTCAGCTTGGCGTCCCTGGCAACCTTGGCTATGAGCTCGCTCTTGTTCATCGTCCCGGCCCCCGATGACTGGCTGGAGAAAGTGCTGTCCCGCCCCTAAAAGGCCGGCGATTCGGGGCGTTTGGCAAGAGTCGGCGGAGGTTAAATTTTTCCGCGAGTCAGTTCAGGGATTTAGCCGCGGGCGCCAACGCCAACGGGCGGAAGGAAATCCTTCCGCCCGCTGAGTTTTTGACAGCCGAGACTTAGTGCGCCCTTACACCTTCGCCGGATTTTTCGGCGGCGGCACGGGCTGCGGCGGCGGCTTCTTCGGCGACTTCATCCCATTCGATGGGCACCGGCATGCGCACCAGCGCGTGTTTTAAGACATCGTCCATGCGCGAGACCGGCACGATTTCCATGCCCGATTTCACATTGTCGGGAATCTCCGCCAGATCCTTGGCGTTATCTTCGGGGATTATCACTTTCTTGATGCCCGCGCGCAGAGCCGCCAACAGCTTTTCCTTGAGACCGCCAATCGGCAGAACGCGGCCACGCAGGGTGATCTCGCCGGTCATGGCGACATCGTGTTTCACCGGGATACCGGTCATCACCGAGACGATTGCCGTGACCATGGCGACACCCGCCGACGGGCCATCCTTGGGGGTCGCACCCTCGGGCACGTGCACGTGAATGTCGCGCTTGTCGAACACCGGGGGTTTCACCCCGATGGTGGTGGCCTTCGAGCGCACATAGGAGGAAGCCGCCGAAATCGACTCCTTCATCACATCGCGCAGGTTACCGGTCACTGTCATCTTGCCCTTGCCCGGCATCATCAGCGCTTCGATCGTCAGGATTTCGCCGCCCACCTCGGTCCATGCGAGGCCCGTAACAACGCCCACTAGATCCTCGCCCTCGGCCTCGCCATAGCGGAATTTCTGCACACCGAGATACTGGTTGACGACTTCCGGCGTCACCTTGATCTTCTTCTTCTTGGAGGTCATCAAATCCTTCACCGCCTTGCGGGCGAGCGAATTGATTTCGCGCTCCAGATTGCGCACACCGGCTTCGCGGGTATAGCGGCGCATAACTTCGTAAATCGCCGCGTCGGTAATTTCGAATTCCTTCTTCTGCAGGCCGTGGTGCTCGGAGGATTTCGGGATCAGATGGCGCTTGGCGATCTCGAGTTTTTCTTCCTCAGTGTAGCCGGCAATCCGGATGATCTCCATGCGGTCGAGAAGTGCCGGCGGAATGTTCAGGGTGTTCGAGGTGGTTACGAACATCACGCTCGACAAATCATATTCGACTTCGAGATAGTGGTCCATGAAGGTCGAGTTCTGCTCGGGGTCCAAAACTTCAAGCAAAGCCGATGACGGATCGCCACGGAAATCCTGGCCCATCTTGTCGATCTCGTCGAGCAGGAAGAGCGGGTTGGATTTCTTGGCCTTCTTCATCGACTGAATGACCTTGCCGGGCATCGAGCCAATATAAGTCCGGCGGTGACCGCGGATTTCAGCTTCATCGCGCACACCACCCAGCGACATGCGGATGAATTCGCGCCCCGTCGCCTTGGCAATCGACTTTCCAAGCGAAGTCTTGCCGACGCCGGGAGGTCCGACGAGGCAGAGGATCGGCCCGCGCAGTTTGTTGGTGCGGCTTTGCACCGCTAGATATTCGAGGATGCGCTCCTTCACCTTGTCGAGACCGAAGTGATCGTGATCGAGCACGCCTTCGGCAAAGCCCAGATCCTTCTTGATCTTGCTCTTCTGGTTCCACGGGATGCCAAGCAGCCAATCGAGATAGTTGCGGATGACGGTGGCTTCCGCCGACATCGGGCTCATCTGGCGCAGCTTCTTGATTTCCGACTCGGCGCGCTCGCGGGCTTCCTTGGAAAATTTGGTGTTCTTCACCCGCAATTCGATCTCGCCGATCTCGTCGCGTTCCTCGCCGTCGCCCAGTTCCTTCTGAATGGCCTTCATCTGCTCATTCAGGTAATATTCGCGCTGGGTCTTCTCCATCTGGCGCTTGACGCGGCTGCGGATGCGCTTTTCGACCTGGAGTACGGAGATTTCGCCTTCCATCAGGGCAAACACTTTTTCAAGGCGCGCCTGCACCGACACCATTTCGAGAAGCTCCTGCTTCTCGGGAATCTTGATGGCGAGATGGGCCGCGATGGTATCGGCCAGCTTGGGATAGTCGCCGATCTGGCCGATGGTGGCGAGAATTTCCTGCGGCACCTTCTTGTTGAGCTTCACATAGCTTTCGAATTGCGCCGAAGCGGTGCGGGCCAGCGCCTCGACCTCGGTTGCCTCGCCGACGACATTGGGGGTTACCTCAACCTCGGCCTCGAAGAAATCGGCGCGCGGGGTAAAGCGGTGAACGCGGGCACGCTCGACGCCTTCGACCAGCACCTTCACGGTACCATCCGGCAGCTTCAGGAGCTGCAATACCTGGGCCAGGGTTCCCACTTGGTAAATCGAGTCGATGGCCGGATCGTCATCGGCCGGGTTCTTCTGGGCGACCAGCAGAATCCGCTTGTCCTCGCGCATCACCTCTTCGAGCGCCTTGATCGATTTGGCGCGGCCGACGAACAGCGGCACGATCATGTGGGGGAAAACCACGATATCGCGAAGCGGCAGGACGGGAAGCGTCTCAAAGCTGCCTTCGCCGGAAGTCTTGGCGGTCTTTGTCATTCTTTTTCCTTTCGCGGGCGGGCCACCATGAAGTCTTGCGCAAGATTGCCGCAATCCCAAGGCGCCCCGTAGATTATCCGGGAGACGATGCCCGATGAACCACACTCAACTGACAGATGATTCGACACCAACACAATCCCACATTCACAGTAGAAAATGGATTGGCGGTTAATGGATTTCAATGCCTGCGGAAACAATAATATTGTCCGTCACTTGGCGCTCATAAGTCAAGCGGCGCGGAGACCGGCGGCAGCGCCAAAGCAAAGCCGTGGCCAATAGGCCCCGGCTTTTGCGCTTGGCCGGATTGAACATCCTCAGGCCGAGGCAGGTGCCAGTTTGACGTTTCCTTGTTTGTCGCGGTCAGCATAAATCAGCAGCGGCTTGGCGTCGCCATCAACCACGTCCTTGGAGATCACCACCTCCTCCACGCCGTTCATGGCGGGAAGGTCG
>JANLWG010000409.1:0-2780 GCA_031364405.1 Hyphomicrobiales bacterium
TGGCTGGCAATTTCCCAGCCCGCCTCGATCATCGCCTGTGTCTGCTCGGGCGAGCGCTGCAGGGCAGTGGCTACGCCATAGATTGTCAGTGGAATTTTGCGGCCGGCGAACATGCGCCATAGCCGCCAGAAACCGGCGCGCGCGCCATATTCATAAATCGATTCCATGTTCCAATGGCGCTGGCCGGGCCACGCCGCGGCCCCGACAATTTCCGACAGGAACGCTTCCGACGCCGCATCGCCATGCAGGATATTATTTTCGCCGCCCTCTTCATAGTTGAGAACGAACTGAACCGCGACGCGGGCACCGCCGGGCCATTTCGGGTCGGGGATGGCGCGGCCATAGCCCTTCATGTCGCGCGGATAGGAAGACTTGGATTCACTCATAGTTCGCCACCGAAATAAGGTTTCTTCACCCGATCATCGTTCAGCAGCTTAGCGGAGATTCCTGATAGCGCAATGGCGCCGGCGGTCAAGATAAAGGCGTGTCAATCTCATGGATGCCAAACTTTCACTACCGCCTTGATCCGCGCATGCAGGTCCCTGGTCTCTTCCGGGGTGAGGGCGCCGAAGGCCATGCGGCAATGGAATTCGCCCTTGGGCGGCAAGGTCAGTATGTGACCTTTGGCTTTCTCGGCGGTGAAGCCATCAGCCTCCGCGGTGGCGGGCAGGAAAAGGCCGAGCGCATCCTGGTCGGCGGTGCGGGTAATCCAGCGCACGCCGTGGGCCAGCTCTTCTGGCCGATGGCTGACGAAATCAGCGGAGCCATCCCTTAGAATTTGCATGGCGTGGGCCCAGCCATCGGGGCCGGCTTTGAAGTCCATGGCGATCACCAGTTCGGGATCGATAACTCTACCCGGCAGTATTTCACGGTGCCGGGCTGGATCGGCTTTCAGCAGTTCGATGAGTTGCCGGTGGTTCTCGCTGGGTTGAAAGAATTCTGGCAGTTTCGTCCGTACACGGATATGTTTGAGTTCGTCGGGAACCGTATCGACAAGGGTACTGCCATCGACGGGGCGGAAATTGATGTGGGCGAGGTACATCAGGTCCATGGCTGAATTCTTGAGATTGCGGATCGACAGATCGAGTTTGATGCGGCCGCTGCCGCCATGCAGTTTCAGCGTGGGCCGCGCTTCATAATTATGAGCGAAGGCGACGGTGTGGCGGGTGGTGCCGGTCAGCCCGATGTATGGGCCATCCTCATCCTCGCCAACGATGAGCTCGGCTGACTGATAGGTTGCGTTCGGCAATTCGCCATGGAGGGGATGGCTATCGCCGGGGCCGGGATTGCCCATGGCGGTGGCGCCGCAATGGAGGAAAAATGCACCGTAGTTACGCAGATATTCGGTGGTGGCTAAGGGCTCATCGAACATTGATCGCATCGTTAGCCTTCGGCCGTGGAAGGTCGCATCCCAGATCTGCTGGCCGTGAAAGGGCAGCGCGATGATCTCGCCCACAGCGTTGGTGATGCGCAGGGCGGCGGCACCTGAACGATAGCGGAACACGCTCGCCGTGAGCCCCTGCCCCGCTGCCAGAACGGCCTCGGACGCGGTGAAATTTACGGTGTTGAGATTGACGGCCAGGTGGTGCGGCGGCATCGGGGCTCCGTTTGTTGACATACGCCTATCAGGAATTGACAAAATGCTCCAGCCGGACTCTCATGAGGGGATGGGAAGGGCTACCATCGAAGATGTGGCGCGGCAGGCGGGCGTGAGTGTCGCGACGCAGCAAGCCGCATGACGCAGGACAAAGTCAACATTGACTTGCGCCTGACCGATGTGTTCGACGCCGAAGTGCCGGCGCGCACGCTCGACCAGATCGGCGACATCTATGATGGTGTTGCCGTGGTGGCGCTCGATCATCCACGGGTGAAGGAAGCCATCAACGGTTTGAGCGAGCGTGGCGTCACCGTTGTTACTCTGGTTTCCGATGTGCCCGGATCAAAGCGGGCGCATTATGTGGGCATTGACAACTCGGGGGCGGGCTGCACCGCCGCCACCCTGATGGGGCGCTATCTCGGTGACCGGCGCGGCAAGGTGGGATTGATTGCCGGCTCACTTTCGTTGCGCGATCATATCGAGCGGCAATTCGGTTTCGAACAGGTGATGATGCACGAACATCCGCAGCTCACGGTTCTGCCGGTGCGCGAAGGCCGTGACGATTGGCAAATGGTCAGGGCGGTCGCTGTACAATTGCTGGCCGAACATCCCGATATGATCGGGCTCTATAATGTGGGCGCCGGAACACGCGGCATTCTCGAGGCGCTGGAAAAATCCGACCGCAAAAACGACGTGGTTTACATTGCCCATGAATTGACCGAGCAATCGCGGCCGGCCCTGGTCGATGGCGCCATCGACGCCATCATCAATCAGGATGCTGGCCATGAAGTGCGCAGCGCCATTCGGGTTTTCATGGCGAAGACCGACAAGACGCCGATCTTCGAAGCGATGGAACACATTGGCATTGATATTTTTGTTCGCGACAATTTGCCATAGGAATGCCGCCATGTATCTGGGTCTCGATATCGGAACTTCTTCTGTCAAAGGTGTGCTGATCGACACCAGACAGAGGATCATCGCAACGGCTACCGCAGCACTCAAAGTCTCGCGCCCGCAATCAGGCTGGTCGGAACAGGCACCCGAGGATTGGTGGAAGGCCTGCAACAATGTGGTGAAGGCATTGGCAAAAGCCAAGCCCAAGGCGGTGGCGGCGGTTGAGGGCATCGGCCTTTCGGGCCAGCAGCACGGGGCAACGCTGCTCGACCGCGACGACAAGGTTTTG
>JANLWG010000074.1:0-10693 GCA_031364405.1 Hyphomicrobiales bacterium
GCGGCAGCAACTTGGCCGGTGAAGATCGCCAGGGGAAAGTTCCACGGCGCAATGCAGGCAAACACTCCCCGGCCATGCAGCGAGATTTCGTTGCGTTCACCCGTTGGCCCCGGAAGCCTCATGGCACTGCTGAAATCGGCGCGCGCCCGCGCTGCGTAGTAGCGCAGGAAATCCACCGCCTCGCGCAAATCCGCCACCGCATTGTCGAGCGATTTGCCGGCCTCCCTGATGAGCAGCGCCAGCATCCGTTCAGTGTTGGCTTCATAGAGATCGGCGGCACGCTCGAGGATCGCTCCGCGCCTGCCACCACCCAACTGGTCCCAGTCAAATTGCGCCGCGGCGGCGAACGTCATCGCCTTCGTTACCGCTGCATCATCGGCTTCGCGCACTGAGCCCACTGTTATCCGCCGGTCATGGGGCGATGTAATTTCGCGCGAGGGTCCCTGCCCCATCGCCTCGCCATTGACCAATGCCGAAGCCTCGACCTTCGACGACAGCACCTTGTTGATGCCGCTCATCAGCCGCTCGCGCGTGGCATCGTCCCACGTGGCATGGCCTGCCGAATTGCGCCGTCCACTGAATATATTGGCGGGAAGTGGAATGCGCGGATGCGGTACATCGGCGAGCTTGCCCGCTTCGAAAACCGGATCGGCAATAATTTCGGCGATCGGCGCCTCGTCATCGGCCAGGCGGTTGACGAAGGAAGTATTGGCACCGTTCTCCAGCAGCCGGCGCACCAGATAGGCCAGCAAGTCCTCATGGCTGCCGACGGGCGCATAAATGCGGCACGGCTGATTGAGCTTCGTGGCGCTTGCCACCTGCTCATAGAGTGCCTGCCCCATGCCGTGCAGGCGCTGGAATTCGAAGCTCCGGTCAGTGCCCGCCATCACTGAGACCGCCGCCAGCGTATGGGCGTTGTGGGTGGCAAATTGCGGATAAAAGCAATCGCGGCGCGCCAGCAAGAATTTGGCACAGGCGAGATAACTCACATCGGTCGAAACCTTGCGGGTGAACAGCGGATAGGCGGCAAACCCTGCCTCCTGCGACCGTTTTATTTCGGTGTCCCAATAGGCGCCCTTCACCAGCCGCACCGGCAACTTGCGGCCTGAATCCTCGGCAAGCTTCGCCAGCCATTCGAGGGTTGGCTTGGCCCGCTTGCCGTAAGCCTGCACCGCAAGCCCCAAACCATTCCAGTCTCTCAGCCGCTCGTCGTGGGCAAGCTGACCGAACAATTCGAGCGTCAAGTCGAGGCGGTTAACCTCCTCCGCGTCGATGGTGAACCCCACATTGAGTTGTTTGGCGAGCCCGGCGAGTTCCGCCACTTTTGGCAGAAGCTCGCTGACCACCCGGGCCTCCTGCTTCTCCTCGAAGCGCGGATGCAAGGCCGACAGCTTCACCGAGATCGACACGCGGGCGAAAATATCATCGCCGCGGGTCTTGGCGCCGAGCGTCTTCAGGGCGGTTTGGTAGGAAGCGAAATAGCGTTCGGCATCGGCCTTGGTGAAGGCCGCCTCTCCCAGCATGTCGTAGGAATAGCGATATCCTTCGGCTTCAAATGGTTTCGCCGCCGCCAGAGCTTCATCGATCGTCCGTCCAAGGACAAATTGTTTGCCCATGATGCGCATGGCCTGCTTCATGGCATTGCGGATAAATGGCTCGCCCGAACGCGAGACGAGGCGCTTCAAATAGCCACCGATGTCGGTGCGTGCGTCCTTGCCAAGCTCCATGAATCGGCCGGTGAGCATCAGTCCCCAGGCGGAAGCGTTGACAAACAGCGACTCCGATTGGCCGAGATGACCCTCCCAGTCCTTGCCGCCAATCTTGTCGGCGATGAGCTTGTCGGCCGTGCCAGCATCGGGAATTCGCAACAACGCTTCGGCCAGGCACATGAGCACCACGCCCTCTTCCGACGACAGCGAATATTCCTGCATGAAGGCGTCGATGCCGCCCTGCTGGCGCCGCCCGGCGCGCACCGCGGCGACCAGTTGCCGGGCCAGTTCGGCGACCCGGCGCTGATCCTCCGCCGAGAGCGTTGCCTCGGCCGCAAGTTGGCGCACAATGGCGGTTTCATCGGCAAACAGCTTTGCGGCAATGGCCGACCGGTCGGGCAATAATGGCATCGGGATTCTCCTCGGGGACGGCGATTGTTTGCCACAACTCGCAAAGCGCTTCTCGCTAAATTAGAACCATGCTACAAATATAACTTCCGATTTTAGCGAGCATAATAGGGATTACATGCCGATAACTTCCCTTCACTTGGAGGATTTGGATTCCATCGATCTGGCTCTCCTCGATGCCCTCCAGACTGATGGCCGGTTGCCCGTCGTCGAACTGGCCAAACGCATCAGCCTGTCGCCCACGCCGTGCACCCTGCGCATGCGCAAGCTTGAGCAGGATGGCGTTATTTCGGGTTATCATGCAAGGCTCAATCCGATGGCTCTCGGCCAGGAGTTGATGGTATTCGTCACCGTCAGTCTCAAGGCCACCGATGAGGCAACACTCAAGGCCTTCAACGCCGCCGTGAAACCGGTGAAACAAATTCTCGAATGCCACATGGTCGGCGGTGGTTTTGACTATCTGCTCAAAATAAGAGTGCGCGGCATGGGTGAATATCGCGACATTCTCGGCGGCGTTGTCGGCACGTTGCCGATGGTCGAGAGCACCCATTCCTACTTCGTCATGGAAGAAGTAAAGGAAAGCCCGCTGCTGCCCGTACCAAAATTCAAAGACCGCCGTTCATGAGACCAAAAATCGTCCGCACCTTCAAGGCGCTTCGCCGTGCAACCGCAAAGTGGCGTGCTGAAGGATTAAGTTATGCCGTGGTGCCAACCATGGGAGCGTTGCATGATGGCCACCTGTTGCTAGTGCGCGAGGGCCTTAAGCGGGCCGACCGGGTGATCGCCACGATTCTTGTAAACCCCAGGCAATTCGCCGCCCACGAGGATTTGGGCCGCTATCCCCGCGACGAGGCGGGCGATTTGCGCAAGTTAGGATCGGCGGGCTGTCATCTGGTTTTCGCGCCTGATCCAGCCGAAGTTTATCCGCCAGCTTTCGCCACCACTGTTTCATTGGCTGGCCCTGCCGCGGCAGGACTGGAAGACAAATACCGTCCGCGGTTTTTCGATGGCGTCGCCACCATCGTCGCCAAGCTGTTCATCCAAACCGGTGCCGGCTACGCCATGTTCGGCGAGAAAGACTATCAGCAGCTCAAAGTCGTCACACGGATGGCCAGGGACCTCGATATCGCCATTGAAGTCGCCGGCGTGCCCACCCTGCGCGAGGCAGACGGCCTCGCCATGTCATCACGCAATGCCTATCTTTCCAATTCCGAACGCCTGCAGGCACCGGCCATCTTTTGTGAACTCTCACAGGCAGCCGAAAAAATCAGAAATGGCATAAATCCAAAAACCGCCTGCCGCGCCGCCCATCGCTCACTCACCAAACTCGGCTTCAAGGTTGATTATCTCACAGCCCGCCATGCCGAAACCCTGGCCGCCACAATCAAAGCCGGTGATCCCCTGCGCCTCATCGCCGCCGCCTGGCTCGGCAAGACAAGGCTTATCGATAATATAGCTGTCTAGACTTGGGCCGGGTGCGCAATTCCCGGCTGCGGAGAACGGCGTCGCGATTCACAGAAGTCCCAGTTCCGACAATTCCCGCCGCATCCTCTCGGACATGCCTTTGGCCTCGGCGTTCTTGGTCAAATCCACTGGCGCGTCGGCGGCATCCAGATAGCGCCAGCCCTGGAAGGCGCGGCGGGGTACTGGAACGACCGGGATGATCTTCGGCTTGAATTCAATGCGGCAGCGGTTGATCCCGTCTTTGCCCTTCACTGCAACCAGACCGGCGATCGGCTGGCGGCACAGGATCATCCCGCGGATCACCCAATAAAGCGATCCGCCGCCCAGGATTTCGTTGCTTCGCTTGGGGAAACTGCGGGTCACATGATCGAGGCTGTCGCGTCCAGCCCTGGCTTCGCGCACCCAGTGTTCGAGTTCCTCGATTTCGCTGACGCCGACGCAGAGCTTGATGATGTGGAGGGCCATGATTCCTTGCAACTGACTGGATGACGAACCGCCATCATATGGTAGCATGGCCCCGGAGAAAACCACCCGGTCAGGTTTATCCGCAAAGTCGCAGTTACAGGAGAACTCCCATGTCCAACACTGTCGCCAAAGTCATCGAACTCACCGCGTCCTCGCCCAAGAGCATTGAAGACGCCATAGAAAACGGCATACGCCGCGCTGATTCCACCCTCGATCAGGTCGAAGGCGCCTGGGTGCAGGATATCAAATGCACCGTCAAGAATGGCAAAGTTGCCGAATGGCGCGTTAACATGAAGATAACTTTCCTTCTTAAGGAGTAACGCAAACTCACGTAATCATGACAGCGCTGACGGCCAATTGATTGGCAAGTGAACACCGCCTCCGTCATCCATGGATTTCGGCTGATGATAGCCATACATGAACTTGAATGAGGAACAGGTGGGCGAGAACGTCCCAAAGCACGAGGCGGCGGCGCTCGATCGCCTGCAGCCTTCCTTTGCCGCAACCGAGCGCCAAGCCAATGTGCGCCAGATGGCGGAATTCCTCGCCAACGATCACCCAAAGTTAAAGCTGTACATGGGCGAAACCAAGTTCACCATGCTTGCCCGCACCTACTTCGCCCGGCACCCATCGGACCCACCCAACGCCCGCTGGTATTCCCTTAACCTTCCGGCGTTCCTGCGCGGTTCCCACTTCTTTGAGCGCAAGCCCGAACTTGCGGAAATGGCAGAACTGGAGCGCGCCCTCGATGATGCCTCTGAAGCGCCCGAGGCACCCGTCGTCACCCTGACTGATCTCGTTGAACTCGATTCCGCGAATTTGGCAACGCTGTCTATTGCGGTATCCCCCTCTCTGCGGCGTTTCAAAGTACGCAGCAATGTCACGAGCCTGTGGGCAAGTTTGCAATGTGACGAGCTGCCACCCTATCCCATTACCCTCGACGCTGATCAGGAGTTGCTGGTGTGGCGCCAGGGATCAGCGGCGCGCTTTCGCCTGCTGGGAAATGAGGAAGCCATGGCGCTGGACGCAGCGATGCAGGGCGTTTCCTTTTCATTGATCTGCGCGATGATTGCCGCCCTGGATGATCCCGAAACGGCCAAAGCGCGGGCAGCTACTTTCCTGCTCGGGTGGATCGAGGCCGAGATTATCTCAGAGCTGCGGTCTGCTGCATATCCGGGCGAAAATAGTCCAGGTCAACACGTTTGAATTGATAAGACTGCTGAACCTTGACGCCGATATTGTAGCGGATCATCAGCTCGGTAAGGCGTTTACCGTCGATCAGCACGACACGGCGCGAGACTTGTTCAGAGAAATTGAATGCCGCTGGAGAAAAATGACTGGTCGCCACGAAGATGCCCTTGCTGGCATGGTGGGCATCGAGACTTCCGGCGAAATCGCGCACATCGCCCACCGGCACCACAGATCCAGGTTTCAGGCGCTTGGCCTGAATGTAGATGAGATCGAGACCAAGTTCATCCATGGAAATGAGGCCGTCGACCCCGCCGTCACCGCTCCTGCCCAGCCTGCGTGCAAGGTCGCGCCGGCGCCCGCCATAACCCATGGCGAAAAGTACATCGATCACCAGCTCTTCGAAAAACACCGGCTCGCGCGCGTGGACGTGGCTGATGAGTTCATCTGACAGGTCAGACTGGGCGCGCGCGAACGCCTGTATCATTGCATTGTCGAGGCCGGTTACCACGCCGTGCTTGGCATTGGTGTGGCCGGCTGCGGTGGGCGCATCGCGATAGTGCTCGGGCCACATCAGCCGTTGATAGTCCGCTAACATCTGCTTCCATCCAAATTAGACACAACTGGAATGAAGCTTAAGGTATGAAATGTTAACTTATGGCCCGATCAATCGATCTACTCTTAGCGAAATAATGCTCCGAGGCTGCCTTACGAACTGGCCTTGCTGATGAAGCACTTGACACCGCTCGACTGCAGCTTGGAACAAGCGCTCTTGGCATCATCCTGCTTGTCAAAGCCAGTCAGCCTGACCCGGTAGAATGTGCCCTTGGTGCCGAGGTCGGCCCTGATCACCACGGGGTTCTTGTTCGCCAGCACGCGATGCTTGGCCTGCATTTTCTTCCAGGTCGACCAGGCCGCATCCTCACTGGAGGCAGACGCAACCTGCACGCTCCAGCCAGCCGGCTGTACCGCAGGCGCGGGAGTTTCGGCAGTGGCGGTTTCCCCGGCGGGCGCATCGGAAACCGGCTCTATGGCGACAATCGTTTCTTCGGCGGCTTCAGCTTCTTGCCCGGGTACCCGCTCGGTAATGGTTTTCTTGACGGATGTGTTTCCGGCAGTTTGGACACTCGCTTCGGCAGTGGCGGCGCTGCCCAGGAGTTCCGCGGAGGGAGCCGTTGCAGTTGGTAATTCTTGACCGTTCGCTGGTTGACTTCCGCCCGCGGAGGCAATCGATGCGGTGGTTATCTGATCGGCCGCTTCTGTGCCAACGCTGCTGCCGTCAAGCAAGGCAAGGCGTTGTTGGGCGGGCTGAAACTCCGGATTGGCAGCGATCGCCAGCTTCAACACGGTGCGGGCATCGTCCGGGCGCTGCAGGCCAAGATAGGTCAGCGCCTCGCCGTAGTAGACCCGCGCCAAATCGGGATAGCCGTGCTGGACCGCCTTCTCGTAATCAGAAAGGGCAAAGAGATATTGTCCGCCCGCGCGCAGCAAAGTGGCCCTGCTGTAATAGGCATGGGCGAATGCTGCATCGAGGAAAAGGGCGCTGGTGTAGTCCTCCATCGCCAGCCCATCTTGCCCGAGCTTCTGGTACGAAAGCCCGCGATTGTAGAGCGCCATGGCTCTGAGTTTGCCGGACATCGCATCAATGCGCATGGCGGCTGTATAATCGCCGATGGCGAGATCGTGCTGGTTCAGATACTGATAGGCCAGTCCCCGGTTCAGCAGCGCGTTGGCCAGCACTTCAGGTTCAAGCTCGCGCGACTCGATCGCCGTGCTGTAGGATTGCACCGCCGTGGTGGGATCGCCCGCCGACAGGGCCTTGTAAGCCTCGGCCGCCAGTCGGGCATTGATGTTTGGGGTGGCGGCGGCTGCAGGGCCAGACACAGCTGCACTTGCAGCAAGGAACGCGGCACTCACAGACGCCAGAAGAATTTTACGAACACTCATGGTTCACGATCATCGGCGATTAGGGTTAAGAGACCGTTTCCTGCGCGAAGTTCATTGGGAGGTGTCGCATTCCGGCCTGCCAACCGTCGTAATCGGGTTGACGAAACACCCCCTGGCCTGCCAAAAGGTTAAGACGTGGTGCCTCGAAATCATGCGATGAGAGGCCGAACAGGGAACACGGTGTGGATGACCCAATCGGGGCCAAATCCGTGACTGCCCCCGCAACTGTGAGCGGCGAGGTTTCGTGCAATATTGGCCACTGGGCAACCGGGAAGGCCGCGCCAAACCAGCGACCCGCGAGTCAGGAGACCTGCCACGTATCGCCGGGGTTAGCGCCCCATAACTTTAGGTCGCACGGAGGGTGTCCATGACCACACGCACAAATACCGTTCAACTATCGATCTCGCAGCGCGTCGCCGCGGGCCTTGCCGTTATCTTCGTTGGTGCAACGCTGCTTTATGCAGTCGGCCTCTCCAACATGGCGGTGGCCCATAACGCCGCCCACGATACCCGCCATGCCATTGGCTTTCCCTGCCACTAGGCCTCCCGGATCAATAAATGATTGGGCGAGTGCTCCTCGCTGCGATCCTGGCCGGGATCGCAGCGGGATTGATCATGGGTGCCATCCAGCATGTGCGGCTGACGCCCTTGGTTCTACAGGCCGAGACCTACGAGCAAGCAGCACCTGCGGCAGCCGGCCATGACCATTCTGCCGAAGCCTGGGCCCCGGCCGAGGGTTGGCAGCGTACTCTGTCGACCACTGTCACGGCGGCGATGACCGGTGCTGCCTTCGCCGCACTCCTTGCTGGCGTATCACTGCTGGCTGGCATTCCAATTACGCGCCGCAACGGTGCGGTCTGGGGCCTGTTGGGTTTTCTCGCCGCCACGCTGGCACCCGCCGCCGGACTTCCGCCCGAGCTTCCCGGCATGCCGGCGGGCGATCTGCACATGCGCCAGCTGTGGTGGATCGGGACTATCGCCGCAACCGCCGCCGGCCTCTATCTGATTGCCACCCGGCGCCAGATCTGGGCCATGACCGCCGCCGTCGTCTTGATCGCACTCCCCCATGTGATCGGCGCCCCCATCGCTGCCTCCCACGAGTCCGCCGTGCCCGCTGGTCTTGCAGCCGCCTTTGCGGCCAATGCAATTGCGGCTGGCGCGGTGTTCTGGACTCTGATCGGACTCTTTCTCGGTATCGCTATCGACAAATTCGCCAAAGGGGTTCACGCCACATGAGCCCGCAGAAAATTCCAGCGACCGTCATCACCGGTTTTCTTGGCGCCGGCAAGACGACACTGATCCGCCACCTGCTCGAGAACGCTCAGGGCCGTCGCATCGCCCTCATCATCAACGAGTTCGGCGATGTCGGCATTGATGGTGAAATCATCAAAGGCTGCGGCGACGCATTATGCCGCGAGGCGGATGTGATCGAATTGTCGAACGGCTGCATCTGCTGCACCGTGGCCGACGATTTCGTGCCAGCCATGAAGAAACTGCTCGACCGTGCCGATCCGCCCCGGCACATCGTCATCGAGACATCGGGCCTCGCCCTGCCCCAACCCCTGATCCGCGCCTTCAACTGGCCGGAGATCAAGTCACGGGTGACCGTCGATGGCGTTATCGCCGTCGTCGATGCCAAGGCGCTGGCCGAGGGGCGCTTTGCCGATGATGAGGAGGCTGTTGCGCGCCAACGCGCCGCCGATCCCAATGTCGATCACGAGAACCCCATCGAGGAACTTTTCGAGGACCAGCTCAACTGCGCCGACATGGTGATCCTCAACAAGACCGATCTGGTTGACAGCGATGAACTTGAAAAACTTACGCGCGGCCTGAAACTACAGGTGCGCAACGGCACTCGCATCGTTCCGGCCAAACGGGGGGCACTCGATCTTTCGATGCTTCTCGGAATTTCCGCCGAAGCGGAAGACGATATGCATAATCGTCCATCACACCACGAGATGGAGGGCGAGGAACAGCACGACCACGATGATTTTGTCACTTTCATTGTGTCGCTTGGCCAGGCAGCCGATAAACATGCCCTGCTCCGCCGCATTGAGACAACCATAGCCAGCCACGATATCCTGCGCCTCAAAGGCTTCGCCGATCTCAACGGTTCTGCTTCACGGCTGTTGATCCAGGCCGTCGGTCCGCGCCTCAACAGTTATTTCGACCGGCCGTGGAAACCAGGAGAAACCCGCGGCACTGAACTTGTGGTGATCGGTGAAAAACACCTGGACCGCGTGGCGATTGAACGATCGCTCGCCGGCTGATGCACCTCCTCGCCACCACGTCGGGCGTTATCGACGGCGCTGCCGAAGCGGTCGATCTCAAGCAGCAGCCAGCCGACATCGTGGTGCTGTCAGCCGCCGACAGCGAAATCGCAACGCTCGCCCGTGCCCATGACGCGGTGCCCGGCCCGAGCCTGCGTCTTGCCAATCTCCTGCAGCTCCAGCACAATCTCTCGGTCGACCGTTATGCCGAAAAGACCCTGGCCAAAACCAAACTCATCGTGCTGCGGCTGCTGGGTGGCGCCTCCTACTGGAGCTATGGCCTCGATCAGGTGGAAGCTCTCGCCAGAGAGCAAGGCATTCACCTTGCGGTGTTGCCCGGCGATGCCAACCCCGATGCCGAACTAACCGCCCGCTCGACGCTAACGCCCGCCCATTGCGAGCGTCTGCGCCAATATCTGGTGGCCGGTGGCGAACTCAATGCCCAGAGTTTCCTCGCCCATTGCCAGCACATTCTGCACCATACACCAGCACCTCCACCAGCCACGGCCCTTCCCAAAGCCGGCATTTACCGCAACACCACAACCGCGCAAAGGCCAACCGCCGCCATCACCTTCTATCGCTCCGTCGTCGAAGGCGCACAGACCGCTCCCATCGATGCCCTCGTTGATGCCCTCGACAAACGCGGCATCGGCACGATTGCCATCTATGTGGCAAGTCTCAAGGATGACACCAGTGCCGCACTGGTGCGGCGCACCTTGAGTTTTCCCGGCATAATCCTCAATGCCACCAGCTTTGCGGTAACCTCCGGCGGCGGCGGCGATCCTCTCGCGGGCTTCAATTGCCCGGTGTTGCAAGTTGTTCTGGCCGGAAGTTCGGAAGAAGACTGGCGCGAGAATTCGCAGGGCCTTGGTGCCCGCGATCTCGCGATGAATGTAGTGTTGCCCGAACTGGACGGCCGCATCATGTCGCGCGCCATCTCATTCAAAGCCGATACCCACTGGCATGAGCCAACCCAATGCCGGATCGTCACCTACAAACCAGTACGCGACCGGGTCGAATTCGTCGCCAGCCTCGCCGCCAACTGGGTGCGCCTGCGCCAAACTGCACCCGCCGATCGCAAAGTCGCAATCATCCTCGCCAACTATCCAATCAAAGACGGCCGCATCGGCAACGGCGTAGGCTACGACACGCCGGCCAGCACGGTAGCGATACTGGATGCGATGAAAGCTGCCGGTTACAGCGCCGGCAACTATCCCGCAACCGGCAACGGCATCATTGAAG
>JANLWG010000104.1:0-25698 GCA_031364405.1 Hyphomicrobiales bacterium
TCCGTCTTTTTCGGTCAGCACGCGCATGCCGGGCCTGACACAGAGTTCGGGCACCGCGCCCACCGCAAGCCCGGTGTGCACGGCGGCGTTGATCGCATTCGAATTGGAACTGGAATAGGCGATGCGGAATTTCCGCTTCTGCGAGTCGAGCGCCGTCAACACGGCTTTGCGCCATTCGCAGTGGGGGCTGGCCAGCGGCAGCACCTCAAGCATATGCACATTGTGCTTGGCCGAGGTGACCCACACCAGAGGCTCGCGCCGCACCGGCTCATCGGTCACCACATCGCAGCCGAAAGTGACCAGCGCCAGGTCCATCTCGCCGCGCTTGGTGCGCTCGAACAAATCCAGACTGTTCAGGCACTCCACATCGACTGTCACCAGGGAATGGGTGCGTGAAAATCGCGCGAGGATTTCGGGCAGGAAACGGTCGGCATAATCATCGGGCGTGCCAAAGCGCACCGTACCGGTGAGTTCTGGTCTGGTAAAGGCCGAGACCGCCTCGTCGTTGATGGTCACCATGCGCCTGGCATATTCGATCAGCCGTTCGCCATCGGGGGTAAAGCGGCTGGCGCGGCCGTCGCGGGCAAACAGCGGGCGGCCCAGCAGTTCGTCGAGACGCTTCATCTGCATGGAAACCGCCGACTGGGTCTTGTGGACTTCTGCTGCGGCCCGGGTGAAACTGCCGGTATCGGCGATGGCGAGAAAAGTCTTGAGCAGATCGATGTCGAGATTGGGGATCATGGCGTGTCCAACTCATCAACTAAAGTGATCGATACTATAAAATACATTCGTTAGACAAATCAATAGAAATCTTCCAAATTCAGCCCATCACCACCGTGATTTCGAGCCGCTTTCGGGTGGCTTGACGCAAGAGAAATCAGTCTTCTTGCGGCAGAGGAGGATTGTGTCATGAGAGACTATGCCCTGAACCATGCTGCTTCATTTGACGCTGGCAGCGGAGGCTCGCTTGTTGCCCGGCTGCTGCGCAACTGGCGCGCCCGCCGTTCGGTCAGCAAGCTCAACGAGTATGATGACTACATGCTGCGGGATATCGGCGTCACCCGCGCCGACATTGACTGGGCGGCCGGATTGCCGCTCACGGTCAACGCCGCACTGGCCCTTGAAGAGCGCTCGGCCCAGTACCGGCGGCTGCCGCGTGCAAACTAGTTTCGCCTGCTACCGAGAATTTCGCCGAAGACGTCCTCGAACGAAGGCGCGCGCGCCCGCCGTTTGGTGGCCGCGCGCCCGCTGCGGCGGCGGGTCGCATAACTAGTGTAGCGCCGCCGCCGGCGCGGTGCCAGCTGGCGTGTCACACTCTGCATCACACCCTTGATGAGTGCCGCCACAATCATGCTGATAATTCCACCGCCGTTGCTCGATGCGGCTGGAGCAGCTTCTGACAGCGCCATGGGAACGTGACTCTTGGCCAGCGCGCCAAGCACCAATGTGGCACTGACGGCGGCAAGTTTTGCCAGGGCAATTTCCGGGATGTTGCCGGCGAGCTTGCGCATTTCGGCTATTGCCGCATTGCGGGTGCCATAGATGTCAACGAGGACGGCGTTGCCATCAGCAATCGCCTCACTGCCGGTAAGCGCCCCGGCATCATCGATCACAGTGCCGTCAGCGCCTTCCTCAAGAAGGTCAAGCAGGGTTTCGAATGTAGCGGGATCTTCCTGCGACTTGGCCTTGAGCTGGCGTGCGATCGCCGGACACATGGCGGCCATCGCTGCCGCGGTTTCAGTTGGATCAAGGTCAACCACCTTGCCCGCATTGGCATAAAGCGCTCCACCCTGTGCTGCTGCCAGAATGTCCATCAGCGCCATGCCAATCTCCGTTCAAACCATTTTGTGTTCGATCCCGCCAACGATCCTATAGGCTGCGAGCACCGACGCAATACCGAAGATAACCGAACCAACGGCGGTGCCCGCCAGCACATAGCCCGGAGTGAGCGTCCAGATAAACAACTGCGCCAGATGCGTGGCTCCACCCGCAGCGCCAGATAGGTCGAGCGGCCAATGCGTTGGTAAAAGTCATGATCACCGCATGGCGCATGATCGGCCCGGTGACGAAACGCGCCTGCATGCTCAGGCGGCTGTTCCGCCCACTGTCAGCCGGTCGATGCGCAGGCTGGGCTGGCCCACACCCACCGGCACACCCTGGCCCTGCTTGCCGCAGGTGCCGATGCCGGGATCGAGTTCCAAATTATTGCCCACCATCGAAATGCGGGTGAGAGCCTGAGCCCCCGCGCCGATCAGGGTCGCACCTTTTACCGGCGTTGTAATTTTGCCGTCTTCGATCAGATAGGCTTCAGTGCACGAAAACACGAATTTGCCCGAAGTGATGTCGACCTGGCCGCCACCGAACGATTTGGCATAGAGCCCGCGTTTGATGGAATTCTGAATTTCCTCCGGGTGCTTGTCGCCAGCGAGCATATAGGTGTTGGTCATGCGTGGCATCGGCGCATGCGCAAACGACTGCCGCCGGCCGTTGCCTGTAGGTACCACGCCCATCAGGCGGGCATTGAGCCGGTCCTGCATGAAGCCCACCAGAATACCGTCCTCGATCAGCGTGGTGCAGTTGGAAGGCGTTCCCTCATCATCGATGCTGATCGAGCCACGCCGGTTGGGGATCGTACCATCATCGACGACGGTGATACCCTTGGCGGCAATGCGCTGGCCCATCAGCCCCGCGAAGGCCGAAGTTTTCTTGCGGTTGAAATCGCCTTCCAGCCCGTGGCCGATGGCTTCATGCAGCAGAATGCCGGGCCAGCCCGGCCCCAACAACACATCCATCTCACCGGCGGGTGCGGGCTTTGCTTCGAGCGAAACCAGACTCTGGCGCAGCGCCTCGCGGGCGGCGTCTTGCCAAATGTCTTCAGTGAGATAGGACAGCGGATCGCCGCGCCCGCCGAGTCCGTGGCTGCCCTGGCCCTGCTCTTTGCCATTCGACGAAACCACCGAAATATTGAAGCGCACCAGCGGGCGAATGTCACGGTAGGTGCTGCCGTCGGCGCGAATGATTTCGATCGACTGCCAGTCGGCGGCCAGCGACACCGATACCTGCTGGACCCGCGAGTCGAGACCACGGGCATAGCTGTCGGCTTTTTGCAGGAGGTCGATCTTCTGGGAGAAACCCAGCGCCGCGGACGGATTGCTGTCGACATAGAGTTTGGCATTGCTGCGGGCGGGAGAAACGGCCGCTGTTCCACCCTGGCCGCCACGCGTTGCGGTGAGACAAACCGCGGCAGCCCGTTTGAGGGCCTCCTCGGAAAATTCCGTCGCATGCGCATAGGCGGCTGTTTCACCGCGGACCGCTCGCAGCCCAAATCCCTGGGACTCATCGAAGCTAGCGGATTTCAACTTGCCATCGTCATAGACCAGACTCTCGCTCTGCCGGCGTTCAAGGAAAAGTTCGCCGTCGTCAGCCTTGTGCAGGGTCTCGGACACGATGGCTACAGCCCGGTCGCGGCTCAGGCCGGTATCATCGAGGAGGGAGATTTTCGCGTTCGCTGGCACGGCGGGCGGTCCTTTCAAGGGCTGGGTACGCCCAAGATAGGCGACGTCGCCCGCTTCTGCCAGTGCCGCTGTGGGATCAGAGTTTGTCGAGTTCGGCCAGGGCGGCGGAAAAGCCATCAAGGTTCATTTTCATCGGCAGGCCGAGGCCAGGCGCTTCATAGATGATGAAGTTGGCTTCGTTGCCTTTTTTCATTTTGGCCAGGGTTTCCGGCGAGGCTTCGGCGAAGGCCATGCAAACCTGCGGCATGCAGCGGGTAAAGGGAACCCGGCCAACGGCGGCGCCGTCAATCTCAAGCGCCACGCCAGTCGGCAGGAAAACCCCGATCGGCGCCATCACCCGCATCATCGTCACGAACTTGTCGCCCTGTTTGGTTTTAATCAGTACAAGGGTAAGTGCGGCCTTCGGATTTTTTTCGTTCTGCCCACTTTGCACCATGCCGCATTGGCGGGGCGCTGCGGGCTGGCCGTCGGCAGTGCTTGCCTTTTGGTCGATCTCACACTGGATTTTCCACGCTCCATGGGTTGCCACGATCTCAGCGGCAGGTGCTGCGGGCTGACCAGTGGCCTGATTTGACAGGCGCGGTCCGAATTTCTTCTTGGCCGGTTGTTCCGTCTGCGCCATTGCCTCTCCGAAGCTGGCGATACCCAACAACAGGATCAGAAACGCAGTTGTTGCAAGTTTGCAGAGTTCGGAGGTGATTCGCACGGAGTATGACCTTCTTCTTTGTATTGCAGGGGCTATTAGCGCCGGGGCGGGAATTTAACAACTACGTTTTCCCCCGATGCCGGAGGAGGCAGTTGGCGACATGGCGCGGGTTTCGGCCAAGAATTGGGCGGAATTCTGGTTGCGGGTGCGGCGTCCGCCGCAATGACGTTTTGCCGCGCCTGCTTCCGTTGCGGGCGGGCTTCGAATGTGGTTCACAATCGCGCCGGAACAGCGGTATCTCTCAAGGATCAGCCGCGATGGTACTTGCCGCGAGGGGCGGTCACCAGGAATGTTGGTCGGGAAGGGTGCGGCAATGAAGATTGCGAACAAAATCATGACGCTGTTGGCCGCGGCGGGGGGATTGGCCACGGCGCCTTATGCCTTCGCGGCGAACGGTCATTCGGAAAACTGGGATATCGGCCTGCAGGAAGCCGTGACGCCGGTTTCCGAGGGTATCCATTTTCTGCACAATGTCATCCTGATGCCGATCATCACCGTCATTACGCTCTTTGTCCTCGCCCTGTTGGTCTATGTGATGGTGAAATTCAACGCCAAGGCCAACCCGGTTCCCAGCAAGACCACACACAATACGACGGTCGAAGTTCTGTGGACGGTCATCCCGATCATCATCCTGGTAACCATTGCCATTCCTTCCTTCCGCTTGCTCTACCTGCAGCGCGACATTCCCAACAACGCTGACATGACCCTTAAAGTCATCGGCCAGCCGAGTTGGAACTGGACTTATGAGTATCCCGACCTGGGGCTGAACGACGATGGCACCGCCAAGGTCGCGTTCAATGCCTATCTCAAAAGCCGCGAAGAGGCTGACAAAGACGGAGTGCCCTATCTACTTTCGACCGATGTTCCCGTCGTCGTTCCGGTCAACAAGACGGTGAAGCTCATCGTCACGTCTGACCCCGAAGGCATTATCCACTCCTGGACAGTGCAGTCCTTCGGCCTCAAGATAGATGCTGTACCCGGGCGCCTCAATGAGGATTGGTTCAAGGCGACGAGGGAAGGTATATTCTACGGCCAGTGCTCCGAACTGTGCGGCAAGGATCACGCCTTCATGCCGATCGAGGTGTGGGTGGTGGCTGAGGACAAATATCAAGCTTGGGCCGAACTTTTGAAAACATCACCCGATGATGCGGCGCTGAAAACTTTCCTGAGCACCATCAAGCCTGCCCCCCAACTGGCGCAGAACTGAGTTTGAGAGAAGGCTAGAACAATGGCATACGCAGCAACGGCGCACGACGACCATGGCCACCCCACCGGGTGGAGGCGCTATGTTTACTCCACCAACCACAAGGACATCGGCACGATGTATCTGTGGTTCGCGATCATTGCCGGCCTGATCGGCGGTTTTCTTTCGGTGATGATGCGCATTGAGCTGGCGGAGCCGGGCATCCAGATTTTTACCGGTCTGGCCCAGATGGTTTACAATGCGCCAGCCGATGCCGCCCTCGACCAGGGCAAGCACAGGTACAATGTGTTTGTGACCGGCCACGCACTTCTCATGATCTTCTTCATGGTCATGCCGGCGATGATCGGCGGCTTTGGCAACTGGTTCGTACCGCTGATGATCGGGGCGCCCGACATGGCCTTCCCGCGCATGAATAATATTTCCTTCTGGCTGTTGCCGCCCGCCCTCGGCCTCTTGCTGATTTCGATGTTTGTCGAAGGTCCAGCCGGTGCCAGCGGTACTGGTGGCGGGTGGACGCTTTATCCGCCATTGTCAACGACCGGCCAGCCAGGTCCTGCCATGGATTTCGCCATTCTGTCGATCCATCTCGCCGGTGCCTCGTCGATCCTCGGCGCCATCAACTTCATCACTACCATCTTCAATATGCGCGCCCCCGGCATGACCATTCACAAAATGCCGCTGTTCGTCTGGTCGATCCTGGTGACGGTGTTCCTGCTGCTGCTGTCGCTGCCGGTTCTCGCCGGCGGCATCACCATGCTGCTCACTGATCGCAATTTTGGCACCAGCTTCTTTGTGCCCTCCAAGGGCGGTGATCCCATCCTGTTCCAGCATTTGTTCTGGTTCTTTGGCCACCCGGAAGTTTACATTCTCATTCTGCCCGGCTTCGGCATCGTCTCGCAGGTGGTATCGACGTTCTCCAAAAAGCCGGTGTTCGGCTATCTCGGCATGGCCTATGCCATGGTGTCGATCGGTGTTGTCGGCTTCATCGTCTGGGCCCACCACATGTACACGGTCGGCCTGGATGCCGACACCCAGGCCTATTTCATCGCCGCCACCATGATCATCGCCGTGCCAACGGGGGTGAAGATATTCTCGTGGATCGCCACCATGTGGGGCGGCTCCATCGAATTCAAGACGCCCATGCTGTGGGCACTGGGCTTCATCTTCCTGTTCACCGTCGGTGGTGTAACGGGTGTGGTGCTGGCCAATGCCGGTGTCGACCGTTCGCTGCATGATACTTACTATGTTGTCGCTCATTTCCACTATGTGCTGTCGTTGGGCGCGGTGTTTGCGATCTTCGCCGCGTGGTACTATTGGTTCCCCAAGTTCACCGGCTACATGTATGACGAGTTGACCGGCAAGCTGCATTTCTGGGTTACCTTCATTGGCGTGAACATCCTCTTCTTCCCCCAGCACTTTCTCGGCCTCGCCGGCATGCCGCGCCGCTATGTTGACTACCCGGACGTGTTTGCGGGATGGAACATGGTGTCGTCCTGGGGTTCCTATATCTCGTCTGTTGGTGTGCTGATCTTCCTCTATGGCGTGATTTCGGCCTATGCCCGCAAGGTGCCCGCCGGTGACAATCCGTGGGGCGCAGGTGCGACCACATTGGAGTGGACGCTGTCCTCGCCGCCGCCGTTCCACCAGTTCAACACCCTGCCGGTGATCAAGTAGTCACATGAGCGGCATTCACGCCAATATCGCCAACAGCGCTGTTGCCCAGGGCGGGCAGGGCACGGTTGGCGATTATTTCGCGTTGTTAAAACCGCGGGTGATGTCGCTTGTGGTTTTCACTGCCTTGGTGGGCATCGTCGCGGCTCCGGGCACAATTCATCCGTGGTTAGGCTTTATCGCACTGCTGGCAATTGCGGTCGGGGCGGGCGCTTCGGGCGCCCTCAACATGTGGTATGACGCCGACATTGATGCGGTGATGAAACGCACCGCGTCGAGGCCGGTGCCGCGCGGTGCGATCCTTCCCGGCGAAGCGCTGGGCTTTGGCCTTACGCTGACTGCCGGTGCGGTGCTTATTCTTGGCCTTCTGGTCAACGTGGCGGCTGCGGCACTGCTGGCCTTCACTATCTTTTTCTATATCGCCATCTATACCATGTGGCTCAAGCGCACGACGCCGCACAATATCGTGATCGGTGGCGCTGCCGGGGCCTTCCCGCCGATGATCGGCTGGGTTGCGGTAACAGGTTCAGTGGATGTGGGATCGATTGCCCTCTTCCTCATCATCTTCATGTGGACGCCGCCGCATTTCTGGGCGCTCGCCCTGTGGAAAAATGTCAATGCCGATTACAGCAAGGCCGGCGTGCCCATGCTTCCGCTGGTGGCAGGTACTGATGAAACCCGCCGCCAGATTCTGATTTATTCGTTGATCCTTATTCCACTCACCTTCCTGCCCGCCTTGCTCGGAACTGCTGGCCTGTTTTACACCTGTGCGGCGGCAATTCTGGGCGCGCTGTTTCTTTTTTACGCGGTGCAGGTTTACCGCCTGCGCCAAGGTCAGGCCGCCGACCACGCCTGCAAGAAGCTGTTTGGCTTCTCGGTCCTCTGGCTGTTCTTGATCTTTGCCGCGATCTTGGCCGAACGAGCCTTGGGTGTGGCCCAATTCCCGCCGTTGTTCGGATGAGCAAGCCCGTGGCACATGAGCCCTTCAGTACCGAAGACATGGCGCGGCGCAAGAAACGCGCAATCGCCATGGCGCTCATTCTGGTGGGACTTGTGATTCTGTTCTTTGTAACCACCATCGTGCGCCTCGGCAGTTCGCTGGTCGAGCGGAGCCTGTGAGATGGTAGCGCGCGATCACAACAAGAACCGGCGTGTGGCGGCATATGCCAGCGGCGTGGCAATTGCCATGCTTGGCCTCGCCTATGCCTCGGTGCCGCTCTATGCGTTGTTCTGCCAGACGACCGGTTTTGGCGGCACCACCCAGCGCGCCGATGCCGCACCCGAACAGGCCAGTGACCGGACAATTTCCATCCGCTTTGATGCCAACACCGCGGGCAGCCTCGGCTGGACCTTTCATGCCGAACAGACCACCATGATGGTGAAAGTGGGCGAACAGAACATCGCCCACTACCGCGCTACCAATATTTCTGATCGTGAACTGACCGGCACGGCGATCTTCAATGTGACGCCGGTGAGTGCGGGCGCCTATTTCAACAAGATCCAGTGCTTCTGCTTCACCGAGCAGAAGCTTGCGGCTGGCGAGACGGTGGATTTACCGGTGGTGTTCTTTGTCGATCCCGCGTTCCTCGATGATCCCGACACCAGGTCGATCAGGGAGATCACGCTCTCCTATACTTTCTATCCTGTGGACAAACCAAAAACAGTGTCGCAGGCGAAAGCCCTGGGCAACGAAAACTTGAATTAACGGAGTTGGGGACATGGCCGACGCGCACGCAAAACATCATGATTATCATCTGGTCGACCCGAGTCCGTGGCCCTTTATAGGAGCCACTGCAGCCTTCATCACGGCAATTGGCGCGGTGCGATGGATGAATGTCAGCATCCACGCCAGCCCGTGGGTGATGATCTTGGGTCTTATCGGCATCCTCTACACCATGTTCATGTGGTGGCGCGATGTGATCAAGGAAGCCAACCAGGGTGATCACACACCGGTTGTGGCGCTGCATCTGCGCTACGGCATGATCATGTTCATCGTGTCGGAGGTCATGTTCTTCGTCGCCTGGTTCTGGGCCTTCTTCGACGCCAGCCTGTTCACCAACGAAACCATCCAGGCCTCGCGGGTTCTGGCCACCGGCGGCGAGTGGCCACCCAAGGGCATCGAGATTCTCGACCCCTGGCATCTGCCGCTGATCAACACGCTGATCCTGCTTACCTCCGGCACCACGGTGACCTGGGCTCATCATGCACTTCTGAACAATGACCGTCAGGGCCTCAAGTGGGGTCTTGTCGCCACCATTGCGCTGGGCGTTTTGTTCACCGCCATTCAGGGCTATGAATATGCCCATGCGGCTTTCGGCTTTAACCGCGACGTTGCGGGCAACATTTATGGCTCGACTTTCTTCATGGCCACCGGCTTTCATGGTTTTCACGTGCTGATCGGAACCCTGTTCCTCACCGTCTGCCTGTTCCGCGCCATCGGTGGAGCATTCACTCCGAAGCAGCATTTTGGCTTTGAGGCCGCCGCCTGGTACTGGCACTTCGTCGACGTGGTCTGGCTGTTCCTGTTCTCCTGCATTTATATCTGGGCCTCGGCCGGTGCCGTCATTCCGGTGGAATGAATTACTTGCAATTCTGTCATCCCCGCAAATGTTGCGGGGACCCATCTATCCACATGCGGTTGGATTGAGCTTGAGGCATCATGGGTCGCCGGAATAAATCCGGCGATGACAATTTAGGGAAATGGGGGAGGCCCCTCTGCCATGACCGAGAGTTATTATCCCGATATTTCGCCGCTCAAGACCGGGATCGCGGGCAAGTGTCCGCGCTGCGGGCGGGGCCGATTGTTTGCAGGGTATCTGACGGTCGCCAAATCCTGTTCCAGCTGTGGCCTGTCATTTGAATTCGCCGATGGTGGCGATGGCGCCGCATGGTTCGTCATGCTGTTTGTCTGTATCGTGGGCGTAGGCTCGATCCTCGGCATTGAAGTGGCTTACGCGCCACCCTTCTGGGTGCATGTGCTGATCGCCATTCCGCTGCTGATCATTTTACCCATGCTGCTTCTCAGGCCGGTCAAGGGCGTTCTGTTATGCCAACAGTGGAAGACCGGCGCTGGCGACGGACACAAAGTCTAATGAACCGCCGCATCTGGCCGGTTGTCCTGACGGCTGCACTCGGCATCGCGGTGCTGCTCGGTCTTGGCCTCTGGCAAGTGCAGCGCCTGGCCGAAAAGCAGGCGCTGCTGGCTGAATTGGATCGCCGCGCCACGGCGGAACCCGTTGACATTTCGACAGCGCTTGAGCGTCAGGCGGCTGGCGAGACGACCGAGTTCCTCAAAGTCTCAGTCACTGGGCATTATCTCCACGATGCCGAGAAACTGATGATCGCTGTGTTTGACGGCAATCCCGCATGGGAAGTGGTGACGCCGCTGGTGACAAGCGGCAAGACCATGGTCCTTGTCGATCGCGGCCTGGTGCCCGATGATCTTCGCGGTCAGGCCAGGCGGCTGGATGGGACCCCGCAAGGCGTCGTTACAGTGACAGGCATCATCCGCAGCCATATGGCCAAACGCGGGTTCTTCAGCCCCGAAAATGATGTCGAGGCCAACATGTGGTTCTGGTGGGATGTTCCCGCCATGTTGGCCAGCACCACGATAGCCCCCGATGTGAAACCCGCACCCTTCGTGCTGCATCTCCTGCCGGTGGCAGGTGACAAGTCCTTTCCCCGTCCGCAAGCCGCCAAGGCGGGCCTTAATAACAATCACCTGCAGTATGCCATCACCTGGTTTTCGCTGGCTATGGTGTTACTGGTCATCGCCGGTCTCTACAGCCGTGGACTGTTGAAAGAATCCGGCGCTTGATGCACGGAGTGGCTGCGGCTAAAGCAGGGCCCATCTCAAGAGGATGAGCCCGCTTGCGCTATCAATCGACTCGTGGCGAGGCCCCCGAACTGGGCTTCGAGGATGTGCTGCTGACCGGCCTTGCCCGTGATGGCGGACTTTATGTGCCGGCCCACTGGCCACAGCTCTCGGCCTCCACCATCCGTGGGCTGCGCGGCCGGAGCTACGAGGATGTTGCCTTCAGCGTGCTGCACCCATTCATCGGCGGCGCCATTCCAGATACCGGCCTGAAGGCCATGCTGACCGCCGCCTATGGCGCATTCGGCCACCCCGCCGTGGCCCCCTTGAAACAACTCGACGACAATCAGTGGCTGCTCGAACTATTTCATGGTCCGACACTTGCCTTCAAGGATGTGGCCATGCAGCTCCTGTCGCGGCTGATGGATTGGGCGCTGGCCAGACGGGGCAAACGCGCCGCCATTGTCGGTGCGACGTCCGGCGACACCGGCGGTGCCGCCATCGAGGCTTTCAAGGCGAGCCGCCATGCCTCGGTGTTTATCCTTCATCCCCATGGCCGCGTCAGCGATGTGCAGCGCCGCCAGATGACCACCGTCGTCTCGCCGTCAGTACACAACATCGCCATCGAAGGAAATTTCGACGATTGCCAGGCCATCGTAAAAGCCCTGTTCAACGATCACCAGTTCCGTGACGGCGTGGGTTTGGCCGGAGTGAATTCGATCAACTGGGCCCGCATCATGGCGCAGATCGTCTATTATGTGACAGCAGCGCTAGCGCTGGGCGCTCCTGACCGCGAAGTAAGCTTCTGTGTGCCCACCGGAAATTTCGGCGACATCTACGCGGGCCTGGTGGCCAAGCGTATGGGGCTGCCGATTGACCGCCTGATCATCGCCACCAACGTCAATGATATTCTTGACCGCACCCTGAAGACCGGCCGCTATGAGGTGAGGGGTGTCACGCCCTCGTCGAGCCCTTCGATGGATATTCAGGTATCGAGCAATTTCGAGCGCCTGCTGTTCGACATCCACCGCCGCGATCCAGGTTCGGTGCGCCGCATGATGGCGGGCCTCGGCCAGTCCGGTGCCTTCCACATCGGCGACCGCGAGTTGCAAGCTATTCGCAATGAATTCGATTCAGGCGCCACCGATGAGGCAGCAGCGACGGCCACCATCCGCGAAACGCTGGCCACCACCGGCGAACTGCTCGATCCTCATACGGCAGTGGCCTATGCCCTGGCCAGGCAGCAGGCCGCCTCGGCCAGCACCATGGTAACCCTCGCCACCGCCCACCCCGCCAAGTTCCCCGATGCGGTGGAGAAAGCCTCTGGCGTCAGGCCCGGTTTACCACTGCGGCTTGAACCCTTGCTCAGCGCCGAAGAACGCTTCACAGTGCTGCCCAACAACAGCGTGGCTGTCCGGGATTTTATCCTGTCCCGCCATAGGGCCTGAAACAAGAGTAAGTCATGAGCGTAGAGATTACCCGGCTCTCCAACGGTATCAATGTCGTCACCCACCACATGCCGCATCTGGAGACGGTGGCGCTCGGCATCTGGGTGAAGGCGGGTTCGCGCGATGAACGGGCGGAAGAAAACGGCATCGCCCATTTTCTCGAACACATGGCCTTCAAGGGCACCAAGCGCCGCAGTGCGCTGGCGATTGCCGAGGAAATCGAATCGGCCGGCGGTGAAATCAATGCCGCCACCGGCATGGAGACCACGACCTATTATTGCCGCGTGCTCAAGAATGATTGGCAGCTGGCGCTTGATATTCTCGCCGATATATTCACTGAGTCAGTACTCGACCCGGAAGAACTCGAACGCGAGCGCGATGTAATCCTCCAGGAAATAGCCGCCGCCGGTGACCAGCCCGACGATCTGGTGTTCGATCTGGTGCAGCAGGCCTCCTACGGCGATCATCCGCTTGGCCGCTCGGTCCTGGGCACGGCGGACCTGATTGGCGCCGTCACCCGCGACCAGATGCTGGCGTGGCGCGACCGCAACTACTGGGGCACCCGCATGGTGGTGGCGGCGGCCGGCAATATCGATCACCGCGAGTTGGCCAACGCCGCAGAGCAGCTGCTGGGCATGGTGGGCTTGGGAACCGAACCGCAACGCGAATTGCCGGCTTTCATTCCCACCACACAGACCGCCGACAAGCCGCTCGACCAGGCTCACATTGTTCTGGCATTTGCCGGCCCCGGATACAAAGACCCCGAAATTTACGTGCTGCAGGTCTTATCCAATATCCTGGGCGGCGGCATGTCATCGCGGCTGTTTCAGGAGGTGCGCGAAAAGCGCGGTCTGTGCTACAGTGTATTCTCATTCGGCTCGGCCTATGAGGATGTCGGTCAGATCGGCGTTTATGCCGCATCATCGCCCGAGCATTCAGGCGAGCTGATGGACGTTACCTCCGAAGTGATATTGTCGATTGCCGCCAACGTGACCGATGCCGAGATCGCCCGCGCCAAAGCCCAGCTCAAGGCCAGTCTGGTGATGAATCTTGAGAGCGCAACTTCGCGCGCCGACCAGATTGCCCGCCAGTTCTTGGCCTTTGGCCGGGTACCCGCCATTGCAACGCTGGTCGCCAAGATCGAAATGGTGACTGCCGAACAGGTGCGTGATCTCGCCCGCCGCCTGTTCATGGCGAAGACGCCAGCCTTCAGTGCGGTGGGGCAGTTGTCGGGCCTTTCGGCCTATGACGCGATCGTTGGCCGTTTCGCGTGAGCGGGGGGAGGCGATGGCGTTTCTGAGATCGCCCTTTGCGCCGGAACTGCCACCGGTTCTAAGCAACGGCGCTGTCATGCTGCGCGCCCCCGACATGGGAGATCACGAAGCCTGGGCCGCACTTCGTCTGGCCAGTCGCGAGTTCCTGGTGCCATGGGAGCCCGAATGGCCCGCCAACGACCTTACGCGCGCCACCTTTCGCGCCCGGATTAAGCGTTACTGGCGCGATATCGAGGATGATGCCGCGGTTCCATTTTTCATCTTCACCACCGACGCGCGTACTCTGCTGGGGGCGATCACGCTGTCCAATATTCGCCGCGGGGTGGCGCAAATCGCGACACTGGGTTATTGGATCGGCACACCCTTCGCGCGCCAGGGCTACATGACGCAAGCGCTGCGCTTGGTATTGCCCTTTGCCTTCAATCAACTGCATTTGCACCGTGTCGAGGCCGCTTGCCTTCCCTCCAATCAAGCCTCCGTTGCCCTGCTGAAAAGTGCTGGCTTCGAACTAGAGGGCTTGGCCCGAGCTTATCTCAAGATCAACGGCCAGTGGCGCGATCATCTGCTGTTTGCCCATCTGGGGCATGGAGGCGGGGGGCCAACAGCCCTCTGACACCGAACATTTCTTGCCACGTGGGGTTATGCGGCGCTACCTAAAGAGAATGAGTCGATATCATAACGCGATAAGGGACTGTATTAGCCTGTTGCGGCTCGCGATGTGGGCCGTACTGGCCATTGTGCTGCCGCTTTCGGCGGCACTCGCGGCAAACCTCGCAGATGTCGCGACCACCGGCCCGAGCATTGATCTCCGCCCCTATCTGGAACCCTTCGTAACCGATCAGCGCGTTATTCCCATCAGAAAACCCAGCAATGCCGCTGGCCTGCAGGATTTCATGACGCTGCATGCCAGTGGTCCAGGCCCAATATTCCATTGGGTAACCGGAGGTTTCACCAACAGCGGGCAAAAGTCCCGGGAAGTTGTCATCGTTGTCGCCGATCAAGGCTTCGTGTCTTCGGGCCTCGTCTGGCCACGGCCGCCTGGCGGACATATCGACAGTATTGCAACATCTGATTCGATGGTCCTTCAACGCCTGTCCGTCGCCGGAAAGCAGGCTTATGCTTTTACACTTGAGCCAGGGAAATCAGCCGCCGTTGCGTTTGAAATTTCTGAGCCGGCGCGCTCCGCCGTAACGCTCTGGCAGCGCCAGAATTTCGATGATCAGAAGGATTATTTCGCCTTTTTCCGTGGCGCGCTGCTCGGCATCGCCGTGCTACTCTCCTTTGCCATGCTCGCCCTCTATGGTTTCCGGTCGCGGCCGGTGTTTCTTGCGGCTGGCGGATTTGGCATAGCCAGTGTCGGCTTCATGATGCTCGAAGCCGGTCATCTGCCGCTTATTCTTGGCGCCCTGCAAATTCCAGCGCTGTCGCTTGCCACCTCGCGCGCCCTCATCGAAAGCCTGATGGCGGCGTTCCTCATTCTCTACCTGGTGACCATTTCAGAACTGCGGCGGCACCAGCCAGTGCTTGGCAATTTGGCCCTGTTCCTTGGCGTGCTTGCCTTCACCATTCCGGTCTATGGTTTTTCCGAGCCGCTCATTGCCGCTGGCATCGCCCGGGGTGTTTTCGGTCTTACCAGTGTGTTGGGGTTCATTCTCGTCTTTTCCCAGTGGCGGCGAGGCGAAACCAAAGCCGAGACCGCCCTGGTAGCCTGGTCGGCGATTCTCCTGTGGAGTTTCATTGCCTTTGTCGCGGCTGTCGACGAGCAATACAATACCTCTATTTCACCCGTACTGTTGGCCGGACTCTGCGTCGTCCTCATCGTCATGGGCTTCACCTTGGCACACCTTGCATTCAGCCAGGGTTATTTCTCCAGGCATTTCTTCCGCGAGGCAGGCCGCCGCGCCCTGGCACTCGCCGGTGCCCGCGCCTATGTCTGGGATTGGCAACCCGAGGAGGGTGATTTGCATGTGGGCGAGGAGATCGAGCGCACCCTCAATCTGCAGCCCGGCCTTCTGGCGCAAGCTGGTGTTGAAGCTTTTCTCGAGTTGATGCATCCAGCCGACCGCGCTTCCTATCTGGCCGCTGTCGATGCGGCTGAACAGCAAGGCAATGGCACCATCGAGCGCGAGTTCCGGCTGCGCCACGGCGATGGCTCCTGGTCATGGTTCCAGTTGCGCGGCCGCGCCATGCCGGGCCATGGCCGCCGCGCCATCCGCTGTATCGGAACCCTAACCGATGTAACCAGCGCCAAACGCGCCGAGGAACGGCTGCTCAATAATGCCGTCTATGATTTTGTAACTGGCCTTCCCAATCGCGCCCTGTTTGTCGACCGGTTGGAGCGGGCCCTTGGCGCCGCGGAAGTGGGCGAAAGCATCAGCGTCTATGTGCTGCTGATTGATATCGATCGCTTCAAGGCCGTCAACGATGCCTTGGGCCACGAATCCGGTGATGGCCTTCTCACCGTGATCGGGCGCCGGCTGTCATCGGAAGTGGGCGCCAGCGACAGTGTGGCCCGCATGCCCGGCGATCAGTTTGCCATCCTGTTCTCAGGTTCAGGACCCGAGCGCGATATTGCCGCCCTTTGCGAAATGATACACAAGGCGGTGGCCCGCCCCATCACACTTGATACCCAGGAAGTTTTTCTCACTGCCTGCATCGGTGTGACCCACAATCGCGAGCCCGGAATACCGGCTGAACAGATGCTCAAGGATGCCGCCATTGCCCTCTACGAAGCCAAACGGCGGGGCAGCGGCACCATTGAAATATTCCGCACCTCGATGCGCGACGGCCGGGCTGAACTCGTCGTGCTCGAATCGGAATTGCGCCGGGCGATTGAGCGCAACGAATTCGAAATTCATTATCAGCCGATTGCCCGGCTTGCCGACATGAACTTGGCGGGTTTCGAGGCTCTGGTCCGTTGGCGTCATCCGGTTCTCGGATTGCTGGCGCCTGAATGTTTCATCGGCCTTGCCGAACAGACCGGCATGATCAAGGAAATCGGCCTCGGCGTGCTCAATGAGGCCGGCCGTCAACTCGGCATCTGGCAACGCGCCTTCCGGCCGGTGGAATCCATATTCGTCGCCGTGAACATTTCCTCGGCTCAACTGATTGAAGCGAGCCTCATCGACGATATCAAGCAGCTGTTGCACCGCGAAGGTGTCAGGCGCGGCAGCCTCAAGATCGAGGTAACTGAATCATTGGTCATGCAATACCCCGAACGCGCCGCGAAGATTCTGCAGCGCTTCAAGGAGCTTGGCGTGGGTCTTGCCTGCGATGATTTCGGCACCGGCTATTCGTCGCTTTCGAGCTTGCGCAAATTGCCATTTGATACGCTCAAGGTCGACCGCAGTTTCATTGCCGCGGATTCCGACGATGAACGAGCCACGGTGATCCTTGAAGCGATCGTCGCCATGGCGCATGCGCTGGGTCTATTCATCGTGGCGGAAGGTATTGAAAATCAGGAACAGGTCGACCGGCTGGGGGCACTCAATTGCGACCTCGGTCAAGGCTTTTTCATTGGCAGGCCGATGACGGCGAAGCAGGTGAGCGAAGCACTTGCCGGTCTGCCCTACGCCGCGAGCAGCGGCCGCACCACCATCACCTGGCTATGGGAAAAGGCGGCCAAGGATCCGGCCCCGGTACCCCGTACGCTGGATGTAACCGCAGCCGGAATTGTCGAAGCCCGTATAAGTGCCGCGGCGGCGGAAAGGACTGCAATGGCGGAAAAGGCCGAATCTGTCGAAAAATTCATGGCGGCCAAATCTCCGCAACCTGCTGTCACCGAGCCTGAGCCCGAAGAATTTGAATTAAGAGAACTTGCACCGGAAGAACCCACGCCGGAGGAACCGGCTGCCGATGAATCCGCCGCACCGCCGCTTGGCGCTTCTCCAATGGCGCCACGCACGGCAAATCTCACAGATGAAGTTGCTTCAGAAGCTGAGCCGCCGGCTGCCAGCGATGTTCAATCCAAGAGCGAGGAGGCTCCAGCCCGCAAAACCCGGCCGCGCAAACGCAAGAAACGGCCTCCGGTACAACAGCAGGCATAATTCGCAATTAACCGTGGCCTGCTTCGCTTGATAGCATGGCGGGGTCAATCCCCAGTTTGCGCATGGCGCGTTTGTATTTGTCCTCGTGGGCGGCGCCAAACAGAAGATCGTCATCTGCACTGCAGTGCAGCCAGCCATTGCGTTGGATTTCGTCTTCGAGCTGCCCTGGAGCCCAACCGGAATAACCGAGTGCTAACATCGCCAGTTCCGGCCCTTCGCCCTTGGCCATGGCGCGCAGAATATCGAGGGTCGCAGTCAGGGCAATGCGCTCGGTTACCCGCAAACTCGAATCGGCTGAAAAATAATCGGACGTATGCAGCACGAAGCCGCGTGCCGGTTCGACCGGCCCGCCAAAGTGCACCGCCATGCCCAGAACATCATCCGGCATTTCCACACCGCCAGTTTCGGGCGCAATGTCGAGCCGCGATACCAGATCGCCAAAATTCATCAGCGGGGTCACCTTGTTTACAATGATGCCCATGGCACCGCTGTTCGAGTGCACGCACATATAAACTACCGAATGGTCGAACCGGGAATCGCTCATGCCGGGCATGGCGATCAATACCTGGCCATCGAGATAGGACTTTGCCTTCATGGCGCTCTTCCTTGCCGGACGAATATCAGGATATCGCGGAAAGCCGCCCGCGTATAGCGCTCCAAGGGGTTGACGCGAACGTGATTGGCAATAACCGCTTTGCCGGTCATATAGGCGGTCATGAAACGCCGGACAATGATGTTGGGACTTGGCGCCCTGCCGCTCCTGGGCAAAATGACGAAGGCTCAGGTGCCGGCTCCTTATCGGGTATCGCTTATCGACGGTGGTTTTGACGGCGCCCAATGGCAAGCTGGTGTGGCGGTCGAGCTTGATGACGGTTGGAAAACCTATTGGCGCATGCCCGGCGAGGCCGGCATTCCGCCGCAATTCGACTGGACGAAATCACAGGGAGCTGCCTCAATCGAGGTTCTTTATCCAATGCCCGGCCGGTTTCATGATCTGGGCGGCGAGGCGGTGGGATATATGCATCGCGTTGTATTTCCGGTGGTTGTCAAGCCAGCCGCGAACCCAACGCTGGCCAAGCTTCGCCTCGATCTTTTCTTCGCGGTCTGCAAGGAAATCTGCATTCCCGCAAATGCGCAAGCAGCACTCGATCTCGTACCCGACGGTGCCAGCAGCGCTGCCAGCGCGTTGATTGATGAATGGGTGCGGCGCGTTCCCATCGCCGGTTCGCCGGTACACTCAGCCGCCGTTACAGTGGATGGCGGAAAACCAGTGCTGTTGATCAAGCTTCGCCAGCGCGTTGAAGATATTTTTGTCGAGACTGATGGCCCCGCTTACTTCCGTGCGCCGGTTTTCTCGCAGGGTGTCCTTGAAGCGCGCCTCATTGTCGATAATTTGAAGGACGAGGCAGGACTCAAGGGAACCACACTCAAACTCACGCTGACCTCCGGCGGCTCTGGTATTGAACAGTCCGTCGTCGTTGACTAAACCTTCTCCAATAATAAGTTCAGCAGGAAAACGATCATGACCATCAAGCCAGGTGATAAACTGCCCGCCACCGAATTTTCCGTGATGACCGCCGATGGCCAGCAGAAATTGTCCACCGATGTGGTTTTCGCCGGCCGCAAGGTTGTGTTGTTCGCCGTGCCCGGCGCTTTCACGCCCACTTGCAGCAAGAATCATCTCCCTGGTTTTCTGAAGGAGAGTGATGCAATCAAGGCCAAGGGTATCGACACCATTGCCTGCACCTCGGTCAATGATGTGCATGTGATGAATGCCTGGGCCAAGGCTTCCGGCACTGAAGGCCGAATCTTGATGCTGGCCGATGGCAACGGTGATTTTGCCAGAGCCGTTGGACTTAACGTAACTCTCACCGCCTCTGGCATGGGCGAGCGCTCGCGGCGCTATTCGATGATTGTCGACAATGGCGTGGTGAAGACATTAAACGTCGAGGAAAAATCCGGTGTCAATGTCTCCGGCGCCGATACCGTTCTCACCCAGCTTTAGCGCCGCTTGAACGGCTCCATGCCCTCGCGCGCCAGCTCATCGGCGCGCTCGTTGTCATCATGCCCGGCATGACTCTTCACCCAATGCCAAGTGACTTTGTGCTTGGCCAACGCCGCATCGAGGCGCTGCCATAGCTCGACATTCTTGACCGGCTTCTTGGCCGAAGTTTTCCAGCCGTTGCGTTTCCAGCCGTGAATCCATTTGCCGATTCCGTCTTTCACATAGACCGAGTCCACATGCATCGCGATGGTGCAGGGCCGCTTCAGGGACTCCAGTGCCGAGATTGCCGCCATCAATTCCATGCGGTTGTTGGTGGTGAGTGCTTCACCACCCGATAGTTCCTTGCGCGTACCGTTGTAGTCGAGAATGACGCCCCAGCCGCCGGGACCGGGATTACCCGAGCAGGCACCATCGGTGTGGGCAATGACTTTATTGCCGGTCATGCGGCGGACGGGCTTTCGCGCAACTCGCGCGGCAGTTTGAACGACACGTTCTCCTCGCGAAGTGTCACCTTCTCGACCGTCACATCATAATGGCCACGGAAGGCCTCGATGATTTCATTGACCAGGATTTCCGGCGCCGACGCTCCAGCCGTTAGCCCGATGGTGCGAAGCCCTTGCAGCGCTGCCCAATTGAGACCATCCGCCCGCTGCACCAGCAGGGCGCGCGGGCAGCCGCTTTTTTCGCCCACTTCGACAAGCCGCTTCGAGTTGGACGAGTTGGGTGCGCCTACCACCAGTAAGAGATCGATACGCGCCGCAATCTCCTTCACCGCATCCTGGCGATTGGTCGTGGCATAGCAGATGTCTTCCTTGAACGGCCCGCGTATCAACGGAAAGCGCTGCTGCAAGACCTCGATTACATCCTTGGTGTCATCGACCGACAGCGTCGTCTGCGTCACATAGGCAAGCTTCTCGGGATCGCCCACCTTGAGTGCCAGCGCATCGGCGGCGGTCTCAATGAGCGTAATGGCGCCCGCCGGCAATTGCCCCATGGTGCCGATCACCTCCGGGTGGCCCTTGTGGCCGATCAGGATAATCTCGAGCCCCTGCGCATGATGGCGCTGGGCCTCCTTGTGAACTTTGGTGACAAGAGGGCAGGTGGCATCAATGGCAAACATCTGCCGCGCGGCAGCCTCCTGTGGAACCGACTTGGGAACCCCATGGGCCGAGAACACCACCGGCTGGTTGTCGGGCGGAATCTCATCCAGCTCATCAACAAACACCGCCCCCTTGGCCTTGAGATCATCGACCACGAACCTGTTATGCACAATCTCATGCCGCACATAAACCGGCGCCCCATAAAGGGCGAGCGCCCGCTCGACAATATCAATAGCCCGCACCACACCAGCACAAAACCCGCGCGGTGCGGCCAGCAGAATGGTGAGAGGTGGCTTGATCATGAGGGTTAAATGCGGGGGAAGGGCAGCGATGTCAAGGAAGTGCCATCCACACACCGGTGGCTCCGGCGGCAATCAGACTCAACGCCCACACCACTTCCAGGTTGAACCAGCTCTTGGTCAGGAATTGCACTCCCAGATATCTGTAGACCAGCCAGGCAATGCCGCCTCCGGCCGCGATCATGGCGAGTGTATGGATGGCGGAGACGATGAGCGCCGCGAAGAAACTGTTACCGGCCGGCTGGTGGTGCATGGCGTGGGCTGCCGTGGTATCGAGCCCGAGATAGATCTGAATGAGCAGAAATCCTGCCCCATGCGCGATGGCGACGGCAAATGACCATAGTGCGAGTTGCGTTGGCCTGATCCGCGCCAGCGCGCGCGGATGGCGGCGGTCGATAAGGCGGTAGAGGCCAAACCCAACCACCAGGACTCCGGCGCCAATGCGAATGGCGCCACTGTGATCGGAGAGAACCGCGAGCAGCGCGAACGGCAGCAACACCACCGCCATGGCGGCGAAATGACCAGCCGCCAGCGGCACCAGTGCTGCGAATACCGCACTCCCTCGCTTCTCCGACAATCCCGCCGCGACTGCAAGCGGCCAGCCCATGCCTGGACTGAGGCCATGGTAGAGGCCACTCACGATGACGGCCAGCCAAAGTCCGGTTTGCCAGCCGTCACCCATCCTGCTCAGGAATTGGCATAGCAGAAGGAATCGGTCGAACAGTCGCCGCCTTCCAGCCGCACCTGATGCGAGCTATAGCCTTTGGGGAACTCGACCCAGAAATCCTTATCCAGTTCCATCTTTCCATCGGCGCCAAGCCTCGCCATGACCATGGCACCCGCTACGCCCTCGGGATAGAACTGCTTGTCCCAACTGGAATAGAGCGAGTTGGTGAAGTAGACCCGTTTGCCATCACGGCTGACTTCAACCATTTGCGGCGCGCCCTGGAAAGTCTTGCCATTCGGATGCTTGGTGCGCCGTGCGATGCCGCCCACATGAACCGAACTGTGGAGTCTCGGCTTGCGCGGGTTGCTCACATCATATTGGCGCTCTTCGCCGGTGCCCCAGCAGGACACATAAAGATAGTGGTCATCGAGCGAGAGGTCGATGTCGCTGATCAGCGGCGGCACCGCATCGAAACCTTTCAGCAATTCCGGCAGCAGGCTCTTGTCGGCGGGTTCCGGCGGCACGATCGCGGTCTTCTCGATCTTGAATTCGCCGTTCTCCCGCCACCAGGTCCAGATCGATCCCTCGAGGTTGGTCGTATCCACTACTACGCCGATAAAACCATATTCCTTCGCCGGATCATGGGCGGGCCGCACCTCCAGCGCCATCTGATGGTTGGCGCCGAGGTCGATCGTCTGGATATTTTTCCTGGCGCTCAAATCCCAGAAATGCACACGGTGACCATAACGGTTGCCGAGCAGGTCCTCGGGCACGATGCCTTTTTCAAATTGCGGCGGCAGCGCCCATTCGCTGGAAATCATGTAATTGCGCGGCAGGTTCCACCAGAAATCGTAATGCAGCTTCTGCGGGCCCCGGTCTATTTCCCATTTGCCGAGAACTTCGAAGCTCTGGCAATCCATGATGAAAATTCCAGGCGGCCCGTCGGTGCCGTCTGGTCCGCCACCACCCAGAGTGCTCACGTAGATTCCCTCCGGACCGCAATGAATGGTGTGCGGGCGCGAGTATCCGGTCTTGCGGAATACTTCCTCGGGCTCAATGATTTTGTGGATCTTGGCTTTAGTTGGATCGGGCTTGGTGTCGATCACGTAGATGCGCGACGAGCGCATGCCGGGGATGATCAAAAAACGCCGCTCGAGGAACGCATGGCCCGACAATGGCGACAGGGCGGAGCTGCAGGCATTCCAGCCGAAGTGATGGAACTCGTCGCCCTTGTTGGGCATGGTGACGGTGTGAACGATCTTGCCGTAGGAACGCGAGCCTGCTTTGACATCAATCACGGCGAGGGCGTCAGGCTTGGAGAAATCGGGGCTGAGCATCAGCGCGTAAGCGAAATTCTCAACTGGTGCCTCCATCGCCAGCTTGGCCGATGGGTAAAAGGTTGGATCGGGACGAATATTCATGCGGTGCCTCCTGGCTTGCATTGCTCCCCTGTGGCTTCGGCTTTTGTCTAAGTCTCGCATTAAACCGCAAATGAGGTGCACATGCAATCACGCCGCCGTCCCTCCCTTGACTTCCGCCCCAACCCGCCTATCGTTCTCCCAGTTCAGCGTAAACGCCACGCGGGAGAGACCGGTTTAGGCCGGCGCCGAAGGAGCAACCGCCCCGGAAACTCTCAGGCAAAGGGACCGCAGCGTATCTGAAATCTGGAGAGCAGCGGTTCCAAGCTTTGGGCCGCTCACCGAAGGAGCGAAGTCTGGCCCGTGTCGGAGTGACGGTTCGGATGAAATCTCTCAGGTAATCTGACAGAGGGGGCAGGTCTGGTGAAGCCCGGACTGCCACGCCATGTCAGGAGCCCAGAGTGACCGAAGAAGCCTACCTCCGAACCCCCCTTTATGAAGCCCACGTGAAGCTTGGCGCCCGCATGGTGCCCTTCGCCGGCTATGAAATGCCGGTGCAATATCCCTCCGGCATCTTGACCGAGCATATCTGGACCAGGAATTCCGCCGGCCTCTTCGATGTTTCCCACATGGGCCAGGCTTTTCTCATAGGCCCCAACCATGAATCCACGGCGCGCGCCTTCGAGAAACTGGTGCCGGGCGATGTGTTGGGGTTGGCCCCCGGCAAGATCCGCTACACCCAACTGCTCAACGAGACGGGTGGCATCATTGACGACCTGATGATTGCCCGCTCCAGCGCCCCCGCCGATGACGGCACCCTGGGCCTCGTTGTCAATGCCTCGCGCAAGGCTGTCGACTACGCCTGGATCGAGGCGCATCTGCCAGCCGGCGTGACGCTCGTGCGCATTGAAGATCGCGCGCTCATCGCCCTACAGGGACCCAAGGCCGAGGCAGTGCTGGCGCGCCATGCGCCCAAGGCCGCGTTGCTCAAATTCATGACGGCATCCAGCGTGGCATTCGACGGCATCGATCTCGCGGTGTCGCGCTTGGGTTATACCGGCGAGGACGGCTTTGAAATTTCGGTCAAGGCCAACAAGGTCCAGGCCATCGTCGATGCGTTGTTGGCTGAACCCGAAGTAAAGCCCGTGGGTCTCGGCGCCCGCGACTCGTTGCGGCTGGAGTCAGGCCTCTGCCTTTATGGCCACGATATCGACGAGACCACCAACCCGGTGGAAGCGGACCTTGTGTGGTCGATTGCCAAGAGGCGCCGCGCCGAAGGTGGCTTCATCGGCGCCGATCGCGTGCAGCGTGAGTTGACCGGCGGGCCCGCAAGAAAGCGCGTCGGCATCAGGCCCGAAGGCCGCGCCCCCGCCCGCGAAGGCACCATCATCACCGATGCATCGGGCCGCCATATCGGCGTCATCACCTCGGGCGGTTTCGGCCCCACGGTGAATGGTCCGGTCGCCATGGGTTATGTGGAAACATCTTCGTCCGTACCCGGAACATCCATCCAGCTTATCGTGCGCGACAAGCCGATGCCGGCCAAAATTGCAACCCTTCCCTTCGTCCCCAATCATTTCAAGCGCTGAGGAGCGATCATGACTGTCAAATACACCAAGGACCACGAGTGGATCAAAGTCGACGGCGACGTCGCCACCATCGGCATTACCGAGCATGCCCAGCAACAATTGGGTGATGTGGTGTTCGTCGAATTGCCGGCCATCGGCGAAGCGGTGAAAAAGGGCGGCGAGGCCGCCGTCGTCGAAAGTGTCAAGGCGGCGAGTGAAGTCTATGCCCCGGTGACCGGCGAAGTGATCGCCGTCAACAAGGAACTGGAAGGCGATCCCGCCCTCGTTAACCGGGGTGCCGAGGGCGACGGCTGGTTCATGAAAGTCAAGCTCAAGGACAAGAGCGAATTGACCGGCCTCATGGACAAAGCCGCCTATGACAAATTCGTAGCGGCTTGAGAGGACGCGAACCCATGACCCGCCCGACCCTTGCCGAACTTGAGCCCCGTGCCAATTTCATCCGCCGTCATATCGGTCCCGGCGATACCGAAACAAACGAAATGCTGCGCGCCGTTGGTGCCAAATCGCTCGAGGATTTCATCGCCGCAGTAGTTCCGGAGAATATCCGGGTAAAGCGCCCGCTCGAGTTGAAAAAGGCGATGGCCGAGCGCACCGCACTTTCATATTTGCGCAAGATGGCCGATCGTAATGAAGTTTTCGTGTCGATGATCGGCATGGGCTACTACGGCACCATCACGCCCAAGGTGATCCTGCGCAATGTGCTGGAAAACCCGGGCTGGTACACGGCCTATACGCCCTATCAGGCGGAAGTGAGCCAGGGCCGCCTTGAAGCCTTGCTCAATTTCCAGCAGGTGGTGGTCGACCTGACCGGGCTTGAACTGGCTTCCGCCTCGCTGCTTGATGAGGCCACCGCGGCGGCGGAAGCAATGGCGATGTGCCACTCGGCGCGGCCTGATCGTCTGCTGTTTTTTGTCAGCGACGCGTGCCACCCGCAGACGATCAATGTGGTGCGAACGCGCGCTGAATCGATGGGCGTACAGCTTGTCGTCGGTGCGATTGAAG
>JANLWG010000167.1:0-2535 GCA_031364405.1 Hyphomicrobiales bacterium
TTTGAGGGTTATAGTCATCAAACGGCAAGCTCCGTGCATTGCCTAAGAGGTTGCTTTGACCCTTTGGTTCGGATTACCCCATTCTCCCAGCCTGGTCGCACTTTCGACGGTGATGGCGATCTTCGGCGGCTATGTGGGCCTGGGTCTCGCCGGTCAGGCGAGAACGGCAACCGGCCTCAATCGCCGCGGGCTTTTGGCGGGTGCTGCCTGGTCGCTTGGCCTCGGCATCTGGACCATGCATTTCATTGGCATGCTGGCGGCTCAGCTTCCGGATGGCACACTGTTCTCGATTCTGTTGACGCTTCTTTCGTTTCTGTTGTGTGTGCTCGTCGTCGGGATTGCTGCCTATCTGGTTAGCAACGGCACCTCGAAACGGTTATGGATGGGGCTTGCCTCGGTCATCATGGGGGCAGGTATCGTCAGCATGCACTATCTCGGCATGCACGCGATTACCAGTAGCTACATGCTTCATCACGATACCCGATACATCGTTGCGTCCGTAGTCATCGCCGTTGCTGCGAGTTATCTCGCCCTGCGCATATTTGACTCGCATATCCGCCATCAAACTCTGGCGATAAGTGCCGTCATTTTCGGATTGGCGGTATCGGGCATGCACTACACTGCAATGTCGGGGATGGAGATTATGCGGGCGCCTCGGACGGTTTCATCTTTCGGACCATCGGTGACAAGCGACGTGCTGATGATCGTTGTCGCCTTTTTGGCTTTTGTCGTTTCGGGCAGCTTTCTACTTTATCTCATTCCAGATAAGGCCCACACTGCCAATCAGAAGGAGCCGCTTTCAGACCCCCAAGCCAGATCGCAATTGCACCGCACCGCGCTGATACCAATTGAGAGCGAGGGAATCACCAAACTCATTGCGGCCACCGAGATTTGCGCGGTTCAGGCCACCACCCACTACACCCTTGTCTATGATGGCCGTCGCGAATATTTCTGTCCGTGGTCAATTACCGAGGCTGAAAACCGGCTGGACAAGAACCTCTTCATGCGCGTGCACCGCAGCCATCTTATTGCCATCGACAAGGTACGGTCGCTGCGCAAGTCTGGCGATGGCGTCGTTGTTGAAGTTGGAGAACCCAGTGCCCGGGTCATTCCAGTCAGCCGGAACCATTACGCGGAACTCAAAACGCGGCTCGGCCTACACCGTAAGATTCGCGCCCACGCCCTGCAAGAACATCCCATCTGACGCATTTCGTGCGGCGAGAACCGGCGTTCGTGCAATGTCACTCATTTGGTGCATTTTTGGCTTCCGCCTCATTGATGGCCGGTTCAGCCTGTGACGTAATTCGCTGCTGACCTCCGCTAAGAGAGGACTGCGAAAATAGGAGGAATGCCTCATGATTTCCAGTTCATTTGACTATCACCGGCCCAAGTCCGTTTCCGAGGCCGTGAAGCTGCTGCACAAGGCAAGGGGATCACGCGCACTTGCCGGCGGCCACAGCCTGCTGCCAATGATGAAACTACGCATGGCCGAACCTTCCGCCCTTGTTGACTTAGGTGGCATCGCTGCCCTGCGCGGCATCAAAAAGATCGGCCCTAATATCGTTATTGGCGCAATGACCACCCAGCATGAATTGCTGGCCTCGGCGCTGATCGCCAAAAACCTTCCACTGCTTCACGAGACAGCGCTGGTCATCGCCGATCCTCAGGTCCGGTATGTCGGAACCCTTGGCGGCAATATCGCGAACGGCGATCCCGGCAACGACATGCCGGCCGTCATGCTGGCGCTGGACGCCAACTACCGTATCACTGGCCCTGCGAAATCTCGAACCGTCAAGGCCCGAGCATTCTACAAGGGAACCTATGAGACAGCGCTTAAAGCCGGGGAAATCGTCACCGCCATCGAAATTCCGGTGATGGCCAGGCAGGCCTATGCCTACGAAAAACTAAAACGGAAAATAGGCGACTACGCAACTGCGGCCGCCGCCGTGGTGTTGACTTTGAAAGCCGGCAAGGTCGCGACTTGTGCCATTGCGCTGACCAATCTGGGCCCGACACCTCTACTGGCCGAGGCCGCGGCCAAAGCACTGATCGGACGCGCACCTGACGAGGCTGCGATCGGTGCAGCCGTCGCTGAAGCCCGCAAGATCATGGACCCGGCGAACGACACGCGCGGCACGCCCGAATATCGTATCAGCGTTGGCGGAACTTACGTTGCACGTGCCCTGAACCGCGCCCTGGCGCGCGCCGGCGCTTGAGGAGAACCCGAAATGTCGACAGTTCACGTCAAACTCAAAGTCAACGGCAAGCTGGTCGAAGGCCTGTGCGAATCGCGCACCCTGCTTGTGCATTTCATCCGCGAAAATCTGGCGCTCACCGGAACCCACATCGGATGCGAGACCACCCACTGGTTCAGCCATAACTCGTGTCGGCACGAAATCGACAGGGCAGGGCCACGAGACCACCTGGGCCCAGATCATCGCCACCGAAATCGGCATTCCATCCGCCGACATCATGGTGGAGGAAGGCAACACCGATACCGCCCCCTATGGGCTTGGAACCTATGGTTCGAGGTCA